>JAYTMU010000001.1:0-6323 GCA_043728195.1 Bdellovibrionales bacterium
GGTCACCCAAACTTACGAAAAATTTTAACACACCATGAATTTATTGGACACCCTTTGCGAAAAGATTACGAAGCAGATGCACAGCAATCGTGCTCGACGGTTTTGCCAATTCATTTTGATAACACTCCGGAACAACGCGGAGATCTTTTAGATAGTCGATACGTTCCCATAAATATTGGCCCGTCCCACCCAGCAATGCATGGCACGCTTCGCGTGATGGCCGAGCTTGATGGTGAAACCGTAGTGCGTGCTGCGTGCGAGATTGGTTTTTTGCATCGCTGTTTTGAAAAGATGGCAGAAACTCATCCGTACAATCAGGTCATTCCTTACACGGATAGATTGAATTACTGTTCAGCACCAATGAACAACGTTGGCTACTGCAAAACAGTCGAGCGATTGTTAGGTGTTGAAGTCCCAGCTCGCGCGCAAGCAATGCGCGTTTTACTGTGTGAACTTTCTCGAATTATTGACCACACAGTTTCCGTTGGAACAGGCGGAGTTGATTTAGGTGCCTTGACGGCGTTTTTCCACTTATTTAGCTATCGTGAAAAAGTATATTCGCTTTTTGAAAAACTTTGCGGAGCACGCTTGACCGTTTCCATGACCCGCGTTGGCGGCATGGCGCAAGATGCACCAGATGGTTGGTTTGATAGCGTTTTAAAATTTTGTGATGAAGTCAGTGTTGGAATCGATGAAATTGCCAAGTTAATGATTGGTAACAAAATTTTTATCAAACGAACTCAAGGTGTTTGTCCCGTCGCAAAAGACGATGCAATTGCGTGGGGTTACACCGGTCCGTTACTTCGAGCTTCGGGAGTGAATTTGGATTTACGGCGAACCAATCCTTATTACGGCTACGAAAAATATGATTTTGATATTCCGATTGGCGCTGCGGGAGACATCTACGACAGATACTTGGTACGTATTGAAGAAATGCGTCAAAGCGTCAGCATCATTCGCCAAGTCATCAAAGCTATGCCAGGTGGCGATTATACAATTCGCGATAAAAATATTGTCCTGCCAGAGAAAAAAGATGTTTACGGCAATATCGAAGGTCTGATGAATCACTTTATGTTGGTGATTAAGGGTCTGCGCCCACCAGTTGGTGAAATTTACGACGCAACTGAAGCGGCTAATGGCGAATTGGGTTTCTATTTAGTCAGCGATGGTTCGGCTAATCCATATCGATTGAAAGTACGACCACCGTGTTTTGCTATTTATCAATCGTTTCCAGAAGTGGTTAAAGGATCGATGTTAGCAGATGCTATTGCCACTGTTGCAAGTATGAACGTTATTGCTGGCGAATTAGATCGCTAAACAAAGGGAATAAAATGTTTCAATTATCACCTGAAGGTAAAGAGCAAGTTTTATCAGAACTAAAAAGATACGAAGCAAAGCAGTCGGCTGTTTTGCCTGCTTTGTACATTGGTCAGCGAGAAAATAAGGGCTTTATTACCCCTGCGGTTATTCAAGAGCTTTCAAAAGTAATGGAAATTCCTGAATCGCAAATTAATGAAGTTTTCACTTTCTACACGATGTACAACAAAAAAAATGTTGGTAAGTACCATATACAAATTTGCCGAACGCTTTCGTGCATGATTAATGGTGCAGATGAATTAGCTGCACATATGTGTAATGAACTTAATGTGAAGTTGGATCAGATGACGCCAGATGGTCGCTTCACAGTATCTGAAGTAGAATGTTTAGGATCATGTGGAACGGCACCTATGATGCAAATTGGTAATAAGTACTTTGAAAACCTAACTCCAGAATCCGCGATGAATTTAATTCGCATGATGAAATAAGGAATGGCAATGGCTCAAGAAACAAAATATCTTTCGGAATTTTATCACCTGCCTGAATTTAAAGGCCTTACAGGTTACAAGAAAAATGGCGGCTATGCTGATTTAGTTAAAGCACTAAAAATGCCACCTCAATTAATTATTGATGAAGTGAAAGCTTCTGGATTACGTGGTCGGGGCGGCGCAGGATTTTCGACAGGAATGAAATGGGGATTTTTACCTAAAAATAATGAACCCCGTTACTTGCTTTGCAACGCTGACGAAGGCGAACCGGGTACTTTCAAAGACCGCATGATGATGGAGAAAGCTCCGCATCAGCTCATCGAGGGTATGATCATTTCCGCTTTCGCAATTGGCTCTAAGAAATCTTACATCTATGTTCGCGGTGAATACGACGAATCAATCGCCACACTTGAAGTCGCTATACGCGAGGCCTACACGGCAGGCTATTTAGGTAAAAATATTTTAGGTTCTGGGTTTGACCATGACATGGATATTTACCGTGGTGCCGGCGCCTACATCTGTGGTGAAGAAACTGGAATGATATCTTCACTAGAAGGTCTTAAGGGTCAGCCGAAATTAAAACCGCCGTTTCCAGCCGTACAGGGTTATTTGAAAAAACCGACGATCGTGAACAACGTCGAAACTCTTGCGGTTGTTAAATACGTTATTCGAGATGGCGCTGCTCATTACAAAAAAATGGGAACAGAAAAATCAGCGGGTACAAAATTATTTTCGTTATCCGGAAATATCACCAAGCCTGGCAATTACGAAGTGCCACTGGGCTTTCCCTTAAAAGATATGATTTATGGTTTAGGCGGCGGATTTAAAGCTGGTCGTAAATTAAAAGCTGTAATTCCTGGTGGATCGTCAGCACCAGTTCTAAATGCCGAAGAATCAGAGAAAGCATTAATGGATTATGAAAATTTGGCACAAATGGGATCAATGCTTGGTTCCGGTGCCATCATCGTCATTGATGATTCACAGTGTATGGTTCAGTGTTTGGCTAATTTAACTCACTTTTACCATCACGAATCGTGTGGCCAGTGCACACCTTGTCGTGAAGGTACCGGCTGGTTAGATAAAATTACGCACTCTATTTTATCTGGCCAAGGTCGCCTGCAGGATATTGAATTGTTACTAAAAATTTCTGACAACATGAAAGGTCGCACGATCTGCGCGCTTTCGGATGCAGCGGCATTACCAGTTATTAGTTTTGTTACAAAATTTCGTGATGAATTTGAATTCTTCGTGCGCGAAGGAAAATCAAAAGTAAAAGGCACAGCTTACAAAGGAACATCTCATGTTGAAATGCACCATTAATGGCGTTGCTCTGGAAGTAAAGCCAGGCACCACAATTATTCAAGCTATGACTGAAAATGCACAGCGAATTGCGCATTATTGCTGGCACCCAGGGCTTAGCATTGCCGGCGTTTGCCGCTTGTGTATGGTCGAAATTCAGGGAAATCCGCGTGTGCAAATTGCTTGTAACACTATGGTCACTGAGGGCATGGTCATAAACAACACCTCCGATAAAGTTAAAGAAGCTGTTAAATGGGGCCTAGACTTTCATTTAATTAATCATCCACTGGATTGTCCTGTGTGCGATCAAGCCGGTGAATGCGGTTTGCAAGATCAGTACATGGAGTACGGCCAATACGATTCTGAAATGGCCGAGAAAAAACAAAAAAAGCATAAAGTTGTCGATCTAGGCCCAACGGTTGTTTTAGATTCTGAACGATGTATTTTATGTTCCCGCTGCGTGCGTTTCACCGACGAGATTTCAAAAACCAACGAGCTTGGAATTTTTAATCGTGCTGATCATGCTGAAATTGGTACGCACGCCGGAAAACAATTAGATAATAAATATTCTTTAAACACCGTTGATATTTGTCCTGTCGGTGCGCTGACGTCTAAAGATTTCAGATTTAAACAACGGGTGTGGTATCTTAAAGATTCACAGACGGTTTGTAATGGCTGCTCTACTGGTTGCAACGTTAAAGTTTATTACAATAAAGAGGGTTTGTTTCGTGTAAAGCCAGTTTACAACGCTGAAGTAAATGGGCACTGGATGTGTGATGAAGGTCGCGACACGTACAAGTTTGTTAATAAAGATGTGCGTTTGTTAAAGGGCGCTAAGTATTCAAATAATAAATGGAATTTAGAAATGCATCCCGGAGCCGCAGCTAAAGACGTTGCAGCATCACTGAAGGAAGCAAAAGCCGAAGAAATTGCGTTAGTTTTAACGGGGCAGCACACGGTTGAAGAATACGAAGCAATAGTGACTACATTTGTGAATGTTTATAAAACGAAAAACATTTTTCACTGGGTGAATAACAAAGAAACTTTTGAAAGCTTTGATGGCTTACTACTTCGTGGGGATAAAAACCCGAATACCAAAGGCTTACTACAGACTTTAGAAAAATATGGCTTAAGCACAAAGTGGTCTGACCTTGAAGACGGCTTAAAGTCTAAAAAAATTACGCATTTGGTCGTTGCAGGCCCTGAGAATATTTTTGTATACCCAGATCTGCAATCGAAGTTGCAATTATTTACCCAAGCTGAAAACTTTGTTTATCTATCATCAGCTAAAGTTCCTTCGTTAAATACCTTTGCGGGATCAAATAAAATTACGCTGATACCAACAAAAACCTTTATTGAAAAAAATGGAACATTTGTTAATGCGAATGGACTTGCGCAGAAATTTAAAAAGGCAACGACAGTTGTAAGCGAAGCGCTAACCCTTATCGAAGCTGCGGCTTTGATTTCTGGTCAGAATGTGAATGTAGCGCCCGTGCCCGAAGAAAATCTGCTGGTTGCTACCAACACGCGAACAGATCAGGTGACGCTAGAGCGTCGTAAGAAAAATGAATTTGTTTTCAATCGCGGGCCTTTGTAGGCCCAGATAGACGGAGATTTTTATGTCAGTAGTAAAGCAAAAAGAAGATTCAAAGCAGTGGTACTTTATCGACGTGACTGTGGGTTTAATTATCACGATGAAGCATTTGCTATCGAATCTGTTTAATCGTAAAAAAATGATCACTTTAAATTACCCGGAAGAAAAGTACGAATATTCTCCGCGCTTTAAAGGCAATCACGTTTTAACAGTGAAAAAAGATGGTTCTATTCGCTGTACGGCGTGCATGCTGTGTGCGACAAACTGCCCGGCAGAATGTATTACGATTAAGGCCAGTGAACATCCGGACGCGCAGGTGGAAAAATACCCAATCAGTTATGAAATTGATATTTTACGATGTGTATTTTGCGGCTTTTGCGAAGAGGCATGTCCTGTCGACGCGGTTCGCTTGGGACCTGAATGGCAAACTCCAGGATTAAATGGTGCAAACTTTGTTTATGATATTAATCATTTAGCATACCGAGCAAATCTTAAGGGTGGGGTTCAGTCTGTACTTGATGATAATGACAGACACAAAGCGGGGATTTAGTCGTCTGCGCTTTCGTTCAAGATTTTAATGGCTTCAATAACTGTTGGAAGGTGTTATGGACGATTCGGTCACTAATAATCAGCAAACTCCATTCGTTATAGAATCTAATATTGATATTGCGCCGCTACTGATGGCCTTCGATCAATTTCATGAAGCCTTAAAAATTGCTAAATCAGATTTAGAAAAAGCGGGTACAATACAGTATTTTGAATTTACCTACGAGCTCGCTTGGAAGACCCTAAAGCGTATTTTAAATGGCCGAGGCAAAGATTTGAATAGCCCAAAACCTGTTTTCAGAGAAGCAGCGTTAGAAAAACTAATCGATAACCCAGAGTTATGGTTCGATTTCACAAAAGATCGAAATGAAACTGTTCACTCGTACAACAAACTCATAGCGAATAATATTTTTAAGGATTTGCATTTGTTTGATGCTGAAATGCTAAAATTGATCATAAAAATTAAATCACTTAAACAGCTCTGATGAAAAGTATTCAACTAGAGCCCCATCATTTGCAGATTGTAATTCGCATTTTAAAAGAACTTAATGTGTCGACTTACGTTTTTGGCTCAAGGGTTAAGAAAACGGCTAAGACACTTTCTGATTTAGATTTGTGTTTGAAAGAAAACTACGACAAGTCGGTAGTAAGAAAATTACAAGATGCATTTGAAGAGTCTGATTTACCTTTTA
The DNA here is from genome assembly GCA_043728195.1 of Bdellovibrionales bacterium. Taxonomy (GTDB): domain Bacteria; phylum Bdellovibrionota; class Bdellovibrionia; order Bdellovibrionales; family Bdellovibrionaceae; genus Pseudobdellovibrio. The sequence continues at coordinate 5,937 of JAYTMU010000001.1, forward strand.
AAGTTGATGTTGTTGTTTGGTCAGAATTATCCGATGGTTTTAAAAAACATATTGAATCCGATCTGGTTAAACTGGACTGATACGGATTCGGGAGTTATGGACAGGATTAGGACTTTTAGACCATGAAACCCTATTAGATTTACCGCAAAAACCTAAACCTATATTGCCGCCTCTGCTTTTTCCTGCAAAGATCAAATCGGATGAAGCCTGGTTAACAGAATTAAAAAAGAAAAATTTTATCCGTAAGATTGGCCCACGTCTTTATACTTCAGTACCGAAGGCTGAAGAAAAAAAACTTGTGCAAAGTCAGTGGTCGCAAATTATAAATGAACTTTATCCCGGGGCACTACTTAGCCATCGTAGCGCATTGGAATACAAGCCATCTTC
>JAYTMU010000002.1:0-10050 GCA_043728195.1 Bdellovibrionales bacterium
GCAATAGCAAAGAACATACTTTCGCACCACGCACGCTGAGTTAAATTTAACACTCCGTAAGTGAATTGATTTAGTGTTTCGGTCTTTGTTTGTTCTAGGTCATTGAAACATTCGTTTAAATTTTCTGAAGTTAGTTTTTCAAAAATGTACTGCATGTCTTGCATGATCGATGGATCTTTTTTGCCGGCAGGTTTTGGAGGTTCTTGGCGGTAAAGATTATTTACACCCATGACGTTAAAAATTAGTACTGAGTGATGGGCTACTAGCGCACGACCTGATTCGGTCACAATGTTTGGATGTGGAATATTTTTCTCGTCGCACATGGTTTGTAATGTTGAAACAATGTCGTTGGCGTATTCTTGCTCGGAATAGTTTACGGATGAATCGGACCAGCCAGAGCCATCGTAATCAACCCCTAAGCCACCGCCCACGTCGATGTACTTAAGTTTTGCGCCCAGGGCGTGCATCTCGGTGTAAAATCTGGCTGCTTCTTTTAATGATGATTTAATACTTTGAATTGAAGGAACTTGCGATCCGATGTGGTAGTGAAGCAGCTCGAGACATTCTAACATGTTCTGCGCTTTTAAAAATTCGATGCCTTCAACGATTTCGATGGCTGTTAAGCCAAACTTAGAGCGGGCTCCGGCAGAATCGACCCATTTGCCAGCACCTTGCGTATTTAATTTAGCGCGAAAACCAATTTTAGGACGGATATTCAATTTTTTTGCGGTTTCAGTGATAATTTTTAATTCGTCTTTTCGGTCAACGACGATAATGATTTCGCGTCCGATTTTTTGCGCTAATAATGCAGTTTCAATGTATTCGGTGTCTTTAAAACCATTACAAATGATGACTCCGTTTGGAGTGTTCATTAACGACAGCACCACCAAAAGTTCTGGCTTTGATCCGCACTCTAGACCTAGGCGAACTTCGCGACCGAATTTTACAAGCTCTTGCACTAGGTGACGTTGTTGATTCACTTTGATTGGGTACACGCCACAGAAATGGCCGTTGTAATTGTGATCAGCGATAGCCTTTTGAAAGCATGAATGCAGCAGATTTACACGTTCACGAATAATGTCTGGAAAACGGATCATGATGGGAATACGAATACCACGATCTTGTAATTCTTGAGTTAGTTCATACAGATCAACGCAAAAGCCGTCTTCGCCTTTTGGTGTTACCGACACATTTCCGTTTTGATTGATACGGAAATAGCCACTGCCCCAATTATTAATACCATAGGTTGCGGCACTTTGTTCAACGCTCCAACTTTCTGATTTAAGCTGTGAAAAAGCATGTGTTGTCGGCGCAACTGCAGCGCCTGGCGTACTTGACGTTGCTGCGTTTGCGGAAGTTGCGTTTGATGTTGCCGATTTCGCAGTGGTATCCGTGGAAAGACTCATGCTTTTGATCCCCCAAAAACTGTTAGACGTTAGAAGCTAATTGTTTACGCTTTGGTATTACATTTAACCAATGGGCGTTGCAACTAATTTGGTACGATCATGTTTAAAATCTTACCGGCTTTGTAAATCACCTTGGATGGATTTTTTCCTGCCAAAGCGGATACGACCGTCGTAATTTTCATGGCCTGCGAAACGGCTGTTTTTTCATCAGTTGTTAAACTGATTTCGATGGTCCCGCGCATTTTTCCGTTTACCTGCACACCCATGGTAACCACATCATCAATACAAAGTGCCGAATCGTAGCTAGGCCACGTGGCATTAACGACAAGTCCCAAGCCACCCAGCGATTGCCAAATTTCTTCAGCAATATGCGGAGCAAACGGTTGAAGTAACTGAGCCAGCGGCAACAAAGCTTTCTTTGATTTACAGTCATGCTTATATAGATCGTTCACATAGATCATCATTTGGCTGATGGCCGTATTAAAACTTAGTGCTTCGATATCTTCGGTGATTTTTTTAATCGTTTTGTGCAAACTTTTTTCAACTTCGGTGACAAGTTCGTCATTTGTAGCGTGACCGACACCTGTTTCTTCATTGGCAGCCAGGCGGTAGAAGCGATCAAGAAATCTTTTCACGCCGTCAATGCCGGTTTCGGACCACGCTTTGTCTTTGTCCAACGGACCAAGAAAGCAAATGAAAACCCGCATCACATCCACACCGTACTGGCTAGCGACTTGGTCAGCCGGAATAACATTGCCGCGTGATTTGGACATGCGTTCACCATTTGGTGCTAAGATAATTCCTTGATGAGCTAACTTTTGAAAAGGTTCATCCGCCTTCGTAAGGCCTGCATCAAATAAAACCTTCGTCCAAAAGCGCGCGTACAGTAAATGCCCGACCGTGTGTTCGGGTCCGCCCACGTACAAATCAACGGGCATCCAGTAATTAGCGGCTTTTTGCGAAAAGGGTTCGCTGTCATTATGGGGATCGGTGTAACGTAAAAAATACCACGACGAACCGGCTGCGCCGGGCATTGTGTCGGTTTCGCGGCGTAATTTTTGCCCTGCCTTCGACACGTAATTTACCCAGTCCTGATTTCTGGCAAGTGGTGCTTCGCCTGAATCCGAGGGCTCGTAATTTGCTACTTCTGGAAGTGAAACAGGCAATTCGTCTGCGGGGACGGCGGTCATGTTTCCTGCATCGTCGCGTAGAATAGGAAAGGGTTCGCCCCAGTAGCGCTGGCGTGAAAAAAGCCAATCGCGCAGTTTAAAATTAATTTGTTTTTTACCTAAACTTTCTTTTTCTAAAAAAGAAATCATTTTAGCGATGGCTTCCGTTTTAGATAAACCATTTAAAAAATCTGAGTTAATTAATTTACCTTCGCCCGTAAACGGAAGCTCGGATTCAGATTCTATAACCCGAACAATTGGTAAATCAAACTTTTTGGCGAATTCAAAATCACGTTCATCGTGCCCGGGAACGGCCATAATAGCGCCAGTGCCGTAGTCCATCATGACGTAATCGGCAATCCAGATTGGAATTTCTTTTTTTGTTAGCGGGTTTATTGCAAAGCCACCAGTGAAAACTCCGGTTTTCTCGGTGGTGGCTTTACGGTCAACGTCAGATTTTTTTGAAGTTTGTAAAGCGTAATCAGCAACACTTTTTTCTTGCGCAGTACTTGCAATTTTTTTAACAAGTGGATGTTCGGGGGCTAGCACCATAAATGAAGCTCCGAATAATGTGTCTGGCCTGGTGGTGAAAACTTCAAGTTTTTCTGTTTGGCCCTTGACTGCGAATAAAACAGAAGCGCCTTCGGATTTTCCGATCCAGTTTCGTTGACCTTCTTTGGTTCGTTCTGGCCAATCCAGTTTGTCTAAATCTTTTAATAAGCGCTCGGCGTAGTCGGTGATTTTAAGCATCCACTGCTTCATCGGCACACGAACTATGGAGTGACCGCCGCGTTCCGATTTGCCGTCAACAATTTCATCGTTTGCTAGTACGGTTTTTAAAGCTGGGCACCAGTTCACGGGAACTTCTTTTTGATAGGCCAAGCCCTTTTCGAAAAGCTTTAGAAAAATAAATTGTGTCCACTTATAATAGCTAGGGTCACACGTAGAAATTTCTCGGGACCAGTCAAAGCTAAAACCATATTTTTGTAACGTTTCACGGTATGCATCGATTGCTTTTTCTGTAGTAATTGCTGGGTGCACGCCGGTTTGAATTGCGTACTGTTCTGCAGGTAAACCAAAGGAATCAAAGCCCATTGGGTGTAAAACATTAAAACCTTTTGCGCGTTTGTATCTAGAGACAATATCTGACGGGGTGTACGAAGCAATGTGGCCTACGTGTAAGCCCGACCCCGACGGGTAAGGGAACATGTCTAGCGCATAATATTTGGGTTTGGTCGAATTGTTATCAGCTTGATAAGCTTTTTTTTCTTCCCAAATTTTTTGCCACTTTTTTTGAATTTCATTGTGTTTCATGGGGTAAACTTACTCTGTCATTTTCTGAAGTGCAAGCTAGTCACGGTGACAGTAGGGTTAACTCATATCGACTTTAAGAAAATTGATTTTCGTGGCAACATAGTTTAGAGTGTGTGGATGTCACTGTTAAAGCTTGATCCAAATTTTAAGCCAGCTTTTGATGGCCCGGTGCTGGCGCAAGAGCTTATTAATAAAGTGTCAGCTGCATTGCCAATTCTAAAAGCGTATCTTTTTGGATCCGCTGCAGAGGGTAAAAACACAGTCAATTCAGATCTAGATATTTTGTTGGTCGTGCCAGATTCATCAGACATAAAGATATTTTACAAATTCGTAAACGCGCCATTTTTTTCACCAGTCGCTGTCGACTGGATTGTTAAAACAAGAACTGAATTTGAAAAAGAAAAAGGCATTGGCGGCGTTGCGATGATTGCTTCACATACTGGAATCGAGCTAAAAATCAATGGTCCAAAGTAAAAATATTTTATTTAAAAAAGAATATGCAAAACAGTTATTTGAAATTGCCAAGGGTGATTTAGATACCGCGGCGGCTCTTTTGGCGGCGGCTTCTCCGGGGCGGGTGGAAAATATTTTGTATATGATTCAGCAATCTGTTGAAAAATCGTTAAAGTCTGTACTTATTCATAAACAAATTTCTTTTCCAATGGTTCATGATTTGGGAATTTTGATTGCATTATTGCCAGTTGATGATTACCCGCCAGGGGGATTTGACTGGGCAGAATTAAATCCGTACGCATCTGTTCGCAGATATGAGGCCGGATCATTACCGATTAGCAACGAAGAAGTTCAAGCCGCTTTCAAGGCGACTCAGCTAGTGCATGGATGGGTTGTTGTGCAGTTTCAGAAAAAAGTGTAAAAACCAAAACCTAAAGTAGCGGCTACTTCTACGTCTCATACTTGGATAGCCCTGAATATCTTTGCATGGTAGGCTAAAGGTATCGTTTTTTAATTTGCTAAAATTTTTAGGCTATTCTAGAATAGTAGGTTATCGGTGCAATTGCAGTTTCTTTATTCTTATTCTTATTCTTATTGTTAAGTTCAGTTTGCTCAGCGCAAGTAATCATTCCGTTTAGCTACTGGGGCTGTAACAGGACTAGGATGTCTGTTACGGATAGTACTTCTGGGGATTTTTCTGGGACGTTCTCGAATACGATGATATCTGGCAATTCGATAGTTCTGAGCACTGCACAGACTAGCGGTACTTATACGTCTAGGGTGATGGATGTATTTTGCGGGGGACTTACAAACTGGTACAGTGTTAGCTGGAAAACAACTATTCCCTATGAAAAAGAACTAACCCCAACCAGCGAAGTGAGCACCGATTATACGAGTGCGACTGGGACCTTGATGAACAGTATTTCTACTTATTATAATTTTAATGAAACCGTTGCAAATTCTGCAATGGGTGGTAATGATTTTCAAGACAGATCCGGCAATTCCAGACACGCGACAGAAACTAATCTAAGTGCATATGGTGTCACTGGGAAATTAATTCGCGCCGCCCGATTTAACGGAACCAGCAGTTATGTCAATGTCCCAACAACTGTAGCGTCTACCTCTAAAAACTATACGTTTTCAACATGGCTTAAAACATCAACGACTGCGCAAGGCTATAGTTTTGATGCACAAGATGGATCTAACAGAATTATTATTGCCCCGTATTGCGGAGCGAGCTGTTCAACGACTGGGAAAATTGGAGTTGGGTTCGGAGCAACTGTTGGAACAATTCCATCTTCGACTGTAAATTCGCCGAACGACGGCGCTTGGCACCACCTGGTCGTAACTTTAGATGCAACTTCAGGGAATGCGATCATCTACTTAGATGGATCTAATGTTTATACGTACACCACTTATGGAACGGGATATAATATCGGTAGTGCAATTAAGATTGGTGCCCGTTATGATGGTTCGAATTGGTATTTTAACGGCGATTTAGATGAATACGCTATTTGGAATCGCGTCTTAAGTGCAGCCGAGGTTTTAAATTTATATCGTCGTGGTGCCAACCGAGTTCGATTTCAGTTTCGTAGTTGCACGTCAACCACGTGTGCCGATGCTCCCGCATGGCGCGGCCCGAATGGAACAAATACGACTTATTTTTCAGAACTGTACAATAATTCTGTTCAACTTGCACAAACCGGAGACGCTTTGTATACAGTTCCTTTTATGCTGTTTTCTAATTTTACGTCTTTTGCAATTCCTTCGAATCGATATTTTCAGTATCAGTTAACATTACAAACAGATAACGTGACGTATTCGCCTGATCTTATTTATATAAGGTCCAATCGGTAAGCTGGTCGAAATCAGCTTACTTTGCAAAGAACAAATTTATCTATGTCATCGGTTTTAATTGTAGAATGTTCTGAATCAAACCGGGCCAGATCAGAGTTGTTTTTGAAAGCGAACCACCCAACCTATTGAAAATGCCGTATTTATCAAGGCAGTTAGTAACTATCAGGACCTTATAAGAGATCAGTTTCAGAAACTATTGAGTCCATGCATTTTAAACTATTGTTCACGTAGAATTCGACATTTTCATTTCTTGCCGCGACGGTTGTAGTTACTCCGGTTGTGATCAGGCTTGACACATCTTCTAAGTATCGAACTGAGACAAACCCAGACATAAGTACGGGCGATTATAAGTGCGCCTGGATCTTCAACTATTTGCGCAAATGCCGATAACTAAGTAGTGAAAAAAGATCCCCGCGTACGACCCATTTTAGTGCTAGATGAAGATCCCGAAACGCTTGAGCTTATGCTTGAGCCTTTACGTTGGGAAGGGTACGACGTGCGTGGCTTAACATCTGCAAAAGAAGCCAGCGAGTTTCTAAATTACTGGAAGCCGCAATTAATTATCGTAGATCCAGAATTTGCAAAAGAAGATGGTCTAAAATATTTAAATTCTTTGGCCCCGTTTTTAGATACAACAGGGCTTATTGTTGTGTCCTCTGAAAAATCTACTGAAAGAATTTCTCAATGTCTGGACATGGGTGCTAGTGATTATATTATTGCACCATTTGCACCGATGGAATTTTTAGCGCGAGTGCGGGCGCAGCTACGATTTCGCGATGCAAAAGAAGCGCTAGTTGAAGCAAATCAGCAACTGCAAGAGCTTGTGGAAATTGACGATCTAACTGGATTGTTTAATATGCGGTCCATATTTCAAAAATTAGATTTTGAAATGGAGCGTGGTAAACGTTTTAATCGTCCAGTTACTGTAGTCATGGTCGACATGGATCACTTTAAAACTGTCAATGATGGTCATGATCATTTGTTTGGAAGTTATGTTCTATCTGAAGTAGGAAAAATTATCAAAGCGTCAACACGAACTGTTGATATTCCGGCCCGTTATGGTGGCGATGAATTCTTAATTGTTTTATCAGAAACTCCGTTAGCAGGCATCGAGCAATTTTGCGAGCGTCTACGCACACGCATTGAACACGCTACATTTTCACAAGGTAAAGATTCTATTAAACTGACAATCTCGACCGGGTTTGCAACTTCGGTTATGGGCGCATCAACATCTGCAAAAGAATTGGTGCGTAAAGCAGACATGGCTTTGTACGAAGCGAAACGACGCGGTCGTAATCAAGTTTGCGCTTACCGCCAAGAAATTGATCGCAATACTAGCTTAAATCATTCAACAGTTGTCGATATTTTCGAGAAAAAAAGAAAGACAGCATAACCATTCTGTGACATACATTTAGCTATGTCGTCCGATAAAAAAAGACAATTCGCTGCTATAGTATCCGTTGCGGTCAGCATTGTTGTTCTGATTTGGAAATTAAAAGCCTATTACGCGACAAACTCTTCAGCCGTATTATCTGATGCGCTAGAAACTGTGGCCAATGTGATTACGGCCTTTGTTGCTTTGTTTGCCGTGAAAATGGCTGACGAGCCCGCTGATGAAAATCATCCGTACGGCCATGGTAAAGCAGAGCATTTCTCTGCGGCGTTTGAAGGCGGCTTGGTTTTTTTTGCAGGTATCACCATAATTTACAGCGCGTTTCGTTATCTTTATGCCGGCACACAAATTGAAAATATTCAAGCTGGTGTCGAATATTCTGTTATTGCTACGGCAATTAACTTAGTGACTGGTTTTTACCTAATACAAACTGGAAAAAAAGAAAAATCAGCGGCTTTGAAAGCCAGTGGGAAACATTTGTTATCTGATGTGATAACGACTTTGGGTGTGTTGCTGGGTTTAGGTTTAATTTACGTCACAGGTTTTACTTGGATTGATCCCACTATTAGTATTTTGCTTGGACTGTGGTTAATTTTTGAAGCCTACAAGATTATGCGAGTTAATTCTGGCGCTTTAATGGACGAAACTGATGATTTGCTGTTAGAGCAGTTGTCCTGTGCAATTGATAAAAATAAAGTTGCTGGCGTCATCGACATTCACAATTTGCGAATGATTCGTTCGGGTAATTTTCATCACATTGATGCACACATGGTGGTTCCAGAATTTTGGACAGTTGAAAAAGTTCATACGATGGCCCACGATTTTGAAAAATCGGTTGTGCAAGCGTACGAATTTGACGGTGAATTTGCATTTCACATGGATCCATGCCAGCAGAAATATTGCAGCGTGTGTTCAGTGCAGCCCTGTGCCATTCGAAAAAGTGAATTTAAGGACACACGAAAGCTAACCAGAGATCATTTGAAATCGGGACCCCAAGGGACTGAACTACCGTGATCGATGAAAACCGTCGCCCTAAAATAAATTTGACCCGCACGCTGCCAAAACAAAATGCGTACACGCTTGCCTTAGACAATGAATTTAAAGATTTTGCATTTAACGAAGAGCGCGCGCCGCTAAATAAAGGCAAATGGCGTTCAGATGTGTTTCATGCAGATAAAGTAAAACCACTAGATCTAGAAATTGGTACTGGTTCGGGAATGCACTTTGCATTTCATGCCAATAAATTTCCCCTGCGGCTACTGGTCGGGTTAGAATTAAAATACAAACCGCTGATACAGTCGATTCGTCGTGCGCAAGTGAAGGGATTGAAAAATTCTGCAATCTGCAGATACCACGCTTTTAATTTAGATCTGCTTTTTGCCGAACGTGAGCTTGATAACGTGTACATTCATTTTCCGGATCCGTGGGTCACTCCGCGCAAACCAAAGAACCGCGTTGTGAATCGAAATATATTAAATACTCTTTACGAAATGCAAAAACCAGGATCTTTTTTAGAATTCAAAACAGATTCACGAGAATATTTTTTGTGGTCCTTGGAAGAAATTAAAGAAACGAAGTACAAGGTTGAATTTCAAACACTTAATTTGTACGCTGAAGATTCTGTTTTTAAGGAAAATAATTTTCAAACATCTTTTGAAAAAATTTTTGTTAATCAAGGAATTGAAATTAATTTTATTCGTCTAGTTAAGATTTAATTACCAGTAGGTTGTTTTTACTTCGATAGGATCAACAACGATGACTTGGCAAGCTAAGCGCTGATCTGGATCACAGTTGTTCTTAGTCAAAGTTTGCAGTTCTAAATCATTGGCTAAATTCACTTTTCCTTTTATAGCCACGCGACATTTTCCACAGACGCCATCGCCCAAACAAGACGAAGCCACTGGCAGGCCCGCTTTAAGAAGTGCCTGCATCAGGTTAGACCCGTTACGTACTTCGAAATTTAAATTTTTTTGCGGTACTGTTACAGTGATTTCTTTTTTTGGCATACATTAAGCCTAAATTATTGTAAGCATAAAGCAAATGAGCAAACCAACACCATTTGAAAAATTATCAAACCAGGACCACATAGTCATATTGGGGGCCAGTCGCGGGCTTGGGTGGGCGCTTTATCGCCAATTAATTACTAGAATTCCTGAAGCCAAATTTTTGTTAAGCTCTAGAAAAATATTTGATCGCCAAATGCAGGTAGAAAAAAATACCACTTTGCTGGCACAAGATTTTTCAAAAAATCCGGTGGCAGATGATTTTTTAAATTCTTTAAAACAGTTCCAACCGACGCGCATAATTTATGTTGCGGGTGGTGGTCCGTTCGGCCCCTATGCTGCAAAAAAGTGGAGCGACCATCAGTGGGCTATAACCACAACATTTCTTTACCCGGCAGAGCTACTGCACCGCTTACTTTCTCAGAATGAGAGTTTTCCAAGTCTGCGGCAGGTGA
>JAYTMU010000003.1:0-4499 GCA_043728195.1 Bdellovibrionales bacterium
ATCGCCTTTGGCTGTTGAATGATTAGTCGAGTGACGTTTTTAGCCTGTGTAAAGATGTTCATATGACAGTTTTAAGTAGGTGTATGCCGGTAACTATTCTTTCGCAGTTGCTAACGCCTAGCTTTTTTTCAAACTGGTTTTGCAGTCGGTCAAAAAATTTGATCATCGCAAGTGCCTTTTTTCTGCCGTCGGGTTTAAGTTCTATTTTAAAACCACGAGCATCGTTTTCATTTACCACGCGTTTAACATACCCATGGTATTCCAGAGCCGATAAAATGTGACTCATATTTCCACGGCTTGTTTGAAATATTTCAGCAAGTTGGGATGGGTTAATGTCAGAACTTTCTTCGAAAAAAAGCGCCGTTAAAACCAAGCCCTGTAGTAAATTTAGTTGGTCCAATTTTTAACATCCGAATATGACCTATAACTAAAACCATAGGATGTTCGATGAACTTGCGTATACAGTTACTTTTCGTCATAAGTTTAGTTTCATTTACTTCAATATCCAGTTTTGCCGCCACGTCAGAGATAAAATATTTTGGCTACTGGGGTGACGCGATGGCAAACACCGGAACTGGAAATTATATCAATGATACCGCAGCAGTTAGTAATGTTCACTATATCTCGGCGCCACTGGATCAAGCTGGCTTAGATGTTTGGGCACAGAAAATTGTGCAGGCTAAAGGCAAAAACAACAAAGTTACCTTAATGCTTGAAGGCGGCTTATTTGACTGAGCGACCTTAGATCTTTCAACCGCACGCCATTATTTAATTTCATCCCTACGTAACAGACTTATGGGCCTTGAGGATTCAATCATCGGGGTTTATCTAATCGATGGACCTTACTGGAAAAACAGTTCAGCGAAAAAGCCACTGACCAACGCCGCTGTACTTAAGAATTTACAAGAAGCAGCTGGTCTTGTGAAACAATATTTTCCAGAGGTAGCAGTTATGCTAACCGAAGCTGCGCCAGTAATTGGGGCCGGTAACATTCGTTTTCCAGCCAATGTCGACTGGATCGGGCCAAATTGTTATTTGTACTACGATGAGTGTAAAACAATTCCGGAATTAGAAAATTTGTATCACAAATTAGCGCAAAATTTTTCATCTGAGCAAAAAATGATTTTACGTTAGACGGGCACTGGATGAACCGCAAAGAAGGTCTGACAAATACAACGCAAGAAGCGCTTAAAAAACGAAATGATCACATCATAAAACTTTCACTGAAATTCAAAACGGTTGCCTATTTTCCATTTATTTATCAATCCCAAGATGAAATGCTTGGCACCGAAGAAATGCCACTACTTAAATCGCATTTGTCTAAACTGGGTAAAGCCATTAAAGCCGGAACATTTGATGCCGCAAAATGGAATGAAACCCCTACCGAGGAATGCCGCGTGCTGGAACCCACATGCGAAGGCAAAGACTACGTCCGCCGCGACAGTTGCGGCAAAGAATTAGGCCGTTGGTTAAACGCGCCAACTCCGTACTGTGCGAAAACTCGTTAATATAATTACCGGCTTATTAAAATGCCCGTTACCGCCATGACGATCATGACAACGTTTTCGAAAACGGTGACGTAAGATAATGGCAGATTAAATGTGGTTCCTAAGCAGGCGCACTGGATCTGGGTTTTCGATCTTAGTCGTTTTAGGACTCCGACAGTGGTGGCAGTTAGGATCACAATGGTGACCAAATTTGCGCTTAGCAAATATTTGTTACCAATAAAAAGTAAACCAAGACCAAGTTCAATAAAAGGATATGCTAATCCATAGCCGGGAACTTTTATTGCGATAGGATCATAAGATGAAAAGGATTCGCCGAAGGCTTTTAAACTTAGAATTTTAAAAAACGATAATCCAATAAAAAATCCGCCCATAAGATGATTCATAAAAAGGTGAGCGTGAAACGAACCGTGATAAATTTGAAAAGCTACACTTGCTAATATGACATAACAAAATACGATTATCAGCGGTTTGTATGTTTCAAGTTTCGAGACCTCCACTTGAACTTTACTGGTTACCGGTAAGTCTGCGGAATTAGCGAACTTGTTCACTGTATACTTTGGATAGTTAGCTAATGATTTCTGGACATCTTGTAACTGAAGTGGTGCAGAGGTTTGTAGCATAGCCGTTCCATCAGCAAGTTGAACTGCCACAGCGCTTACGCCTTCAATCGTCTTCAAAGCATTTGATATCTTTTCAACGCACGCTTGACAGGTCATTCCCGATATAGAAAATTTATTTGAAGTCATGCCACTTTACTAACCAATTTTTGCAATATAATCAATTAAAAGTTTCAAGGCGAACTTTTAGTAGTTCTAAGTCTTTCAGAATTTCATAGCGCTTTTTGCGTGATGAAAATAATCGCTCGGTAGCGCCGACTAGATCTGGGGAATTTTTTACGCCTCGCTTGTATTCAGAAAGTGTTAAGTCAAAGTATTTCTGTGAACTAAGAAGGCGTTTTTCATTAATCTGTGACAGGGAAATTAGTTCTGACATTTTCGCCTTAGCCGTCGCAATTGTTGCATAGGTATCGCTTCGGCTTTGATTTTTTAAGCGCTCTGCGGCCTGCAGCGTCTGCGTGGCCGCGCGGGTTTTGTAATACGTATCAAACCCTGAAAATAAGGGAACGGTTAACAGTAAGGCGTACTTAGATTCATTAAATTGAAGCGGTGTCATTTCCGAAGGGGTTAACCGTCCAGCACTAAATGTAAAATCGACAGACGGTAAAAATTCAGATTTAATTTCAGATTTTTCAAATTCTGCTTGCAACTGTATAAGCTGGGCCTTTTTGTATTCCAAAGTGTTTTCCACAGTAATGTTTTGCACAACAAGAGCTGATTTTTCGCTGGGACTAAAATCTAATTTTGCAAATTCAGATTCTGCAACCTCACTTCCTAAAAGGGCATTGAATTTTTGATGCGCTTCTTCATGCTGCTGCGAAAATTGCTTTTGCTCGATTAACAGTTCACTTTCGCGCAGTTCAAATTCAATCTTGTCTACTTGGCTTGTTAGGCCAGCGGAAACCTTTTTCGCTGCCATTTGTTTCTGTAGCTGTGTGGTTTTGTATTCTTCCGCCAAAATAGTTTCAAACTTATGAAGTAAAATCATATCACTTGCTACTGAAACCAGTTGTAAGCGAAGGTCTCTTTTTCTAGTCTCTAGCTCGTTCTTTGCTAAATTAATTTGATTAGTTCGTAAATTTTTTGCAGCTTGATCTTTGAAGCCGCGAAATAAGTTCACACGGCCTTCGATATAACCAAGGTAGCCTTTTTCAGCGACGCTTAAATCATCTGTTTTATTCTGACCGTATCCGCCAACGGCGTTTAACGTTGGATAATAACCAGACCGTGTCGATCCTAGCAACGACTGACTGGCTTCGTTTTGCAGCTGCAGTGATTGATACTCTTGATTCTGCGAAAAAAGCTTAGCTTCTAAATCGGCTAGTCCTTCCAGTGCCTGAACCCGAGTTCCCACGCTTAGAAAAATAAGTAAGAATTTGCTAACAAAATTGCACGTCATAAAAAAGTCCTTTTTTTTTGCTCTTATTTTTCGATCTGAAATTTAAAGATATCTTTTTTGCCTTTTGTAACAGCTGTAACTACCACTTCAACTCGGTACGCACTTTTGAAGTCTGTAGTGGTAATAAAAGCTCCATCTTTTAATTCAATTTTTGCGGCTTCAGCTTTACCTTTAGGTAATTTAGTTGTGGCCGTAAGACTAACATCAGAAGCGTTAAGGTCTTTTCCCTCATGTGAAACGGGATAGATTTTAACTTCATTTCCAGTAACAACGTATTCAAGATTAATTTCTTTACCAGCTTTGACGGTGCCACCGTGATTGGCCGTAATCGCACCTGGGGTTTGGTTATGATCTTCATGGGCTGCGGATATGACAGAGCTTAAAATAAGCGACGCAATAACTACGAATCGTTTAAACATGGGGTTCTCCTTCGAAAACAGTTTTTTTATCCATTAATCGCACACTATCTTCTGCCGATTTTTTACCGAAATGATAAAATACAGCAGGTGTTACAAACATATCTAAAAGGGTCGAACTGATTAAGCCCCCCACGATGACAACAGCGACCGGATGCAAAATTTCTTTGCCAGGGCTGTCACCAGCTAACGCTAAAGGAATTAAACCAAGAATGGCCGTCAGCGCCGTCATTAAAACCGGAATAAGTCGCTCTAACGAGCCCCGTATAACCATGTGCTCGCTAAAGATTTCACCTTCGTGTTTCATTAAATGCAAGTAGTGGGAAATCATCATAATACCATTTCTAGATGAAATTCCGCACAGGGTAACGAACGCAACTAAACTTGCGACAGAAATGGTTTTACTGGTCAGATAAATTCCAATAATTCCTCCGATGAATGCCATCGGAATATTAAGCATAACTTGAATTGAAATAAAAGTTGATTTGAAATGCATGAACAAAACTAGAAAAATGCCTAAAATTGCAAGGACTGCTAAAAATGTCATAAGTCGCGCGGC
>JAYTMU010000004.1:0-49412 GCA_043728195.1 Bdellovibrionales bacterium
ATTGATGTTAAAAAATCCCGCCGCGTCGGAATGTTACACGATTTAGGTAAAGCCCTAGATCACGAATTAGACGGTAGCCACGCTGTTATCGGCGCTGATTTTATTGGTGCACGGAACGAGTCCCCTGACGTGATACACGCCGTTCGTGCCCATCACTACGACGTGCAACCCGAAAACGATTACGACTTTTTAGTTATTGCTGCGGACGCTATTTCGGGTGGTAGACCCGGGGCGCGCCGAAGCACGATGGAAACGTACACGCAAAAAGTTTCGGGCCTGCAAGAGATTTCAAAGCGTTACCAAGGTGTCACTGACGTATTTGTATTAAATGGTGGTCGTGAGTGTAGGGTTTTAGTTAATGCAAAGGTTGTCGATGATCTTACAGCGATGAAACTGTCTGAGCAGATTGCGAAGACGATTGAAGATGAAATGCAATATCCGGGGCAGATTAAAGTTGTTGTTGTTCGGGAATCTATTGTTTCTGAAAGTACTTCTGGGAAGAATCGTTAGGTATTGAACGCAGTAAGTGTTTGGGCGTTGTGCGTCCATCCGTGAGAACGCGAACTTATGGCCATCGTGGCCATAAGTTCGGGGGAACGGGGCACCCAAATGCAAAAGTATTTGTCCTAATTTCATCGAACTCATGGCCACGATGGCCATGAGTCAGCGTTCTCAAGGACGGATTAACCTCGCAGACCACAAACGGCGTTAATTACTTCATCTTATCCTGGTAAGCAGCTTCAGTAAAATCATCCACTAAAATTGCATCGTAACGAACTTTATCAGCTTCAGTAACCAAACGAAATTCTTCGTCCGAAATAACTTTCTTACTTAAAGCTTCATTCCAAGCCTTCGCACCTTTAAGCCGTGGCATAGTCCCCGCCTTGATCGCAGAACGTATTTTCTTATCAACAACTTCAGCTTTAGTTACCATATTGAACGCATTTTCAAGTCGCGCCGTTTGATCATCAGCAGCTAATCGTGTCTTAACCGCGGCAGCCCCATGAGACGATTCCATAACCCAATAAATACCATCCGTTAACCGGTCCCGCTGCGGGCATGCTGTTAACATATTTTTTGAAATAATATGTGACCAACCATCGGTAGCTTGCGACTCCATTGAATTAATTCGTGACCAAGCGCCTAAGACGCCCTTCATGAACCAACGAAGCCCCGGAATTTTCAAATTATCGAACAAGCCATCAAAACCCTTTTGAATTTCACACATCGAATTTTTCAAAAAGAATTGTAAGAATGGCAAATCTTCTTCTGGCTGACCGTCTTCTTTAAAGCGGCGTAAAGCGCAGGTTGCCATGTACATATGCGAAAAAATATCAGCAAAGCGGCCGGTAATTTTTTCTTTTGCTTTTAACTGTCCACCAAGCGTTCCCATTGCAACATCAGCTAAAATCGCAAACGTCGCTGATGCCCATTTTAACCGGCGATAGTGAATGCGAATTTTCGGATGCGTTCCTGAAGGTGCACCAGTTAAATACCCGCGACTTAAGGAAAGTAAAATTGAACGGCATAAATTAGTCACGACGTGACCGATGTGACCCCAAAATGCGCGGTCAAAATTTTTCACGTTGCCCGATTCAATTGCTGCCACCTCATCAAACGCAAACGGATGACAACGAAGCGCACCTTGTCCGAAAACAATCAGCGTTCGGGTCATAATGTTTGCGCCTTCAACAGTAATACCAATCGGCGTTGCGATGTATCCTTCGGCAATTAAATTGCGATTTCCTAAAGAAATTCCGGCACCACCCATGATATCCATCGCATCGTTAACAACTTGGCGGCCCATTTCAGTGCATTGATACTTAATCATGGCTGTAACGACAGGTGGTTTTAAACCTTTATCTAAAGCTCCTAATGTGAATCGGCGCACGGCTTCAATTCCGTAAGTGGTAGCACCTATGCGCGCTAGCGGCTCTTCAACACCTTCAAATGTTCCAATACTAAATCCGAATTGTTTACGAATCAGAGCGTGCGACGAAGCTGCACGAAACGCTAATTTAGCACCGCCAGTTGATTGCGCCGGTAAAGAAACTCCGCGCCCGGCAGCAAGACATTCCATAAGCATGGTCCACCCTTGACCGACTCCGCCGCGACCACCAACAACAGCATCTTCTAAAATAACTTCAACGTCTTTTCCAGTTGTTGGACAATTGTGAAAAGGAATTGTTAAAGGATCATGACGCCGTCCAATTTCAACGCCCGCAGTTTTTGATGGAATCAGTGCACACGTAATTCCTAAATCTTCAACGTCACCTAATAATTTATCTGGATCACGTAAACGAAAAGCAAGGCCTATAACAGTAGAAATCGACGCAAGCGTAATCCAACGCTTGTTCCAATTTAGCCGCACAGCTAGTTTTCCCTCAGCATTTTTAAAAACTACTCCTGAGGATGTGATAGAGCCTGCATCAGAGCCAGCCGTCGGTTCAGTTAGACCAAAGCACGGAATTTCAGATCCATTAGCTAATCGCGGTAACCAGTGTTTTTTCTGCGCTTCAGTGCCGTAATGAATTAGTAATTCAGCAGGACCCAGAGAATTAGGTACCATCACGGTAATTGATAAAGGAAGTGAACGTGATGCGACCTTCATAACGACTTCCGAATGAGCCATCGCTGTAAAGCCTAAACCGCCATATTCTTTCGGAATAACCATTCCGAAAAAACCATGCTTTCGTAAAAAATCAATGACGTTGGCAGGAATGTCTCTGTTCTTCCAAATTTTCCAAGGCTCTGCAAGTTGGCAAAGTTGCTCGACAGGCCCCTTCATAAAAAGCGCTTCTTCGGCTGTCAGTTTTCCGTAAGGCTCTTGCATAATTTTTTCGAAATTTGGATTACCAGAAAACAAATCTTTTTCAATCCACACAACACCAGCCTCAAGTGCTGTTCGCTCAGTAGCTGAAATCTTTGGAACAACGCCTAATTTTTGCATTACGCTCATAACTAATTTTGAAATAGCAACTGCACGAACTGGCTTAATTAAAAATACCGCCATAACAACTGCGTAGATTATTAAACCGACCAGGGGTACTTGAAAACCAATAAGCAACACGACGCCCACGATCGCCCAAACTATGAGTGGCATGCTGAAAAAACCAAGAAAAAGTAGAATAAGAACTGATCCAAGTATGGATTGCCACAAGGGCAGAGAATTTAATAAATAGCCGTAACAGGTGCCGAAAATAGATTCCACGGTGGTACTCCTTGTTGAAAAATCACAGGTATGCCTATGTCATCAATTGGAGCACGGTAATTAAATCCATGCAAGTCGAGCGAAAATTCTAGACGTTGTTTGAAACATCTAGAGTAAATACATTATGAATTACTACTTAGTAACTGTTGCAGGTTGAGCCGGAGTTTCAGTCGGCGCAGGTACGGGTGCACTAGCAGTCTCAGGGGGCGCTGCCATTTGATTTTGTGCGTCTGCTGGCGCTGTTGTTTCCGGTGGATTTGCTACCTGTTGAGGTGCATTTTTAGAACATGTAAAACCAGTTGCGAAACAAAGTGCTAAAAGAACGGTAGCTAAAGTGATTTTTTTCATCGTATTGCCTTTCATGATTGGCTAATTATATTTACCTTTGTCTGGAACGTTACCTAAACCCAAGACCTTTGCCAAATTGTATTTTGCATTTGGCAAATGGTGTGGGATCGCACTACTATACGCACATGCAAAAAAATGACAGCTTTAGCAATATTCTTTTTAATATTTTAATTCCAGTTTTAATACTAAACAAAGGCCACAAATTTGGGTTGGAACCAAAATATGCTGTGATATTGGCGCTCGCGTTCCCCGTTTTTTTCTCGGTAAAATCACTTTGGGATTCAAAAAAAATTAACTACATTGCTATTTTAGGATTGCTCAACGTGTTGGTTTCAGGAACTTTAACACTACTTGCGCTGGGTGGAATTTGGTTTGCCTTAAAAGAGGCCGCATTTCCGCTTCTAATTGGAATTTTCGTTTTTATTTCAAGTTGGACCGCCAAGCCCTTCTTCAAAACATTGTTTATGAACCCCGCAACTTTCGATATCCAAAAAATAGAAGCCAGATTAGAAACTGCTGATAAGAAAATTCAGTTTCATAACTTAATGAAGCTTACGACCCAGCTGCTTTCAGTCTCTTTTTTAATGAGTTCCATTCTTAATTTTGTTTTATCATTGCGCATTTTCACACCACTTGATGAGGCGCTAACCAGCACTGAAAAGCAGCAAATTTTGAACGAGCAACTTGGTCAAATGACGTTGTATTCCCTAGGAGTCATCCTGGTCCCATCGGTACTATTTTTAGGTGGCATTATGTATTTTGCATTTCGGCGCATAAACCAGTTAACTGGTTTAACGACCGAGGAACTTATCTTAAAATCTTAAAAGTCGTCATCTAATAGTGGCGGCGGCGGCGGTGGTAAATCTCCAAAACCTGAATCAATTCCCGATCCGTAACCTGGTGATCCGTCAAAATTAACCGGCGGCGGTGGTGGTGGCGGAATTTCTTCAAAACCATCGACTGCTGGCGGCGGCATAAAATCAGGCTGACTTGGAAAGTCGTCAAATGCCGCTGGCGGCGGAGCAAAACCGCCACCACTTCCACCAGTCGAATTTCCGGCTGGAGTACCCTTTACCCACTTATTCTTACCACGTTTTCTGCGGTCAAAGCGCGGTCGATTCTGCTCAAGGTTCAATTCTTCAAGCTCTTGCTGCGAAGATCCTGGCAATGCTTTAGCATTTACACGCTCGCGCGTTTGCACGACGGTAATTCGTGCAGCTTCCCTTTTTTTTTCTTCCGCTACCTTTAATTTTAAGTCTTCTTTGTATTCAGGGCCGTCGTCCGACGGTGATTTGTCTTGTTTACGATTCCGATATTCAGTTAAGCCGCGCTCGCGAA
Organism: Bdellovibrionales bacterium; assembly: GCA_043728195.1. Classification (GTDB taxonomy): domain Bacteria; phylum Bdellovibrionota; class Bdellovibrionia; order Bdellovibrionales; family Bdellovibrionaceae; genus Pseudobdellovibrio. The sequence continues at coordinate 4,898 of JAYTMU010000004.1, forward strand.
CCAATTCCCATTTTTCCTGTTGCTCTAAAAAAAGTGCGAGTTCTTTTTCACGTTCGTTGTCGTATATTTTTTTAGCATCGCGGTCTTTTTTGAACTGGCTAATACGCGACTGATCATGCCCCGCATCAGAAGTCAGCGACTGCAGTAACTGCTGATCCACACCGGCCGCGTGATTGGCAGTAGAGACTGCCAATAATAACAGGCAAAATAAGGCGTTTAGCAGTAGCTGAATTTTCACTCTTTTACTTTAATTGGGATTCTATTTTTAAGACATTCGATTCTAACTATTCTCGACCTTTGTCTTTACCTTCGCCCAGTTATCAGATAACGTCCTGCTCACTTATGGAAATGATTGAAACAATTGGAATATTCTTCGCACAAACTTTTATTATTGTTCTAGCTATTATTGCGGTTTTGATTACGATCGCAAGCTTGGCGCTTAAAAGCAAAAATAGAAATCTTTTTGAAATCGAGCTTTTACACGAGCGTTTTGAAGACCAAACGCAATCATTAAAAGAAGCCTTTTTAACTAATTCAGAAATAAAAAAAGAACATAAACGCTTAAAAAAAGAATCTAAATCCAAAGACAAATCTTCCGACAAAAAACCAACTGGACGAATTTTTGTAATCGAATTTCTAAACGGTGATATTAAAGCTTCGGATTCTGAAAATTTAAAAGAAGAAGTAAATACCATCTTGGGCGTTGCAACTCCGCTCGATGAAGTTGTCGTTAAAGTTGAAAGCCCAGGGGGCTTGGTTCACAGCTACGGCTATGCAGCTGCACAGTTGATTCGCCTTCGTGAAGCGCAAATTCCGCTGACAATCTGTGTGGACCAAGTTGCCGCCAGCGGTGGCTATCTTATGGCCTGTGTAGGCAGTAAAATATTAGCGGCACCTTTTGCGCTGATTGGTTCAATTGGCGTCGTCGCACAAGTTCCAAATTTCTACCGCTTGCTTAAAAAGCATGACGTCGATTATAAAGAATACACGGCCGGCGATTACAAACGAACGGTCAGTTTGTTCGGAGAAATAACTGAAAAAGGCGAAATGAAGTTCAAAGAACAGTTGGAATTAACCCACCAACTTTTCAAATCATTCGTGTCCCGCTTCAGGCCGCAATTGGATTTAGAAAAAGTAGCCACCGGAGAGTTTTGGTATGGCGAAAACGCTAAAGGCCTAGGACTAATCGACGAAATCAAAACAAGCGACGAATATTTACTGACACTTTCCCGCGATCATCAGGTCGTAAAAATTTCATTCGAGCAAAAGCCAAGCTTTATGGAAAAGCTGTCAGACAGCTTTTCGGCCGGCATCAGTAAGGCCTTCACTCTGATTCTTAAAAAATTGGCCGCCGAAAATACCGTAGCTAAAATTCAGTAGCTAAATTACCGTGACGCTAATAGCTAAATTACGGGCTTTGTTTCTTTTTTCCCAGCAGTCTTGTACACATTCTAACCTAGTGTTGTGTTTTAGAAACGGTTAAAAAACTGGGTCTAAGGCAAACCAGCAGCAGTTTACTTTTATGAGGTTTTAATTGAATCCAGTAGTTCAAGTTAACGATTTAGAAACCACATTTTTTTTAAAGTCAGGCCCGTTTCGCGCCGTCAATCGCATTTCGTATTCGATCGACCAAGGCCAAACCTTAGGAATTGTCGGCGAATCAGGTTGCGGCAAATCAGTAACTTCTTTTTCATTAATGCGGCTGATAGACCGCCCTGGAAAAGTAACTCGTGGCGAAGCCTTACTAAACGGTAAAGATATTTTTAAATTAAGCCAAACCGAAGTTGAAACCGTCCGCGGTGGTCAAATGGCGATGATCTTTCAAGAACCCATGACAGCATTAAATCCGGTTTTAACAATCGGCTACCAGATGAACGAGCAGATCGAAAAACATCTTAAATACTCGAAAAAAGATGCCAAAGACCGCGCGATTGAAATGTTACAATTGGTCGGTATTCCGTCTGCAGCTGAACGCTACGACAATTATTCACACCAACTTTCAGGCGGCATGCGCCAGCGCGCAATGATTGCAATGGCATTGTCATGCAATCCGCAGTTTTTAATCGCTGACGAGCCCACAACCGCACTTGATGTAACTATCCAGGCGCAAATTCTTGAGCTATTTCAAAACCTGCAAGAAAAACTGAAAATGACCGTCCAATTTATCACGCATGATTTAGGTGTTATTTCAGAAGTATCTGACAAGGTCCTTGTCATGTACGCAGGACAAATGTGCGAAACAGGGCCTACCCAAGACGTATTAACGTCTCCGAAGCATCCCTATACCGCAGCCCTTATTTTATCTAGACCGCAAATGGGTCACCGCATGGACCGCCTAAAAACCATCGAAGGGAGTGTTCCAGCGCCGCATGAATTACCTGCAGGCTGCCCGTTTTCAAATCGCTGCTCGCGAGTTAAATCTGAGTGCTGGACCACTAAGCCACCGTTCGTCAACGTCACACCGTCACGCAAAGTTGCGTGCTTTAATCCACTTTAAGAAAAGGCTAAAATAAAGATGAATGATATTATTTTAGAAACTAAAGGGCTTAAAAAACACTTCCCGATTCGCAAAGGATTTTTCCTGCGTGAAGTGGGTTCTGTAAAAGCTGTTGATGATGTCGATTTAACTGTTTTACGTGGTGAAACGTTAGGTCTTGTCGGCGAGTCTGGCTGCGGAAAATCCACTTTGGGTCGTGCCCTTATCCGTTTATATGAACCAACTGCTGGCACCATTCAGTTTGATGGTACTGACTTTTTACACGCAAAAGGTGAAGCCCTTCGCCAAAAACGTAAAGACTTACAAATGATATTTCAAGATCCTTACGCGTCACTTGATCCGCGCATGACAGTTGGTCAGATTATTGAGCAACCATTTCACATTCACAACATGCTAAACACCACCGACCGCCGTGTGCGCGTGAAACAGCTGTTAGAACTTGTTGGCCTTAAAGCATCACACGTAAACCGCTACCCGCATGAATTTTCGGGCGGTCAGCGCCAACGTATTTCTATTGCGCGCGCCATAGCTTTAAATCCTAAACTAATTATTTGCGATGAACCCGTCAGCGCGCTTGACGTTTCAATTCAAGCGCAAATCTTAAATCTATTAAAAGATTTGCAAACTCGCTTAAAGTTAACTTACGTTTTTATTTCTCATGATCTGTCAGTTATCGAACACGTCTGTGATCGTATAGCTGTTATGTACTTAGGTCGCATCGTAGAAATTGCTTCGCGGGACGAGCTGTTTAAAAATCCGCAGCATCCGTACACCCAGGCCTTGATGTTATCTATTCCTACAATTGGCCAAGGCAAAAAGAAAATGAGTAAAATTTTAACAGGCGAAATTCCGTCTCCGATAAATCCGCCGTCGGGCTGTACATTTCACCCCCGCTGTCCTTACAAAATGGATATTTGCGTAACTACGGCGCCGGCACTGCGAGGGACCCCTGGTCACTTGCGCTCGTGCCATTTAGATTTAGATATGAATTCAAAAATGAAAACAAATTCAACTACACATAAGGAGTTGTTATGAAAAATTTAGGTCTTATCGTATTGGCCTTGTCGCTTACTGTGGGATGCACCAAGAAAGATGCATCAACTACATCAGCAACAGGCACAACCACAGCAGCACCTACTTCTGGTGCAAAACTAACCAATCAAGAACTTAAAGTCGGAATTTCGCAAGAGTTCGAAAACTTTAATCCGCTGATTGCCAGCATGATGGCAACTACATACATGCAGCGTATGGTAAATCGCACTTTAGTTGTGATTGATGCTGAAGGTAAATGGATTCCGCAGTTAGCAAAGTCAATTCCTACGCTGGAAAATGGCGGAGCTAAGATCGCTGATAAGGGTGGTAAAAAAACCTTAACTGCTGTTTGGGAAATTATCGATAATGCAGTTTGGGGTGACGGAAATCCTGTTATTTGTGACGACTTTGCGTTTGCAATTAAAGTAGCTTCATCTCCTAACGTGGGCGTTGGCGAAAAAGAAGTGTACACGCAAGTACAAAAAATGGATATCGATCCAAAAAATCCGAAAAAATGTACTTTTACTTACGATAAAGTGAAATGGGATTTCTACCAATTAGGAACGTTTTATCCCCTACCTAAGCATTTAGAAGAACCCGTATTTAAAAAATTCGGGGCCCAAAAAGAAGGTTACGAAAAAAATTCGATCTATTCTAAAGAACCGACTAACGTGGGACTTTTCAATGGTCCTTACGTTATTTCTGAAATTCAGTTAGGTGATCACGTTACCTTCACACCAAATCCTAAGTTCTACGGTGAAGCTGCGAAAATTAAAAAAATCATCGTAAAATTAATTCCAAATACTGGAACTTTAGAAGCCAACTTACGTTCTGGAACTATTGACCTGATTTCTGTTTTGGGTTTGGCTTTAGATCAAGCTTTAGCATTTGATAAAAAAGTTAAAGAAGAAAAACTTGGTTACTCGGTATTATTTCAACCAAGTGCGGTTTATGAGCACATTGATTTAAATTTAGATCATCCAGCTTTAAAAGATGTTCGCGTTCGTAAGGCATTACATTTTTCCATCAATAAAGATGACCTAGTAAATGCACTATTCGAAGGTAAGCAGCAGCCTGCTGTTCATAACGTAACGCCAAAAGATCCTTGGTTTACAGACGATGCGACCAAAATCGTAGCGTACAAATATTCTAAGCGTGAAGCGGACCGTTTATTAGACGAAGCCGGCTGGAAAATGGGCGCTGATGGAATTCGTGCTAAAGATGGAAAAAAATTATCTTTCACACTTATGACAACTGCTGGAAACAAAACACGTGAATTAGTTCAGGTTTATTTACAGAATCAGTGGAAGCAAGTTGGTATTGAAGTGAATTCTAAGAACGAACCTGCTCGTGTGTTTTTCGGTGAAACGACTAAAAAACGTGGTTTTGATTCCATGGCATTGTTTGCTTGGGTGTCATCTCCGGAAGCATCTCCGAAATCAACTTTTTCTAGCAAAAATATTCCAACTGCAAAAAATGGTTGGTCAGGTCAGAACTACATGGGCTGGAAGAATACAAAAGTAGATGCTCTTTTAGAATCTTTGGATACAGAATTTAAGCCTGAAAAACGTATCACGATTATGCACGAAGTTTTAAAAGCCTACACAGAAGACGTTCCAGTATTACCATTATATTACCGTTCGGATGTTGCTGTGATTCCGTCACAGATGAAGGGTTACAAATTAACTGGCCATCAATTTCCGGAAACAAATGAAGTTGAGAAATGGACTGTTGAATAGGTTTTTTTATAATTTGCTTTATGTTTTTTTAAGGAATTAGGATTTGCATGACTACTTTTATTTTGCGCAGGCTTTTACAAACCGTGATTGTTATTATCATACTTTCATATGTATGTTTTGGCTTAATGACCTTAATGCCTGGTGACCCTGTCGAAATGATGATATCTGCAAATCCTAAAATCACGCAGGAGGACGTTACCCGTCTGCGCGATTTCTATGGGCTGGATCAGCCAGTATATAAACGCTACTTAAATTGGGTGTCAGATATCTCAAGCGGTGATTTAGGCTATTCGCGCACTTACCGTATACCAGTTACAGAAATGATGGGGCCATCCCTATCAGCTACTTTTGTTTTGTCAGTGATTTCACTTGTATTTTCTCTACTGATTGCAGTACCGCTGGGGATTATTTGCGCCTTACGCCCAAATTCAAAGGTTGATTACGCCATTAATTTATTTAATTTTGCTGGAATTTCCTTACCGTCGTTTTGGCTTGGTATCGTACTTATAATTATTTTTGCCGTTAACCTCGGATGGCTTCCGGCCGGCGGATATCAGACAACTGGAATGGCTTATGATTCGTGGTTTGCAGAAATGCTAGATAAAGGAAAGTACCTGATTTTGCCGGTGGTATCACTGTCAGTACAATCGATTGGTCGTTTTTCAAGGTTTGTTCGATCTTCCATGTTAGAAGCTATGCGAAATGATTTTATTCGTACCGCTCGGGCGAAAGGCATGACCAATCAGGTTGTCATCTGGAGACACGGTTTTAGAAATGCACTGATTCCGCTAGTTACTATTATTGCTATTAGTTTTTCATCAATCTTTTCAGGCGCGCTAATTACCGAAACGCTATTTGCTTACCCCGGTGTCGGAAGATTAATTTATTCATCTATTATGGGTAATGATTTTAACGTGGCCATGGTGTCATTTGTGATATCAGTAAGTATGGTTTTACTTATGAATTTAGTCGCAGACATTCTTTACGGTGTGGTTGATCCCCGCATTTCTTACAATTAGGGAAGCACTATGACACAGCCTGAAATCAACTTGAATAAAAATGTTAATCAACCAGCGACTGAGAATTCATTAAATACGTCGCAAATTGCACAATTAGAAAAAGCGCAATCTTTATGGCAAATTGTTTACCATCAATTTAAAGAGCACAAAGCTGCTGTTATCGGTGCGTACACTATTTTATTTTTCATTACTGTAGCACTTTGTGCGCCATTGATTGAGATGGCCTTGGGATTAGATTCTAGCTCGCAGAATGTTTTTAATCGGTACAAGCCACCAATGTCTCGTATTCAAGCCAGCAGCGACACCAAAGAGTCGGCTATCCAACGCTTTATAAATTTAAATCCTGCTGATGCAGCTGAACTACAAAAACAATTGTTAGAAAAAAACTTGGTTTCACCGGTGCGTCCTGAAGACACCCTGTATGATTGGGTACAACTTGAAAAATCAAAAGCTTTAGAGGCCTTGCGGCAGACGGACACAGCAAAAAAAAGTGAATTAACTGGTATGTTAAAAACTTTTGAAACGTTTCACATCTTGGGAACAGATGAACTTGGTCGTGATGTGTTGATGCGTCTGATTTATGGCACCCGCGTTTCCATGGGTGTTGGTATTTTAGTGGCGCTGGTCTCGGCGTTATTGGGGTTAATAATAGGTTCTATCGCTGGTTTTTATGGCGGCGTGATCGATACTATATTAATGCGTGTAACTGACGCCCTGTTATCGTTGCCTATTATGCCCGTCCTTATCGTGGTTGCGGCAATCGATTTAAGAAAAATTCCCTTTATGGATTCGCTCATTTCAACGGGGAATGAAAGTATTTTAAAATTAGTTTTTATCTTCTGTTTATTTTCTTGGATGACTGTTGCCCGGCTAGTTCGAGGAAGTATCTTATCACTGCGTGAACGTGAGTTCGTACTAGCTGCCCGCACCTTGGGCGCGCGGGATCGCACGATCATATTACGTCATATGTTCCCGAACGTCATAGCGCCGCTACTGGTGTCGGTGACACTAGGCGTGGGTGAATCCATTTTATTCGAAGCCGCACTTAGCTTTTTAGGACTGGGAATCCAGCCGCCAACTCCTAGCTGGGGCAATATGTTATTTAATGCTCAGGAACTTATTTATCAGGCGCCATACTTGGCTATTCTGCCAGGCCTTCTGATATTCTTTGTGGTTATTAGTTTTAACTATTTAGGTGACGGTTTACAGGATGCCATCGATCCAAAAGCCATTCGTCGATAGTTTAGACAACCCTATCGTAATTACTTAGTATTTGTAAAATTTTGACCTGAAATCGCCAGAGTTTGTTTACGCTCTGGCATCATTTTTGGACCATTTCGCTAAAGCTATCAAACTTTAAGGAGTCCACAAATGGAAAAAAAAATAACAGTGACCGTTTCAAATTTGGTTTTCATTTTAGGAACCATGGTATTTTCTTTACTATTTTCTAAAGTGGCTTTTGCGCAAAATTCAGTTGAAATGAGCTGCAGGTCAAAAGCCAAAGAAATTGCCGCAGAAACCTATAAAGGCTGCATGACCGAAATGCGCCAATCGCAAATTGAACAGATCCGCAAAGACTACAAAGAAAAACTAACAGATTTAAAAAGCCACTACGACAACGAACTTAAAAAATTAAGTTCAAATCAAGAGGGCGCGCCCGACTCAACAGTCACAACATTAAAAGCAAAAATTGAAAATAAAAAAGCAGAATTAAAACGTCCAAAACAACGGGCTTCAGGTGCACGCTTACCGCAGAAAAAATTCAGTTCGCAGGTCTTAGACTTTACCAGGCCAGCAAACGATTCCCAGAACGGTACGACGGACGAAAACATCGAATCGCGGGGGCAAACAAGTGGCCAGATCAACGGCCAGATAACGAAGGATGCCGGCAATCAAGACGATATTGAAGTAGTTGATGTCGGCGTTCAAGAGTAGTACACTTAAAAATTAGAGGTGTTTATGGGTGGTTTAAGCCTGGGTCATATTGTTATTATTGTCGTTGTACTTCTAATATTCTTTGGTCCGTCACGGTTACCGGCGTTGGGTCAATCCATAGGCAAAGCAATAAAAGGATTCAAAGAAGGTCTTAACGAAATCGACGCAGACGCAAAAGATGTTGGACCACAAAATTCAGTAAATAACCAGATCAAGCAAAACGAATCCGGAATGAATCAAGACCAAAAAGTAGATTCAAAAACCGAAAAAAAATAATTAAATAACAAAACTAAAATCCAAAAAATAAAAAAACTGACCCCAAGAGGTCGGCGTAAGAAGTTCTACTTTACCCAACGGCATAATAAGATCTAAATCCCCTACATCCGCTGCGGAGTAATCTCGTCAGAAATAACTCCGTGGATCCATTCACTGTAAAGTTTTGATCCAATTTCTTTTCTTGTAATGGCTTCAACACCCATGTCAGTGTCATTATAAGTCCAAAGTACAACCGGCACCAGGCGACTTATGTTTTTAAATTTGTCTTCTGACCAATCGTTCATTCTCAAATTTAGGACATGGGGTTTTGCAAAAAAATTAAAAGTCATATGGCGGAAATACCATCTGTTTTTAGGATGATCCTCTAACGTTAGTAGCAATGCTCGAAATAATTCTTTGTTCAGCAGGCGCATACGCCCTAGGGCTAGTGGATTAAAGCTAGATATGAGCACCTGTGATTCAATAGCAAATTTTTTAATAATTTTGGCGACCTGCTTTTCCAGTGCCCCGCTTACGATAGCTGCGGTTTTTAATTCAATATTAAACTTAAAGTTTTTATCGCTGTAAGTTGCAAGCCACGCACACACTTCATCCAAGGTATTGACAGCCTCAAGCTTTAGAATTTCTTGATACGTTAGCTCAGCTAATGCACGGCCTTGAATATCCCCGTCATGAAACAAAACGACTTTTTGGTCTTTGGTTAGCCGCACATCAAATTCAACCATTTGGTATTTTAATTCGGCCGCTTTTTGAACCGCTGCTAAGGTATTTTCACGAATACCGCCAACCCAGTAACCGCGGTGGGCCTGCAGACGCGGAAGCCAATGCCGTATAGTGCTTGATATTTGCCAACGTAATGATTTGACCTGGGCTTTTTCCATTGTCGTGGCCTTCACATGGGTTGAATAGTTAAAGTTGAACTTTGATTTTTCAGCATTTCAAAACGCTTCACTCCTGCCGGAAGCTGGACTGAAAGTGTCCCGCTAAAACTTTCGTCGTCTTTCCATTCACCTTTGCTTTTTAATACTTGCGCTTGTTTGCTATCGCCTTGTGGTGTCACTTTTGTTTCGAACTCGAAGCTCATATTTTTCCAGTCGGTACCCTTAAGGTTTAAATTTAGACCTTCTGAAGAATAGGAATTTTCACTAAAGACAGATCCTGGTCTAAACAACTGGGCGATCGAATCCTCTTTTAAGGATTCTGCGGCAATTGTACTTTCCTTGGCTTTCAAGTTAACTGCCAAAGCTAAGCTAGCATTATCCTTAATTGTTTGTATCATTTGAAATTCTGGCGCTACCAATTGCAACCCGTGGGTCTTGATTGCATCGGCATAAAAATAAATTTGATGCCGCTCTTCCTCTGATTTTTTGTAGTTCCACTGAAATTTTATATCTGGGCTTTGCGGCAGTTGGGTTAATAGCGTCCACACTTTTTCCCCAATCAGCTGACCACTAAGCTGGGCATCACCAGTTGTTGTTTGGTTTTTTAAATTATGCTGGATTTCGGCCTTGCCGGTTAAGGGCTTTGTATTCATCGTAAATTCATTTAGTTTTAAGGATACGGCATCACCAACTAATTTTCCGTCCACTTTAAAAAAATCCAGTTTTTGCAGTTCGCGGCGCCCCCGATTGGCAAAAATAAACTCAAGGTTAGACCAATTGCCACTTAAATTCATGTGCCCTACGTCATTGAAATTAAATTTTCCCTGAAAGTCTCCATAGTTTTCAATGCTTTCTGAAATGCTTTTCATCTGACTTAAATTTTTTAATTTATTTAAATTAAGACGTTGAATGTCAGCCGTAAAAGCTTCGACATTTAATTTTTTATTAATTTGAGAGACGTGAATTTCAGGAATTGTAATGAAAGTTTGATCACCCGAAATTTGGACGGATTTAAGATTTATTTCAGCCTGCTGCCGTCCATCGAGGTGGTGCTGACTGTATCCTTGAAAATGCATTCCCACCGGGTAATTGAGCCACGCCGATTCGACCAAATTCAGTTGAATAAACGGCTTCATGGCAATATTTTTTGCAGTAAAATCTGTCTTTAAAATTTGCTCAAGTGAATTGTAAAGAAAATAAATCTGTAGTTCACCATCTAACAACTGACCTTTTAACTTTGCATCAGCCTCAAGAAGATTGTTTTTTTCTGATGACACAACCAAAGCCAATTCACCACGAAAATAATGCAAATTACTTTGTGGATCTTTTAGCGCGTAGACCTGGGAATTGATCTGAATTTTATCAAGTTGATTTGCCGAGTAATTTAATGCCACTTGCACTTGTCTTAAATCCAATGCCTGTGTGGGATAATTTTTAAATATAACTTTCAACTGATCAATTTTAACTTTGTTCAACTGTGCTGCTGTTCGCGCTTGGAATATACTTTTTTCTACGTTTGGTTCGCCCTGTGCTAGGCTTTCAGTTACGAAGTTAGCTCCAGATTCAGTTTTAACGACTGGTTTTTGTTCGGCGCCAGATTTTTGCTGCGTTGCCAAACAGTTATTGAATTCAGCTATACGCAGTTCAACACTGGAGGCCGAAATTTGATTAACCAAAGTTTTAGATGTTAGCAGCGAAACTAAACTAAGTGGAACGATCAGCTTTTCAACGTAGATCTGAGTATCTTGGCACAAAGCCTTTTTGGGACTCATGCGAATTTGTGCGATTTCTAGGAACGGAAGTGGTAATCCCCAATTTGATAATTTCACTTCGGCAGATTTAAAGTCGATGATAAAATCTTTTTCTAATCGCGCCACAGCTTCTTGTAAGATAATTCCGATTCGTTTAGGTGAAATCTGGCTTTTTAAAGCCAGACCAAACACCAAACTTAAAATAAGACCGATAGTGCAGACTTTAAAGCCCGCCTGGTCAATGACGGCACGACTCATCGTTAGATAAATCTAAATGATAGAATTTCGTATTCTTTATCGCCTTTAGGACTTTGCACTGTAATCAAATCGCCCACTTTTTTGCCGATCATCGCGCGAGAAAATGGTGACATAATTGAAATCATATTTTGTTTAACATCGGCCTCGTCAACCCCAACAATTTGATACGTTAACTTTTCCTCGGTTTCAGTATCAACCATGTCGACAGTCGCTCCGAATACGATACGATCCGATTTAATTGACGAAGGCACCACAACTTCGGCTCCGGCTAGTTTTCCCTGAATTTCACCAATTCGACCCTCGATCATCGATTGGCGTTCTTTGGCTGCGTCGTATTCAGCATTTTCACTAATATCGCCATGAGCACGCGCCTCTTCGATGGCTCTGATGACTGTAGGTCGCTCCTCAAGCATTAATTTCTTCAATTCTGTTTCCATCATCTGTTTACCGCGAAGTGTGATGGGTAGTACGTCTTGAGCCATGATTAGACCTTTCAGGTTGCAAATATCAGGTTGCAATAAAATAATTTTAAACACTCTACAAAAGCCCTATTTTATACCAAAACTTCCAGTATTGAACAATCACTGAGGACAGACCATGGTGCGTCAAAGTAGGCTATTCCAATGCTCATACTGGAACAAATTAAAAAAGCGCAAAATATAATCCTTTCCACTCATAAAAGCTCTGATGGCGATGGCTTAGGCAGCGAAATTTCAATGTACCTAGCACTTAAAAAAATGAACAAAACGGTGCACTTCTACCACGCTGACAAAATTCCTGCGCGCTACCATTTTTTGGCAGAAAAAATACCGCAGGCTGCTTTTATTTCAGATATTAATAATTTGCCACTGTCACTGCCACTGCCACTGTCACTGCCACTGTCACTGTCACTTCCACTGTCAATTCCACCGTCACTTACTGAAGGCAAAGGCACAGACCTTGTGCTTATCTTTGATACCCACGACCCCAAGTTGTGCTCGCCGCTATACGATTATATGGCGAATCGCTCGGCACCTATTTTTTTTATAGATCATCATGTGCCAACTGAGTACGTAACAAAAAGTTCAAGCACGTACATCGATGAGAACGCCTCGTGCACTGGTGAGATCGTCTATGAATTAATAAAAAAATTAGAAATTTCAATCGATATACAAATGGCTTCAGCACTGTATGCAACACTTATTTTTGACACACAAAACTTTAAACATATTCGCGATTTGCGTAAACCATTCCAAATGGCCAGCGAGCTTTTATTAGTTGGTGTTGATTACGAAAAGATTCAGCAACAGATTTTTGCGCATTGGAATATCCAAAAAATGAATTACCTTGCTTATCTTATTCCTAAGATTATATACAAGCGCGGTGACTCCATCGCCATTATAAAAATTTTAAAGCATGATCTGGCCAGGTTCTCAGTCGATGTCGACCAAATTAGCGACCTAGTTGATTTGTTTATGCAAATTCAAACTTTAACAACCGCCATAGTTATTCGCGAAGATTCAGTCAACCACCACAAGTTAAGTTTTCGTAGCCGTGGTGGTGCGGAAGCATTAGAATGGGCGCGATCTTTTGATGGCGGTGGCCACATGATGTCGTCTGGAGCATGGGTTGACAAATCGATGGCTGAAATTGAAGCCAGTCTTGAAAAACTAATTATGGCATCTAGTTCGGCGTCAGACGAAACTGCGTAAGCAATTTTTCGATATCAGGACGGCAAGATCCACAGCCTGTACCCGCTAATGTGGTTCGACCTACATCTTCGATCGTTCGACACCCCTGCTTAATGGAATCAAATACCTTTTCTGCAGTAATCATGCGGCAGTGACAAAGCTCTGCGTGTTCATACGCCAGTTTAAATTCAGATTTGCATTTTAAAATAAATTCGTTGATCAGCAAATCATCTTCAGTTTTTAAGGGTTCTAACGTTGGCCATTTTCTTGGATCGTCACCATTTGTTTTTCGCAGTTGATCAATTGTTGCTAAAAGCAAAGTGGAGCCAATGACGTGCATGACGCTGTCTTTTAATGAAATCTCGGCCTGAAAGGGGCTTTTACAAGTCACCTGCATGGTAGAATAATAAATCGGGTTCATTCGACAGGCAAGTCTAGCTAACTATATTTATCTGCTTATTTTATTTACCCAATCCGGTCTTATATTCCGTAAGGGCCCGACCCCGCGCAAACACGTGATCCACCATAGGCTTTGGATATTTAGACGTGCCAAATTCTGGGACCCACTTTTTTATATAACTTTGGCCTTTATCAAATTTTTCTAACTGGGTCTGCGGGTTAAAAACTCGGAAGTATGGTGCTGCGTCGCAACCCGTCCCCGCCGCCCATTGCCAATTTCCGTTATTTGCCGACGGATCGTAATCGAGCAGCTTTTCGGCAAAGTACTTTTCACCCAGTGACCAATGCATAAGTAAATGTTTTGTTAAGAAGGATGCAACGACCAGGCGGACCCGGTGTACGCCAAGCAATTTTGTCGTACTGCGGCCTGAAGCTTTGCGTTTGCACGTGCGGAAAATTCCACAGAATTTGCATGAAAAATTCCCGCCAGATGAGTTCGCTGAGCCAGACGTCAGAATGCTTTTGACCTATTTTTGCTGCCGCGCGCGCTAACGGTACCAAAACGAAAATGTATTCCCATTTTGGAAGTGCCATCTTCTAGCGCCGGAAAATTTCGTTTGTCTTCCTATTCACTAAGCATTGGCGTTTTTGGAACTTTGGGTGGAAATGTAAAATCAAAACTTTCAAAGCCGATTTCTTTAAGCGTGGGCATTACAGACTGTGTTTTTACTTTTAAATAGTTACCAGCAACACTTTCGTTTGCATACAGTTTCAAATCGCTAGGCTTCAGGTTTTTTAACCACTTTTTTTTGTACGGAGTAAATACGGTGTACGGCTTTCCTACGTCACTAACCACTTCATTTTTTTCGAAGATACACTGGTCTTTGAATGACTTGAATTTTATTTTTTCACTGTCACACCATTTTTGTACCTGCGCATCCCGATTCGTCGCGTAAGGTTCGTAGTCGTGATTGGTATAAACAGCTTCTAACTGATACGTTCTCGTTAATTCCTTTAAAACAGTGCCTGGTTTGCCAATTTTTACAATCAGGTCCCCGCCCAATGCCTTTAGCTGATTTTTAAGTGCCGCAATCTGCTGGTGAATAAACAGCACCCGCGCATCATGCCGCGGCAAATGTTTCAAAATGTCCGTATCAAAAATAAAAAATGGTAAGACGGATTTACTTTCACTTAAGGCGTGAAAAAGACCGGCGTTATCGTCCAGTCATAAATCGCGGCGAAACCAAAACAGTGTGAGCTTCGATGTCATTTAATCTATTCCCTTACATCATTCTAAAAAGAAGATTATTATAATCATACCCAAATGACAGATGACAGAAAAAAACCAGCAAAACTCAGTGCAATAAAATCCTCATTGTTTTCACGTTCATTTTCGGTTGCGAAAATGGGAATAGGTGCCGGGCTTAAATATGCCGGCACAAAAATAACTAATTCCCCTTTTGACGACTTTCTAACCGGCCAAGCCATTACGATGACCAAAGAATTTGGCGAGCTAAAAGGTAGCCTTATGAAAGCCGGGCAAATGCTTTCTATGTACGGTGAATATTTTTTTCCGCCGCAGGCCAATCAGATTCTTAAGACATTGCAGTCAGATTCTCCGCCGGTCGAGTGGTCTAAAATGCGTGAACACCTGCAAGAATATTTACCAGAAGAAATTTTAGCAGAACTAGAGATCGACCCCGAATCGATCGGTAGCGCTTCCCTTGGTCAGGTTCACAAAGCACGAATTATTGCCACGAATGAAATTATTGCTTTAAAAATTCAGTACCCGGCCGTTGATAAAGCAATTGATTCAGATTTGCGGGCACTAAAGACGCTGTTAAAAGTTTCGCGTATCTTACCAGATGGTCTGGATCTGGATCCGGTGTTTAAAGAAATTAAAACCATGCTTGAGCAGGAATTGGACTATAAGCAGGAAGCGGAAGCTACGAAAACATATCTGAAATTGATTGGCACCGATGCAAGATTCGTGGTGCCGCAAATTTACGATCGGTATTCGAACAAAAAAGTTTTAGCCACACAGTATGTAGAAGGACTAAAAGCCGATCACCCACTTATTCAAGGGTTAAGTCAAAAAAGGCGCAATCGATTAGCTGAGAATTTTCTTGAACTTTACCTGAAAGAAATTTTTACTTGGAATACCGTTCAGACTGATCCGCACCTAGGAAATTATAAAATTCAGCTAGATCCGCTAGGTAATGACCGCTTGGTGTTACTTGATTTTGGCGCTTGCCGTCAGTTTTCTAACGATTTTATTGATGCCTACCGCCGCATGATTAAAGGATCGGTTCAGTACAACGAGCCATTATTTTTTAATGCGGCCAGGGATTTAGGTTTTATAGTCGATACCGATTCACCTGAATATATAAAAACTTTCTCCACTTTTTGTTATGAAACAGTTGAGCCCTTTTGGACTGCTGATGATCCACGAAATACGTCTGGAAAAATAGGCGCAGACGGTAATTACCACTGGAAGCAGACAGACTTACCAGGCCGAGTTGTTAAAAAAGCAATGCAGTTTAAAAACTTTGACTTACGCTCGCCACCCCAGGAAATCTTGTTTCTTGACCGAAAAACAGGCGGGGTTTTCATCTTCTTGTCGGTGTTAGCCGCTGATATTAACGCGCGAAAAATCATTGATCCTTTTTTAGCTACAGTTTAAAAAAAGCTGTGCATGATTACCAAATAGTTATTTTAAGTTACAATCACCCTGAGCTAACTGCCCAAACAATTGGTTCAGTATTAAATTTAGGCTTCCCAGCCCAGCACGTGCTACTTGTACACAATGGAAGTGAACAAAAACACAGTCAGGCTCTTCAGGAAAAGTTTAAGAACATTCAGCATATTTTTTTAAAAGCAAATCAAGGCTTCACGGGCGGAGCAAACTTTGGCTTATCGGAAGCTTTTAAAACGTGTGATAAAGCACTATTTCTGACGAACGACACGGAGGCCCTAGCGCTACCCACCCACTTTCCAAACGCGTACGATCTATTTTCGATTTTAATTTCAAAACGCAATTCAGCACACGTGGATTCGGTAATGGGGGAAGTTAATCTGCGTACGGGTACATTGACCCACATTCGGAATGTAAACGATTTAATTAATTCACGCCATCATAAGACGTATGTTCCAGGCACTGCATTTGGTATTACTAAAGTCGCGTTCGAAACATTAGATGGCTTTGATGAGACCTTCCACACGTACTGGGAAGATGTCGACCTAAGCCTTCGCGCACATCAAAAGAATATGCACATTGGCCATCACTTAGAATTTCATGTTAAACATAAAATTGGTAAAACCTGCCACAAACATCGGTTCTATACCCTTTATCTTTTTCAAAGAAACAAGAAACGCTTTCTTGCTCGTTACTCTAAATCGTATTTTTCATTTCGATTTTATTATTACGCGGGAATGTTTCGTTTAGCGTGGCGTATTCTTAAACAGCCACAGAAAAAAATAAACTTTAATTTCTGGTGGAAAGCTCTTTGTGATCAAAAAATTTAATTTTAAAACGTATTCTAAATTGCTTTTGTATTTCTGGATATATACGCTAGCGGTCATACTTTGGGGTGCTTGGGTACGTATTTCCCATTCGGGTGATGGCTGTGGCGATCACTGGCCACTTTGCAGCGGGGAATTCATACCGGATTTCACCCAGCAAAAAACATGGATTGAGTACACTCACCGTTTAATGACTGGTGCATTTGGCCTTATCGTTTTTTTTATTTTTTATAAGATTCAGAATTCAGGCGCGTCGAAAACTACAAAGTCCTTAAATATCAGTTTACTAATTCTGATGATCTCCGAAGCTTTGCTTGGTGCACTTTTAGTTAAGAGTCAGTTGGTAACAACAAATGATTCGGTTTATCGATTGGTTGTTATGATCTTTCATCAATTAAATAGTTTTTTACTTACCGGGACAACCTTTCTACTTTTTTTGACCCTTTACCACGAGCCGTTTACAGTGCGGATCAAATCCATGGTTCCATTTATTCTTTTTTTATTTTTAGCAATTAGCGGAGCCATTGCAGCCCTAAGTGTGACGCTGTTCCCAAGCGTGTCTGTTTGGAATGGCATTCTGGATGATTTTTCATCGACATCGCATCTTTTTGTACGTTTGCGCATTTTGCACCCACTGCTTGCCACAGTACTTGGTATAGGGTTCATGAGTTGGCTATTTAGCCGTGGTCACAACAGGGCTGCATTTGAATTTTTAATCGCTGTTGCAGTCGGCGTTGCTACAGTACTTACGTTGTCGCCGGTACCGCTAAAATTAGCGCATTTGCTGATAGCCCATTTATTATGGGCTCGAATTATTTATTTGTTTGTAAGCTCGCCAGATTCGAATAAACGATAAAGAAATTCAATCTGCTGGTTGATCGAATGTATTTGTATCATTTCGTACTGCAAATCGTAATCCGTAACAAGGTATGCAGCAAATGCAGAAACTATTTCCTTGGGGCCAATTAGACTTCGTAAAAAAACATCTTGTTGTGCTTGGTTTGGCACATGTTTTTTAATCCAACGAACTAGCACCTGACTTAATTTTAAAAAATGTGTTTTGCTTTCCTCACTGACATCATGAACTTCATCTATTGGTTGGCCGTCAGCGACTATGTAAGGGTCTACAGCTTTTAAATTCTGCAGGTCTAAAAACGCCTTACCAATACAATTGATGAATATAATTAATGTCCCATCTGCTCGCGTTTCAATAATTTGCGGATGACCGTAGCCCGCAATAGGCCGAATTTCTTGGGAACCTTCGGGCACAAAGCAGATGGCGATAGGGGTGTTTTTTGCTATCGCATCTTGAATCATTTGAATGTAGCGTTCTTCAAATATCTGAAGCGGTTTCGTAGTGCTTGGAAACAAGTTCACATTAGTCAGTGGAAATAGATAAAATTCTGCTTTTTGGCGTGACATGCTTAACACCCCGTAATTCATAGTGTACATTAAAGTTATGAAAAGAATTATCTTTTTTGACGGTGTCTGTCCTGTGTGTAATGGCTTTGTGGATTATGTCCTAAAAAAGGATTTAAAAAACCAGTTCCAGTTTTCGTCCTTACAATCTCAGTTCGCGAAAACCACTTTGCTACCTCAGTACCAAGGGCTAGATTCAGTTATTTTGTTGGAAAATGACCAAACATTTATCAAATCTACGGCAGTGCTTCGTATTTTATTTCAACTTAACAGGCACTGGAATGCGCTTGCGGTATTTTTATCAGCAATTCCCCGACCAATTCGCGATTTTTTCTATGATATTTTCGCGAAAAATCGCTACCGAATTTTCGGCCAAAATGAGATATGCCGCGTACCAACGGTTAAGGAAAAGTTACGGTTTATCGAATAGGAAATTTATTTAGTTAAAGTAATTTATCAATAAAGTAAATGTCCCCAGGACTAAGTTTAAAATGTTTCATCTCAGCCGGAGTACACCACTGAATTTGATCATGATCGGTTAGGATCAAATTTGGTATTACGGATATTTGATAACGCCAAAGAAATAACTTAATTTTCTTTGTTTCGTATTGATGCTCAGCCGAGTCTACAAACTGTAAGCCTGCTGGCTCTAGTACGACTGAGAATTCTTCGTGAATTTCTCGCACTAAAGCTTCTGTGTGGGATTCAAAAGCCTCGACCTTACCACCAGGGAATTCCCAAAAACCGGCACCCGATTGGTCTAGGCCTCGGCGGGCAATTAAAAATCGTCCGTCGTGTTTACGTTGTAAAGCAAGGGCCACGACTTCGATGATAGATGACATGCAGTCTCCTGTTTGTTAACGTTAACAGATATATGCTTGATTTTCAAAACTCGTATCTGATTATTCTTCTGGCCGGGGTCTCATTCTTTTTGTACGGAAGCGCCATGGCCTCAACCAGTTTAGAAAAACTTTTGGCTTCAAGAATAACTTCGCTAGTGAATAAAGTTTCCAAATCAAATCTACTTTCTATTTCGGTTGGTGTTGGTTTAACGACAATTCTGCAAAGTTCGGGTGCCGTGACCTCGATGCTAGTTGGGTTAGGTACTGCACGTGTCATTAAACTGCCCCAGGTTATGGGTATCATCATTGGAACTGCTATTGGATCTACGCTAACAGTTCAATTAATATCTTTTGATTTAACTTCCTATGCACTGCCGTTGTTTGTGCTAGCATTTAGCATTTATTTTTTAAGTAAAAAAAATTCAATTAAAAATTTTGCAACAGTGTTAATGGGTTTTGCCTTAATATTTATTGGCATTAAAATGATTTCTGAAAGTTCATTGTATTTTTCGAAAATGGAAATACTAGCAGAATTTTTTCAGTCGCTGCGAGATAATTCTTTTTACTCGTTTTTAGCAGCCATGATATTTTGTGCGTTTGTTCACAGTAGCGCTGTAACCATAGGGCTTGCTATGGGTTTAGCCGCTGCAGGAGTGATCTCGGTTCCCGATGCGGTCCTATGGGTTTACGGAGCTAACATTGGAACCACATCTACCGCGCTATTTGCAGCCGCTGGCAGCAACTTTATTGGCAAACAAGTGGCGTGGGCGCACTTTTTTTACAAAACTGTAAGTGTCTTAATATTTTATCCCATCACAAAGTACTTTTTAGAAATACTAATGGCGTACAACACAACCCCTGCCCGGGTGATTGCCAATGCCCATTTCTTTTTTAATATTGCTTCTGCAATTTTGTTTATCCCCTTCATTAAAAAAGGAGCTGAACTAATTGAAAAAATGTTTCCAAAAAGTGCAAGTGATGAATTTGGCACTGAATTTCTGACGTTAAATACCTATCAAAACTCAGCCCTGGCCGTTTCGTATTCGCAACGAGAAATTATGCGCATGGCTGACATTGTCATTGGAATGATTCGTGATTCAGTCGTTCTTTTTGAACAAGAAGACCCGGGATTAGTACAGTCAATTAAAGACCGTGACAACCAAGTCGACTTTCTTTACCGCGAAATTAAAATGTTTCTACTTGATCATGCAAATAAAAGTTCAACCGTGGTCCACCAAAATGTGATGAACATTATCATGTTCGTAAGCGATCTAGAGCGCGCGGCAGACTCGATCGACATTAACATTCGGACATTGGCTACTAAGAAGCACGCTTTGAAGTTAGAGTTTTCTGCCGAAGGTTGGATGGAAATTAAGTCGATGCATTCACAAGTGGTTAAAGTGGCTTCGATGGGGATTAATGCTTACGACAACCCGCAAATGTGTGAGCTTGCAATTCAGCTAAAACGAGATTTAGCAAAACTTGAAATTTCATTTCGCGAAAATCATATTTCTAGATTAAATCGCGGACTTCGCGAGACCATCAATACCAGTTCGATCCACTTAGATCTGCTCAGCGAATATCGACGTATTGCAAGTCTTATATGTAACCATGCGTACTCGACAACTAAGGCCAAATTGCCAAATTCAGGGCCGCAAGAAGATTTATCGTAGCTTTGCGATTCGTCGAAATAATTTGTGGGTGGATTATTAGAATACCGACTTAAGAACGCAGTGAGGGGTATGCCTAGGGCATCCATCCATGAGAACGCTTACTTATGGCCTTCCTGGCCATAAGTTCGAAAAGAGATAAATGCAGCTTTGGATATCTTCACAGATGGTTGTGCTTTCGAATAGTGAATACAAAATAGTAACGACATAAAATTTTCTGCGTTTCCAAATATGTTTCATATTTGTTTCAAGAACTAAGGGCCACGACGGCCCTTAGTAAGCGTTCTCATGGATGGATGCCCTAGGCATACCCCTCACTGCAGTTATTACGTCCGTATCTAAATAAAACACAAACAAACCAACTTTGCTTACAATGGTCTTACTTTTTGAGTCGCCTCAATGATAGATCTATATTCAGCGCTAAATTCTTCCATCAGCACTTCTGCAAATTTTTTCGGATTAACTTTTAAGTCTTCTAAGCAGCACGTAGCTACCGGTGTGCCTTCGTTTTTTATATTAATACCTAGGTGAATCATGCACGACACAGCTGACCCGGACGCTATTGAAATAGTAAGCTTCAACGCATTTTCTTTTTTGTCTAAGTAAAGGTCATCACCTTCACGCCATAACTTCTTGGTTTTTAGCACGCTTGAGGTCGAATTCAAAATATCTTCAGCAATAGAAACTAAAAGACGCTGTAAGCTTACAGCCGTCATCAAATTTTGCTGAAATAGCTCGACGATAAAATGAAGCATCGAATCGGATTCTATTTTAGCTTTTGCTACCAGATCTTCTGCATCAATCATTTTTTCAAAACTAACATGGCAGGCACCTTCAAATGCTACAATCGAATCACCGTGCACATTGTGGTTCATGTAACTGTACAGTGGTACTAACTGTGATCCATCATAATTTGTTTTCTGCGATACATACTTAGTCTTCATTGTTTTCCTGTTTCTGCAAAGTTCCCTAAGGCATCAATGCGGGAAAGTTTAAATGCTCGTTTAGCACGTTGGCACGATTCACATTGGCCACACCATTTTTCTTCGTCTAAATAACATGGCCAGATATCATTAAATGGCAGCTGTAGTTCCGCACCTAATTTTGCAATGTCTGGTTTCGTCATGCGAATCGTGTAGCACTTCACGTCAACTTGGTTCGCCGTCGAAAACGAAAACGATTTCCGCGTGGCGCGAATAAAATCAAAGCTATTGTCCGGAAAAGTTGAAGCTTCTTCCGCATTGAATCCGGGTATGATGTACTTAGCCTTTAAGCTTTCGGCAAAACTAGCTGCAATATTTAAAAACACGCCATTGCGGTTAGGAATCCATACCGCGCGCGCCGTTTTTTCAGAGGTCGCTTGATTATCAATGGCGATTTGCCGACCTTTTGGAATAATTCCATCAGCGTGGGTTAAACCTGACTTTCCGAGTGGCTTAAGCCACGGTAGATCCACGACAATATGGGTTACATTTTTTGAGCCCGCTAACTTTTTTGATTTTTCTATTTCTTTTAAAGCTGCACGTTGTCCGTAATTAAACGTAAGCGCAAGCGGAACTTCAAATTCCCTAAGAGCTGCGAAAAAATTAACACTTGAATCTAGCCCTGCAGAAAGTAAAATTACGGCTTTATCTTTCATGCTAATTTTAAGTCCTTTACCAGAAGTTGGATTGTTTTTTTACCGTTGAAGTAATTCCACTGTAGTTCGGCTAAGATATGATAATGACCACCGGCCTTGGTTATTTCTTTAAGCATGGGCGTCGGTGAAAAAAGTAATGCATCAACTTTACTTTGTGCTAAATCATTACCACTTAAACTTAATTTTAAGTGGCCGCCTTTTAATTCTTTAACGCTAGACACTTTTACAGAATGAATTTGTAAAAGCGGAACATGAAAACCCATACCGTAGGGACCTATGAAATCGTGCCACTTCATTGCATGCACATTAATTTCTGTAATATCTGCAGTGGTATCAAAATCTAGCTGCACTGGTTTTGGAGTCATTTTCATAGCCGCAAAATGCTGCTTTAAAAATTGCAGAAAGCGTTCTTCATTGGTTTCGTGCAGTTCAAAGCCGGCTGCAGCCGCATGCCCACCAAATCTATTTAGCACTGTTTCGCTAGCCTTAAGCGCTTCAACCAAACTTATCGACGAGCCATTGGGTGCCCGGCTGCTACCAACGATCATGCCTTCAGAATTTTTAGAACCAACAAAGGCCGGACAATTAAAATGCTGACTTAACTTTGTGGCAATTAAACCAATCACGCCACGGTGAAACAAATCTGACGACACAAAGACAAAATCTTTTTCGCTCCAGTCGGCCAACATTTCAAAAGCCTTCGCTTCGGCGTCTCCTTGAAGATTTTGCCTAGTCTGATTATTTTCAAGTATGTGCGAAACCATATTCTGCGCTTTTTTAAAATCAGTTTCTAAATATATTTGCGCAGGCAGCACATTATTTTCTAACCGGGATAAGGCATTTAACTTAGGCGCAAAGCGAATGGCCACATCCTGCGAAGTTAATTCTCGTGAATTTAATTTCAAAGCTTCTAATAACGTGCGTAAACCAGGTCTTTTTGTTTCAGCAAGTGCCACTAGGCCATGCTTTACCAGCACGCGGTTATCATGAATTAGCGGAACCATGTCTGTGACCGTGCCTATGCAAAAAAATTCGAGTACTTCTTTTAAATCCCATTCTTTTTTTGGCAGTGCTGAATCTTCAAAAAAAGCGCGCTTCAGAGCCCTCAAAAGGTAAAACGCCACACCTGCACCACATAAATAGCCAAGCCCTGATCGACAGGCTTTCTGATTTGGATTTACGACCACGTAGGCATTTGGCAAGGTCTCGGCGGGTAAATGATGATCTGTTAGGATGACGTCAACGCCAAGTTCATTAGCGCGTTCGAAAGCTTTAAATGACGTGATACCGACGTCGACTGTTACAATCAGTGATATTCCAAGGTGTTGCAATTCGGTAACTGCACCCGCATGAAATCCGTAACCTTCCGAAAGCCTTTTTGGCTGGTAGTAGGCCACGTGTTTAAAACCAAGATTTTCCAAGCCTATTTTTAAAATAGCTAACCCACTGGTGCCGTCTAAATCGAAATCGGCATAGATACAAATTTTTTCATCGTTTTTAAAAGCCTGAACCAGTCTAGAAACGGCCTTTTCCATTCCCAACATCAGATTAGGATCAGAAAGCCCGCTTAGCTTTGGTTGCAATAAATTTTCTAAATTATCTTGTGTAATTTCACGCGAGGCCAGCACGCGCGCAATTAAATCCGGAAAGGGTCCTGTCGGTTTTGGAGTTTGAGATTCTCTCAGTTTCCAAATTTGCATTTAACCCTTCCCGATGCTTGCCTTGTAGCTAAGTAGTAGCTTAGTAAAAACTAAGCCTTCTGCGGCGACATGTTAAGCTTGTCCATAATTAAGATTAGTGGAGCGGCTACGTAAATAGAAGAGTATGTTCCAAAAAACACACCAATACAGATCGCAAATGCGATGTCTGAAACGACTCCACCAGCAAAAAGGTAAAGACACAATGCGGATACAAAAACTGTTCCTGAAGTGATCAGGGTTCGTACGAACATGTCATTGATGGCTTTATTAATAATAAAACCTAATCCGCGACCTTTGTATGTCACTTCCATTTCACGAATGCGGTCAAAAACCACGATCGTGTCATTCAGTGAATAACCAATTAGGGTTAACATTGCAGCTAGAATTGGAACGTTTACTTCCTTACCAACAAGAACAAAAATGGCCAATGTGATAATCACGTCATGCGCTAAACAAACAACCGCGCCCGGCGAATATTTGTAATCAAACCGAATAGCTACGTAAATTAAAATGACCAGTAAACAATAGAAAACCGCTAGGAATCCGTTACGCTTTAGTTCAGCCCCAACTTGCGGACCAACACTATCAACGCGGCGGATATCGGGCCCTGCGCTTGCGAAATCTTTATTGATAACGTCACGAACTTTAACAATGGACGCATTTAGAAGTTCATTTGTTTCTTTGTCGGTTGCGGCTGCAGCCCCTTGAAAGCGAATAATGAATTCATTACCTTCACCGAAGGCCTGCACGCCGATGTCACCTAGGCCAAGCGTCGATACGGATGTTCGCACCTGATCAATGCTAACTTGATCACGAAATTTAACTTGAATTTCAGTTCCGCCTTTAAAATCAATGCCATAACTAATTCCACGAATAGCGATAAAAATTAAAGATGCAACGACAAGAATTAAAGAAATTCCGCCGAACAGTCCAATACGACCTACAAAATCAAAACGACCGAAATTTGAGTTATCGTTTTCTGTTTTATTTCCTGACATATTTCCCATCCTACACCGAAATTTTCTGCACGCCAAAACGGTGCACTAAATTGTCTACAATCACTTTTGAAACGAACACATTCGAAAATAAAGTTGTCACAATACCAATAAGTAACGTTACAGCAAAACCGCGAACTGGTCCGGTTCCAAAATAAAGCAGGATAATTGCAGTTGCAGCCACTGTAATATTTGAATCTAAAATAGCAGACATGGCTTTTGAATAGCCTTCAGCAACGGCTGCTTTGACTGTGGCGCCTTTATGAAATTCTTCTTTTATCCGTTCGTTAATTAGTACGTTTGCATCAACCGCAAAGCCCACCGTTAAAGCCATACCCGCAATTCCGGGTAAAGTCAGTGTTGCACCTAAAGACGCTAGTAATGCAAAGACACAGATAATATTAATGACCAAAGCAACGGTCGAAACGACACCCATTGATTTGTAATAAATAATCATAAATAAGATAACTAAAATAGATCCAATGTAAGATGCGACCTTGGCGCGGTCTAAGGCATCACGGCCTAATGAAGGTCCAACCCGACGTTCTTCTAACTGCTCAAGTGCTGCTGGCAACGAGCCCGCGCGTAGTGCCGTCGAAATTAATTTGGCTTCGTTCATGGAATCATCACGACTGCCGCCTCTTCCTAAAGTGATAACGGCCTGTCCATTTGGAATTTTCGTATTAATTTTAGGCGCCGTTTTTACAACTTTATCTAAAACAACAGCCATTTGCTGGTTGATATGTTTTTCAGTTAGTTCACCAAATTTAACAGCTCCAACTGGATTAAACCGAATTGAAACTTCGGGTTCGCCGTACTGACCGAAGCCAACAGACGCATTATCCAAAAAATCACCGGTTAAATCTGTATCCGTTTTTAATAGATACGGAACAGAACCAACTTCCATCGATTTAGCATTTTCAGATTTTTCGAAATAAATAGCTGTTTTAGCAGGTAACTTCGATTGCAAATCAGCGTTCAAACGGGTCACGTACTCGGTGTATTTAAGCGACGCCATAGTGTAGGTCCCCGCTTTTTCGGCCTCATCGATTAGCTTACGCAATTCTTCTTGCGATTTCTCGTAGGATACGATCATAAAATCTAATTTTGCAGTTGTATTGATCAGCTGCTTTGCTTTTTCAGCGTCAGCCATTCCAGGAAGCTGTACCAAAATACGATCGGCACCTTGCTGCGTGATCGAAGGCTCGGCCACACCGAATTCATCAATACGGTTTCTTAAGGTTTCAATAGCTTGACGAATTACGTTTTGCTTTTGTTCGATCAAAGTCGCATCGAAATATTTCAGTTCAACTTTTTCCGCGTTACTTGAAACAATTTGCAAATCTGTTGGGTATGCCTTTTGGATATAAGCTTCGACTTTTTTTGCGTCTTCAGTACTTGAAACCAAAACATTGAATTCACCAGCTTTGGCATTTTTCATGTCGAAGTCTTTAACGACGACGCCTTCTTTTGCCACTTCGGATTTGATCACCTGGGTTTGTCTTAAAATTGTCGTTGCGACCACGCTGTCGACATCAACACCCATAACTAGATGTAAACCACCTTGAATATCTAATCCGTAATTTAATTTTTTTGCTGGCCACCAGCCAACTTTATTGACGTCGACAAAATTTGGAACAATTAAAATTAAAGCTAAAATGACACCAACAACTGCAATCCATGTGCGTGAGCGAATACCTTCCATGATTACTTTCCCTCTTTCTTATCTTGCAAAACTGCCTGCGACGTTACGACTTGTGCGCGCAAAACTTTGATCTGCACGTTGTTAGCAATTTCAAGCGTTGCCAATTTATCTGTTAAGGCAGCAATACGGCCTAAAATTCCTGAAGCAGTAATTACTTGGTCCCCAACTTTTAGGCCCACTAAAAATGTTTGCGTTTCTTTTTGCTTTTTGGCTTGTGGCCGAATTAAGAAAAAATAAAACACGGTGATGATCACGATGAATGGCACAAATTGCATCCATGCAGGCGCTGCGGGTTGGGCTGCTACGGCGGTGGTGGCTTCAGTAGCCTGTGCAAATACAGACTGATTTGCAAAAAGAAAAAAACTAGCGAACAAACTATATGAAAACAGATTCATGGTATTCCTTCCAAAACGGTGTCAAATTTGAAATGTCGAAACAAAATTGAACACTTAAACGCATTTTTGATCAACTGTTATGATAGGATATCTTTATCAGATCTTACGAATCGCGTTAGGCAGTCGTCGCGAAACTGTGGCCAGCGATCCTGCTCGATCGATTCGCGAACCCTCTCCATCAGCTTCATATAAAAGTAAATATTGTGAATGGTGTTCAACCTTGAGCCTAATATTTCACCACTTAAAAACAAATGTCTTAAGTAGGCTTTTGAGTAATTCGTGCATGTATAACAATCACATTCAGGATCAAGTGGACTAGCATCTTCGCGGTATTGCTGTCTTTTAATACTAACCTTACCCTGCCACGTAAATAGGGTACCGTTTCGCGCCACGCGTGTCGGTAGCACACAATCAAACATATCAACACCTGCATCGATTGAGATGATCAAATCCAGAGGCGTTCCGACCCCCATTAAATAGCGCGGTTTATTTTCAGGCATCAGCGGAGCAATGTCTGGTAAAATTTCGTGCATGAGATGAATGGGTTCCCCGACTGAAAATCCGCCTAAAGCATAGCCCGGTAATTCAACGCTGGTGACCTGCTGAAGCGAATACTTGCGGTGTTCTAAACTAAGCCCACCTTGAATAATTCCGAATAATAAGCTTTCAGGACGCACCATGCTTGCTGCAGATCTAACTAGCCATCGGTAGGTCAAATCCATCGACCGTTTAATTTCGTCGTTAGTAGCTGGGTACTGCAGGCATTCGTCAAATGCCATGACAATGTCTGAACCCAAATCCATTTGAATTTCCATGCTTTTTTCTGGGGATATAAAATGTTTTGCGCCGTCAAGATGCGACCTGAACTCGACGCCTTCTTCGCTCATTTTACGAAGCGAATTCAGCGAAAAAACTTGAAACCCACCCGAATCTGTCAAGATCGGCCGATCCCAATTCATGAACTTATGTAAACCACCTAATTTCTTAATTAGTTTTTCTCCGGGGCGCAGATGCAAATGATAGGTGTTGCCTAAGACCACTTGGGTTCCGCACTGAATTAGTTCCTCTGGCGACATGGCTTTGACTGTCGCCTTCGTGCCGACAGCCATGAAACATGGCGTTTCAAAAGATCCGTGGGCGGTCATGAAGGTAGCCCGCCGCGCTTCGCCACTTTTTTTGTGCAGTTTAAACTGGCCAAGTTTTAAGGATGGTCCGGAATTTTTTGTCATAGGCACTCTTTGTACTGAGTTTTATTTACTTCCTCAATCAGAATCGGTAGGTTTTTTAATATGCTAAAATTCACTCAAACCGCCTTACTGCTGGTCCTTTTTTCGTACACTAGGGCTTTTACTTACTCCGCAAAACAATTAAGTTGCCAGATTTAATCTCGGCTTTGTATTTCTGTGCGAACGTTTTTGCTGTAAAAAATCCGACATGGGTTGTGTCTCTGCGGTAAGCCCATGTAGAAAAATCGATAGCTGGTGTTAATAGCGAAGTCATAACAAAAATAACTCCATTTGGTTTTAGATAGGATGAAATATTCCTAAACACGTCAGCCGGTGCAAAAAGGTGTTCGGCAACTTCACATAAAATTACAAAGTCATAAGTATTAAGGTTCAGAACACTTTCATCGGCGTTAAAAAACGGATCATATTTTTTAACGTTGTAGTTTTCATTTGTTAATAAAAAGCTAATCGCAGAATCAACTCCTGCACCGTAATCTAAGCCCAGGCTGTCAGTGCTAAAATTTTGCGTGATCTGATTTTTTAGCGGCGTCACAAACGCTTGATAGCCAGGGTCACGCACATCGTTCTTGTGTGTTTCATAGCGCGCTTTTTCTGCAGCTGGGTTTATCCGAAAGCAAGGATCAAGAAAAAGGTAATCACACTGCTGACACTGATGATAGGTCAGTTTCGCTACCACCCGAGATATAATTTCACTTTCGTTACACCACAGGCAGATTATGGCTTGATCCATACGCTTAAATCCCCATAGCTAAACAATTTAAATTTCCGCGCGACCGCCCAACAATAATTATGTTTCACAGTTTTTAGGCCAGCAAAACCCGCCACCAAAGCAAGAAGTGTGGACTCGGGCTGATGAAAATTGGTCAGTAAGCGATCTACAATTTTAAATTCGCTTCCTTCTTGTAATAAAATGTCGGTTGAACCGGTTAAAACTCCAGTACGTGCAACACTTTCCAAAACGCGAGTGGTGGTTGTGCCTAAGCTCCAAATCCCGCGACTATCTTTTTTAGCATTGATAATTTTATCCCAATTCGCTTGGCTAATTTCATAAAACTCTTCATGCATGGTGTGGTCATTTAAATCCTCGGTTAAAACAGGTAAAAATGTTCCAAGTCCCACGTGTAAAACTAATTCTATTACCTGCACGTCCCGTGCTATAAGTTGCTGAATTTGCATTTTAGAAAAATGCAAACTTGCCGTTGGCGCTGCGAAGCTTCCGGCATCCTTTGCCCAGGCCGTTTGATACCAATTTGTATCTTCGGTTGTCGCATGACGATTGTTTCTTGCTTTTTGAATATATGGCGGAAGTGGCAGTTCTGCAAACTGATCAAAATCTTTTTGAGTGATAGCCGGAGTTATTTTTACCCTTTGAGGCCTGCCCTTTTCGATTAACTCTAAAGAAAATCCGCCTGGTAATGATACGTGTTCTCCAAGTTTTAATTTTTTCGATGGGAATAGAACGCTCCATTCATTTGCTTCTTTATTAACGCTTACCTGGTTTAAAAACAAAATCTCAAGTTCACCCGCAAACACGCGACGCTTGATAACTTGGGTCGTATTGATTACAAAAACATCACCCGCAGGAATTTTTCTAATTAAATCGTCTAAGCTAATTTCGACTGGCTCGAATGCTTTTTCCGCAAACATGACCCGCGTCGGTCGTGACGGAACCGTTGCAATAAGCTCTTCAGGAAAACTATAAGTTAAATCCGCACGCTTCATGGGTATTTTAACTAGCATATGGTTATGCCATTTGCTAGCGTCGGACTGATAATTATGAAACACACGACATGGTCCCGCATTTATTCAGTGGCCCGCCCCGAGCGCCGCACGCTTTTACTTGGGCTTTTCTTTTTGCTTTTATCAAGTGGCGCAGGGCTTGCGTATCCACAGTTGGTGCGCTGGATGGTTGATCACGTGCTGCAACCAAAAAATTATGTGATGCTAAATAAAGTCGTGTTCGCCTTATTTGTAGCATTTATTTTTCAAGCGGTAACTTCTAGTGTTCGTTATTATTTGTTTACACTAAGTGGCGAACGTATTGTCCTACGCCTACGCCAACGGCTTTACGAAACAATTTTAAAACAAGATGTTGCATTTTTTGATTTTAACCGCACCGGCGAACTGATGAGTCGCCTAGCTTCAGACTGCACCACTTTACAAAATACGGTCAGTGTGAATGTGTCACAAGGACTTCGAAACTTAGGTCAAGTTATCGGTGGCTTTGGTTTTATGTTTTATACGTCGTGGAAATTATCGGCCATGATGTTAGTGCTAATTCCACCGGTGGCTTTGTCTGCAGCCCTTTTTGGAAAACGCATTCGTAAATTTTCAAAAGAATTTCAAGCAACTATTGCCGATGCCAGTATCGTTGCGGAAGAAACAATATCCGGCGTGCGCACGGTGAAATCTTTTGTGCAAGAAGTTGCTGAAACGTCCCGCTACAGAAATGCTTTAGAGCGCGCATTAACAACGGCGCAAAAGCGCATTCTTGCTATTGGCGAATTTATGACCTTAGCCATGGTTATGGGCTTTACTGCTGTGTGTTTCGTACTTTGGTACGGCGGCCGCGAAGTGGTTTTGGACCGCATGACAATCGGAGACCTGACCCAATTTCTTTTGTACTTGATGATTGTGGCTATTGGGGTCGGAAGTCTTGGCAGTCTTTGGGGGGACATCATGGCCGGCGTTGGCGCAAGCCAGCGGGTTTTTGAAATACTAGAGAAAGAAACTGTTAGCGCAGATAACGGCGTTACGATAGAAAATTTCCAGGGACAGATTGACTTTAAAAATGTCAATTTCAGTTACCCGACACGTACCGATATTGCCGTACTTACTGATTTAACTTTTAGCGTGCTACCAGGTCAGGTTGTGGCACTTGTCGGCGGATCTGGCGGCGGTAAAACCACGATTTCAAGCTTGGTCCCGCGTTTTTATGATCCGGCTGCGGGCGACGTTTTGTTAGATGGCGTGAATTTGAAAGATCTTAAACTCAGTTGGATTCGTGAACAGATCGGAATTGTTTCACAAGAGCCCGTTTTAATTTCCAGTACAATCGAAGAAAATATCCGCTACGCTAGGCCAAGCGCTACTGACACGGATGTTCTTGCTGCTGCCATGTCGGCAAACGCTTTTGAATTTATCAATTCCTTCCCTGAAGGTTTTAAAACCCAAGTGGGTGAACGGGGTATTCAACTATCTGGCGGACAAAAACAGCGCGTAGCAATTGCACGGGCCTTACTTAAAAATCCAAAAATATTAATTTTAGATGAAGCTACCAGTAATTTGGATACAGCTAGCGAATACTTAGTCCAAGAAGCTCTGCAACGCTTGATGAAAGGGCGCACCACTTTAGTAATTGCCCATAGGCTTGCAACGATCAAAGATGCCGATCAAATTTTTGTGCTTGATCACGGAAAAATTGCGCAAACGGGGCACCATGAACAGCTTGCTAAGAACATACAAGGACTTTACTATCAGCTTTTACAAAGACAATTCATAACTGAAAAAAATTAACAAAGGATTTAAACCCATGAGACCAATTTTAACCCCAGATAAAGTGAATGCAGAAGCGGCCAAAACGATTGCTGCGTTTCATTTGGATACCGTTCACGAAATTGAAACCGCTATTAAAAATAACGAATGGGTTATCGTGGGTATGGCACACAACCCGGTAGTTAAAGGTGCTAAGAATTTCTTAGCTGAAAAGAAAATTGCTTTTCATTATATTGGCCACGGCAATTACTTTTCTCAGTGGAAAAGACGCTTAGCAATTAAGTTGTGGAGCGGTTGGCCGACGTTTCCTCAGGTGTTTCACAAAGGTCAACTGATCGGCGGCTTCGAGGATTTAAAAAAATATCTTAAGTAATTTTTTTTGGATTTGAAAACGTATTAAAAATAGTATCTGATTCCTAACCCGCCCTGCACCACAACAGACGTTGCAGGGATAACACTAATTCCCGGAACAATTTCTACGAAAACTCCAATTGGTGGGTCAGCTGGCTGCCATTCTAATCCAAACGGAACACGCACGCCTAAACCGACCGAGCCTGATTTTTTCCCTAAATAATTATCGTTGTTGGAACGGTCGTTTGTCGTCACAACTAAATTTGCGCCAACACCCATGTAGAAATCAATGTTGGAAAAGAATGGATCGCTATTTTTAAATGGTCGTGGGTAATGCACAAGATAATCACCATAAAGTAGTACATAATCGCTAAACGAAAAAGCAAGGCCACCGTCAATTGCAGCTTCGCGGCTTAACCAATACTTGCCGGTGATTGCCGTAGGGCCACCGACCACAACTCCTAATCCGAATATTCCGTTAGTACGAGCATGCGCAAACTGCGTTGAAGTAAATACCAAAAAACCTAACACGGTCGAAAAAAATAATTTTTTCATTTTAATTCCTTTTTTGTTAATTTTAACTCGCAACAGTTGTGAAGTAAATCTTTAATCTTCTTTTAAAATGAACCAATAAATTAGTTTCTAAATCGTCTAACAAGGCATTTAGCTTTCTTTCGTGCAGTCCCATTTTTTTTCGTATTGGGTCTGACAACGCACTTGCTACTAGGCTTACGACTGTTAACAGTGCACCAACTGTTAACGTGCTTAAAAATATTTGCGATGATGTCGGCTGCGGTGGAAACATGGTGTAAAAACTTGAACCGATCCCCTTACCTAGAAAAAATTGCGATGCCGCTTTATCTTTAGCCATGCGCCTGGCTAACCGGTCGCCAATACCTAATATACCAAGCGACTTATCACCAAAATACAGCCAACCGGCCGCTAAAGTCAGCAGTGATCCCGCTAGATCTGCGACAGATGCTCTGGACGACGAATAATTTTCAAGTACCTCACAAAATTCTAAATTAACCGGCAGTACAATTTCAGTTTCAGAAAAAAGAGTCTTTTTTAAAATTGGATGTGCGTGCATTATTTTTAGTAGCTCGTTTGCTTGTATGTCGCCATCGGAACTCCAACGCAAAAATTCGTTGGCAACAATAGTTTCAATTTCCTTTTGATAACCCGTTTTAATACCAGAGGGAATTTTTGAAAAGTGTATCGTAAATTGCCGCCACCCCTGTTTATCCAAGGTTTCAATAATTTTTTTTAAAGTTAAGTACGGTATAGACCACAAACTATTTAACGGATTCGCAAACACGTCCCGCAAGAATGTTTGTTTCTGAATTGCAATAGTTTGCTGTAAGGAAAAGTGCCGCTTCACGAAAGGTATGATGTGTTCTTTACGATCAGCTATGTACTGATTGACACATTCTTCGAAAGCTACCGAAATTTGTGTCATATCATTATTTTGCATTTTTTGTTCAGGCTCCAGGGGTAATGCTATGCTTACTCTCTGAAGCTGACAATCCGTAAGAAAACTAAAACTTAAATAATTTAGACAGGCAGTATTTTGCTACTAAAGCCTGGGTTCAACCAGGTGCTTTTTAAACTTATTGACCTAAGCGGTATTTCTGAATTGCCTCTTCTGGCAAATTAACTTGAACAGGGTTTTTCGAATAGGCACAAAAAACGGAGTTTTTTCCGGTAACTTCATCGCCGCCTGCACGGCTTCCCGCTGGCTTTAGTGGACCCGTATTCATATTACCGAAGCCAATGCCGGCTATCAGCGTATCGTCAGACGCTTTTTTAGCATTTGTGTATATAATTTCTATAATGCCTTTAGTTGAGCTCCAAACTATTGGATTTCTTAATCCAAAATTATGATGCAGGTTTTTTTGAATATTTTTTTCAGCAATCGCACAAAGATCTCTGCCTAGTTCCTCCGAGTCAGTTCCTTCGAAAAGTCTTGAAGATAAATTGCTGACTAGCGTATACATTCCCTTTTGTGTAAAAGACTTCCCATTTTTTAAGGTACCTTCAAGACGAATGTTTTCCATGAACTGGCCATCATAACGATAAACAGCACAATTCCCAGGAGTGCTTGCGTGCTGCCCACAATAGATAGTTTCGAAGAAAGCTAACGGACGAGCTTCCATAACCAGTCGGACAGTTGCTAAATCAGAATAGGGGTCTGGAATTAAATTTTTTGAAATAGTTCTTGCTTGAGAAGTTGCTACAAAAAGGATTGCTGAAATAGCTAAAGCAATTTTTGCAATTGAAGGTTTTAAAATTGTATTCATATATTTATCTCGCTGTATAATCTGTGTGTGGGATAAATTTCCCTTTTTTACAGTTTACAACATCCTCATTGAAAGGGTTTTGCCAGAATGGTGCCTAACCTACTTGTAAGTAATTCGATATGAAGTCCTAAAGTGTTTAATGTTTTTTCAATTGGACACAATATTTGTCAATCGGCCATTAAGTCGCGCCAGTACCGCGGCGAATTCGCACTTACCGAGCCTGATGCATCAAAAAGTAGGCTCCAGATGTTTGAAAATAGATATTGCTCTGTTTGCATCAATTTAAAAATAGACTTGAAATCTGCAAGTTGTTCTTTATTCATTCCCTCAACAATGGTGTACATTTGAAGTAAGTGGGAATATTCGCCATGATCTTTTCCGAAAGCGTCCACATCTGTTGGTATAACAAAACGCCCAAAAGTATTTTTGTGGTAGGGTGCAATAACCTCCCACAAGATGTGGGGCTCGACAAATTCAAGTGGTTTTGCTATGTAGCCTAAATTTTCTAAATAACTT
Source organism: Bdellovibrionales bacterium (assembly GCA_043728195.1). Taxonomy (GTDB): domain Bacteria; phylum Bdellovibrionota; class Bdellovibrionia; order Bdellovibrionales; family Bdellovibrionaceae; genus Pseudobdellovibrio. Next base: position 40,151 of record JAYTMU010000004.1, read on the forward strand.
ATAACGCTATTGATCCCTTCAGATTTAACGAGCTTGGTGGTTTTTTTTTGCCGTGCTGGGTCGTTTAGTCGTTTTGCAACATCTACGACAATGTCATATTTAGTCGATGAGTTGGAATTAGCATAAATATTGCCATTGGGACTAACCCAAGTCAGCGGCTCAAACACGATCGTTGGTCTTTCCTCAAAAAATGAAATTAACTTTTTTCGTTCGATTTGCAAAAGGTGAAACTTATTTTCTAGCAAAAGTTTAAATAGAAAAACATGATATTCATGCTTCGCATCTGCATTTAGTAACAGTGGATCTTGTAGCTTGATTTGGTATGCAGGGTTTAGGGTATTCGCCAAAACAGTAGCAATATCATGAAGCTTTTTTGTATTTAAGAACTGTAGTTCGTCATCTATGAGTTTATCCACAAGCTGTGAATCAGTAATATTATTTAAATGTTGCTTAAACTGAGCAGCAGCCTTGGGAATATCAGCAATGAAGTACATTTTATCGTATATAGTACCGTTGATTTTAAGTTGCGCTTCACGACCGTTGAAAGAAAGGCCAACGCCAACCAGTTCAACATCTGTGATAAAATCTGAAAAAGTTAAATTTTTATATTTTTCCGATTTCATTTTATCAAAATCAATAACATACGAAGGCGCTTCGTCGCTTTTCAAACTCGTTTTTAAAGCAGTGGGAATTGGTGCAACGAATTTTATTATTTCTACCGGGTTATCGACTCCAATTTTTTTGGCGTAAAACACGAAAGACGTTTTTGCAAGATCACCTTGAAAATCCATACTTAATTGCAATCCAGAAAAAACGGATAGTTTTCTACGGTACAGAATTTTTAGCGCTGTCTTGGGTAGTTGCCACTGGATAGTTTGCTCAGTGCCTTTTTCAACAAGCCCGTGAAACTTTGTTGTGTGATCCCCGGGCAGCGACAGAACTTTAAGATTTCGTGAACTTTGAGAAAATAGAATACTTTGCAACTTACCAAAAAAACCTCTGCCTTCGATTTTAGTATTTTTTAAATCAACTAAATGAAGCGCAAGGCTTAGCGTATTTGCGTCACGCTGCAAGGGTTCAATATTTAATGAAGGGTAAAAGTCTGCAATACTTGATTTTCTTGATTTCTGGGTCGATTCAATTTGATTTGACTGACTGGTGTTTTTAAAGATTTCAGTACAAGAGCCAACTCGGGCTTCAGCTTGGCCTGTACCTGTAATGAATACCAAAAGTGCTAACAACACAGTTATGCCGTATTTCGCTAGCCTTGTGACCATAAGTTTTACAACGTTATCCATTCAATCACCTGCTTGGAAGGGTTAGTATTAACAAGCTGATAGGAATGCTAAAGAAATGCCAAAATCAGTTGGCTAACGAATAACATGTACAGTGAGACAAAATTAACTAGGTGGTAAAGCCAAAAGTAGATCAAGCGCATTTTCCTGGTATCGTAGGTAAAGTTCAACATAAGAAAGTGGCTTTTCCGTCTAATTTATTGACGAACGACCAACAATCTTTATTTCAAGAACTGCTCTATTGGAATAAGTTGATTTTAAACTGGCATAAGCTCTGCAGATTCAACGGAAAACCGAAAAGGGGTAAAATTATGAAAATCAAATCAAACACACTCAAAAGCATTTCTGTTGCTGCTTTTATTTTCGCCGCATGCCAAGGTCAGGCTCAGCAGATAAAAGAGTCTATGGCACTAATCCCAAAGCAATCATCCGAAAGTTATCTTGAAAATCTAACTTTACTAGATGAAAAAATACAAAACTCTAAAACACAAATTGAGGATGCAGAAAAACTACAGACACTTTTCCGCGTTGAAGAAAGTTTCAAGAAAATCTGCGCAGACCAAGACTTCGCAGATCAGGTTGTAGTTATTAACAAAAAAGATAGTTCGATGAGTCTTACTTACACATGTTTTGATAACTATGACGACGAGCAGGGAAAAGCTTTTATTTTTGAAATCGGCCAAAGCTCAGAGCTTGTTTCATTTTCTGAAGTGGCTGTCGAAAAAGAGATTTCAGCCGCAAAAAAACAAGGACTTAAGTTAATTTTTAAAGAATCTGTCGCCCTAGTGGCCTCATCCGCTTTAACTTATGGAGTTTCAAAAGTACTTTATCCCGGCGAGCTTGATAAATTGAAACACGCCACCATCAGCTCACTTTTAGGATCTGTGATCACAGCCTCTGCGAGTTACTTTTTTAAAGTCAGTCCGAAAAAAGCGGCTTTAATCGGTATCTCAGGCTGTGGTCTGATCGGGATCGCTAAAGAAATTTATGACTCGAAACGCCCTGAAAAACACACGGCCGATATCCGCGACTTCGGAGCTGATATGGTAGGCTGCACAGTTGGTTCCATCGGGATGAAAATTGCAATTGAATTTTAGGTTTTACTTTTGATTTCTATGGGTTAAGTCAGAGTTCCTGATCTGATAGATCGAAATTGAGCGCAGTGGGCGCAAGCCACAGGACCCAGTTTCTTCGCCGCAGAACAACGGTTGATAAGTACGCTTACCGAGTTGTCTGGTCACCTGATGATAATGAGTTTGTGGCAACTTGTGTCGAGCTACCCGCTTTGTCTGCTTTATATACGGGGTCAGTAGGCGATAAGTCTCGGTCCACCGTTCAGGTGAGTATTCGAACTTTGCGTAACAGTATAATTTCACAAATGAATTTTACAGAATCAGAAAAAATTTTGATTGAAAGTGCAATTTTTGAAGAAATTAAAAAATTTGGTTTATAAATCCAGGAATGAACCCATACCTGGATTTATTAGTATACAAATAGAAGGGTCATTAATCCAAGAGCGATCCTGAAGGTAAAATCTTGTCAAAAACCGAAATCAGAGCTGTATATAAAAGATTTAAGAGTTGGCGAATGGTTGCGAATGAGGTCGGCGCTAGTCAGGCCTTTGTAAGGCAGAATGGTTAACTACAATGTATTTGTGCTAAGCTCTTTTTTTAGAAGCCGCACGAATTGGTGAAGAATGAATTCGTTTAGAGCTTTTTATTTTTTGATTTGCTTCGACTAAAAAATTTAAGTTTGAATCAGCCTCAACTAACGATTTTAAATAGTCGTTTAATGATTTTGCTCCAACTTCGTTTTGTCTCACAACTGCATTTTCGTGCAGGTCTTTACCTAGTCTTAATGGAATATTGCCCGAAAGCTTCTTAAGTGAAATTGGTGCAGGTGCTTTTTCGTTATGTCGTTCAAGACTTCTTAAGTGAAGAGAGATAGCTTCTTCAGCCATCTTTGCCGCTTCCACAACTGAATCACCATGGGTGACGACACCAGCAAGCTCAGGAACTCGTGCGATAAAAATCTGATCTTCATCTGACCATCGAATATCGACATTATATAAATATTTTTTGCTCATACTAAACTCCCAACTTTTTAATAATCTCTTTAATTTGATACGGCTTTAAATCTTTTGTATGCGTGGCTAAAGTAAATCTATTGTTCGGATAAATATTAGTTGGATGCCACCATTGCTGATGAGAAGAACCATTTTCTTCCATTTGCCACCCCATTTTTTTAAGCAAAGTTCTTAATTCACCTGCGCTAATTGTACCGTTTTGTAGTTTAATGACTAATTTGTCAAATCTGCTCATATTGTGAATATATCAGAAATGATATCAAATATCAACAATGTGATATCATTTCTCATTTTGATATTATATTCAAGACTTACTTATAGTTTGAGAGCGTTGCTGCGTTTAGGCAAGTATCTGAAATGTGGTTGTGCTGTTTTAGATTTGAATACAGATGCTATTTAGCCTATTTCTTGTCTTAATATAGCCAATAGGCTATATTTTCCTGAATGCAGCTCTTTTAGGGGAAACATAGCGCATGTCGTTGTTGAAGCAAATACGATGGTTTGGCTTCACACATTTAAAAAGAAAACTCAGAAAACACCCACAGGCGATTTTGAAATCGCTGAAAAAAGAATGAAAGAGGTTTTAGGATTATGAAAAATAAAAAATCATACAAATCAGCCAAGCCATTTTTTCAAAAAATATTAAAAGACAAAGAAGTTCGTATTCAGTTCGAAGAAGAAAAATCTAAGACTGAAATCGCGCATGCGGTTCGAGCTGCGCGCTTGAAGGCTGACTTAACTCAGGCTCAATTAGCTAAACTGATTGGAACGACTCAAAGTGTAATCGCAAGACTTGAGGGTGGTTCTGATAAACGAGTGCCATCGATTCCGCTTTTGGCTCGCATAGCGGCCGCTTGTGGTGGTCACTTTGAGTTTGGTTTTAGTTTTCCTAAAGCAAGTTAGCGATCGTTCACTACAAGCTGCAACTGCAAAATAGACTCAATTTTCTAGGGGGGCTATTTACAACGTAAGCGATCCATCAAGCTGCTATGACGGTTAAAAAATAATTTGCGACTGCAAAGCCAACTAACAAAGGAGAAAAAATGAAATCATTATTATTAATTTTATTAAGTGCTATCGTTCTTTCAGCAACTACGAATGCCGGAGAACTAATTACTGTTCGAGGGCGTTCATATGGTTATATGTTAGACCGTAATGCGCTTATAGAAGATGCTAAAAAGCATGCCATTGAAAATCTACCATTTCCAAATGCCAAGCAGAGCTCACAATGGAAGGTTGGTGGCGGCAGTTGTACACCCCAATCTATGCGCCCCCAGTGCCACTACTCGGCCGTAGCCACCTTCGAAAATCCAACGGAAACAGCGCCATGGTATTACAAAGCAACGGGACAGGGAAGCGGCGACGGCGATGAAGAAAACGATTTAGCACTCGCTTTAGCAAAAAAAGAGGCAAGAGGTAACGCTAGATGGGCTTGTAATTCTCAAATTGTACAGCCTTCCGACTCTTGGAAAATTTGGAAAGATGACGTCGGATATTTATATGCCTCAAATTCAATTCAGTGTTTGAACTAAATTTGACCCTGCTGCAAAATCAACGAAGCCAACTTTGCCTTTGGAGTTGCAGCAGACTTTATGCATATGTCACGATAGAAGTTAGAACCATAGAACCCAAGGCTGCGTTGGATTGAAAAAATGAAACTCGCAGAAATTTGTCATGCCCTCAGTAAATCTCGGTCCACCGTTCAGGTGAATATTCGAACTTTGCGTAGCAGTTCAATTTCACAAATGAATTTTACAGAATCAGAAAAAATTTTGATTGAAAGTGCGATTTTTAAAGAAATTAAAAAAATCGGTTCAAAAATACAGGAATAAGCGCATAATATAACGAAAGAAAATCATGAGTTTTAGGTGGTCCGCTTTCTCCTTCAGAAAATTCAAGTACAATGTTCTGGGTCCAACTGACCAAAAAAAGGATTTTTGAAATGAAACTCTTTAATAAAAACATGCCGAAAACAATTTGGGCACTCGGATTTGTTAGCCTGCTGATGGATACCTCTTCAGAAATGGTACATGGATTACTTCCTGTATTTCTTATTTCTGTTCTTGGTGCAAGCTACACGATGGTGGGCCTTATTGAAGGGGTTGGCGAGGCCTCTTCCTTGATAATAAAAGTATTTTCCGGGCCGCTCAGTGATTGGTGGGGAAAGCGAAAACCTCTGGTTCTTTTAGGTTACTCAATGGGGGCGATCAGCAAGCCACTTTTTGCAATCGCTCCAACGCCTTTACTCGTGCTTGGAGCCCGTATCTTTGACCGAACCGGGAAAGGAATCAGAGGAGCTCCTCGTGATGCTTTAGTAGCTGATACAGCTCCGCCCGAACTTCGAGGAGAAGCCTTTGGTCTACGTCAGTCACTCGACACAGTGGGCGCTTTTTTGGGACCGCTCTTAGCGATTCTTTTGATGTCTCTAACAAATGGAAATTATCGTCTTATCTTTTGGCTTGCCGTTATTCCCGGAGTTCTTTCGGTTATTGTTTTAATTTTTGGTGTCAAAGAACCTGAAGAAAAGCAGGCGCAAAATCAAAAACGTTTATCGTGGAGTTCTGTTCGAGAATTTAAATTCGTTTTTTGGATTGTCGTTATCGCCGGCGCGATTTTCCAGTTAGCTCGATTTAGTGAAGCTTTTTTAATTTTGAGGGCTCAAAATCTTGGACTTTCGTTATCTCTTGCACCTGTAATTCTTGTTGCGATGAATATTGTCTATTCGGTCTCTGCGTATCCAATTGGTTGGCTTTCGGATCGAATCCGGCGGGAATGGCTTTTATTGGCTGGAATTCTAGTTCTGATAGTGTCTGATCTTATTTTAGGCTTCGGAAATAGTCTCACTCATGTTTTTGCGGGCGTCATTCTCTGGGGTCTGCACATGGGTCTTACGCAAGGAATTCTGGCCGCACTTGTTGCCGATACGTCTCCACAAGCGTTACGAGGAACTGCCTACGGAATATTTAATTTATTCAGCGCTTTAGCGCTTCTTTTAGCGAGCGGGATTGCCGGGGTTTTGTGGGATAGGTTTGGTCCTCAAACCACTTTCTTAACCTCTGCGATTTTTGCGCTTAGCGGAATGATTATTTTGGGTTTAGCTTACACAATTAAACGAATCTATGAACCTCCCCCGATTTGACGGACACTTTTAACGACAGAAAATGTCTAACAAAAGGGGAAATATATGGGTTCGACGTACTTCGACTCCGACATATAAATTTTTGCGTAACTCTAAATTGTAACCAATCCCAATTTGTCGGAGGGACCCAGGAACCATCCATAAAGATGGGCTGGTTGATAAAATCAAAAAAACCGTCGCAAAGCTTGAAGAAACACCGATTGAGTTAAGAAAACCTTTATACTCGAACTTGATAAAATTTTCTGAGATCCATCCAACAAAAATTAAGGTGGGCGTGTACGCGCCCACTGAGTCTTTTAACTTTGATGATCAAACTCCATTGAAAGCCACAGGAACCGATGGTGTCCCCCGAGGGGCAGAGCTTAATTTTAAAAATTCTGAGGTGAAAACGAAGATTCTAGATTTTTCTAGAAAAAGTGCTGGTTCGACCAGCGTTACGATTGGTGCGCGATAGGGGACTTGAACCCCTACACCTTGCGGCTTACGCACCTCAAGCGTACGTGTCTACCAATTCCACCAACCGCGCATGGTGCTAAAGTACTTCAACTTTTTTTGCCATACAGCACCCACAGCGTCTAACCACTTGAAACTGGACCATTGGCCAACTGCTTGTCTGCATAACTTAAAATTATAGATGTTATTTTTCACGTTTCTTAACCAATCTGGTACTGGGTTTCGTCTTATTTTTAAGAGCACGGATGCTCTGACGGACGAAAGAAAACAAAGAGCAGCTAGGATGGTTGTTCTGCTCGTCCCGCCCTAAGGTTACGGATGACTTTAGGGACGCGAAAAAAAAGCCTTTGGGTTTTGAAAAACCCATCAAAAAGGAGTTTGAGTATGGGCGAGTTGAATGAAGTTTTTATGTTTTGCGCGTTTTACTCCGGTGTTGTTGTCTACTCCCTCTGGATGACAGTTTTAAGCCGGGTTAAAAACGATTTGTAAGGTTTGTTGGTTTTTGAAAACGTTATTTGGGTTCTTGGTGGTTCCCCATTAACGTTTTTCAGCGGAAGCGAGAGCTTCCGCTTTTTTTTTGCTAATTCAGGTAATGCTTCGCTTTCCCTCATCGATTTGTGCGTTTACATCTGTTGTGTAAATATCGACCAAATTCTTGGTAATCTTCTTTTCAGGAATTCCTAAGATAACAACTAACTTCCCGATAACTTTTAATGGAATTTTAGAAAGTCCACGCTCAAACAATGAAACGAACTGCATAGATTCATACCCTAATTTATTTGCAAGTTCCAGTTGGGTCATGTTTGCCTTCAACCGATACTCGCGGACCATTTGTCCTAATTCTTTATTGATACTGCTCATCTTCCACACCCTTGCTTGAATTCAGTTTCATTAGCCATTCTCTAACATAGCAATGATGACCTCGTGTTGCAATAATTTTGGCTTGAAACAAAATGTACTAGATCTGAGGTTCAAAAAACAGTGTCAACTTTATCCTAAATAATGTGAATGTTGAGAAAAATTATCACTGTAGAAAACTTAATCGCTAAAAATTAAAGTTACTTTATTTAAAATTATTTCTGACACTGACTGCACCAGAACGTTGAACGTCCGCCAAAATTTTTCATCTTAATTTTTTCTTTGCAGATAATGCATTGGTCATCAGCGCGGTCATAGACTGCAAACTGCTTTTGAAAATTTCCGCTTTCGCCGTAGCCATTCCTAAAATCTTGTATGGACGATCCGCCGGCAGCAATTGCTTCATTTAAGACTTCCCGCACCTGTTTCCATAACTCATTGTATTCGCGCACGGTTACACGATTTGCTTTTCTTCCAGGCTTAATCCCCGCACGAAATAGCGCTTCGCTTGCGTAAATGTTACCTACTCCAACTAAATACTTTTGATTCATTAGACAAACTTTAATTTCGGTTTTCAGATTTTTAAATTGGGCGGTTATCGCATCCCAATTTGTTTGTGGATGTAAGGGCTCTGGACCAAATTTTTCAAATCGCTGGCACATCTCTGCAGCCGTGTACAAATTGAATTCGCCGAATCTTCTGGGATCATTGTAAACTAAGGCTCGGTCGTCGCTTAAGCTTAACGAAATATGGTCGTGCTTACGCCGCACCCAACCATTTTTTTCCAGGCGCCATGATCCCGTCATTCCCAAGTGGCTAACAATATTGGCGTCAGCAAATTCGAAGACGATAAACTTTGCCCGGCGGTAAAGTCGTACCAGTTTACTGCCGCTCATTTTTTGTAAAGCTTTGATAGGGATGCGATTTCGCAAATCTTTTCGGTAAAATTCGAACGCTATTATACGTGCCGGAAGATTTATGATTTTTTGCAAATTGCGGGTCGTGACTTCAACCTCGGGTAGTTCTGGCATTTGGCACTTATCCTATTGAAATCATTATACATTTTTTTTGGAAAAAGTCCATATCACCCCATATCACCCTATTTTGCATTTTTTCACTCATTTTAGCCCCCTTTTACTCTTCTAAATTGAAACCAGCACTTTAAGCAGGTTCTAGCGCAGTTCAAAAAAACAATTTATAACCACTGTGGTTACTCGGTTGAATTTGCAACGGCTGTGGTTGTGGATAAATATTTATATCATCTTCCGCTAGAGCGTCAGTGTCGTGAGATGAAAAGTCTTGATTTGTTAAACATGAGCACACAAGTTTTATATAGAGCGAGTTCGGCGATTTAAAAGTTAAATTTTGCAGGTTATCCACAATATTTTACTGTTTTAATGGAAATAATTTATTTTTCTGTGGATAAGTTCA
>JAYTMU010000005.1:0-3644 GCA_043728195.1 Bdellovibrionales bacterium
CATTTACTAGCTTCCGTATTCTGCAGTTCACAAATTTTTTTGTGGGCCGCAAAGTGCCAAGGAACAAGTTCTACCAGTTTCTGTAAGGTAGCCAATGCCGCAGGCGGATCAGTCGATACTTGGGCTAATGCTAAGAAATAGTAGTAGTGTCCGTAATCAGTCCACAAATCATAAAAAACATTGTAGTCTTTTGCGCTGTCGAAGATGTTGGCAGGTGTTGCTCGCAGTTTTAAAGCATCATTTGTCGCTTTAAATTCAATACCCGAGCCACGAACAAGCTTTCGTCCTAAGGGTACAATTTCAATTTTGTACTTAGCTGCATCAGTAAAGTTGAGATGGGTTAGAAACGTAAATTCTTGCAAATTTCGAACAATCACATCTTGTTCTAAAACCAGTTGATTTGTATTTATGATCTTGTCTGAATCCAGCGAAAGACCACGGCTTGGGATTTTTTTTAAATACCAACTAAAAAACAGCAAACGGGGATGGATGACTAAGACATCTTTTCGTACACCTAAAACAGTTTGGGCATATTTCAGGGCGCCGTAGCGGGTATCGGTCATGGCAAGCAGAACGCTGGTTTTCTTATCTTCGGTTTGGTTCAACAGATTTATCGCGTAGTCTTCAATAATTGTATTTTCGGAAAAGTTATTTAGTTTATAAAAGTTTGCGACATTATAAACAATGCCAACAGTTAGGACTATTCCAGCTAGCAGATAGTTTCTTCGACTGGTTTTCCAAGCGATAAAATGATTACATAACCAAAAGCTGAACATCACATGGAAAAATATAAAGAATCGCTCGAAGGTTTCCTTACGAAAGCCGTCTAAGGTGGTATTTGAAAGATAGAAAAAAATGCTGATGTACAACACAATGGATGCTGCAACTAAACACTCTTTCAGCGGAAAGCTTTTGTATTTTACTGATCTTAAATAAATAAGTGGTAACGAAGCCAAAATTAAAAATCCAAAGCTTTTAATTGTTTGTGTTAGAAGGTGATTTAGTAATACCAAAAATGATCCGCTTTCGCTGGTGCCTACCAACTTAAACGTTCCGTAATCACTTCTTAAGAAATGCGATAGAATTGCTTTTGTGTTTGTAAGCTGACCCCATGAATCTAAGTTTTCAGGGTTTAGAAAACTTAATAAGGCGTAGGCACCAATAGTAAAAACAAAGCCTAAGCCCGCAGCTATCCACATTTTTGAATTTCGAATGTGTCTAAGACCAACATGTACGATGATCGGGGCTACAAAAACCAGGGGCTACAAAAACCAGTGTTAAGTGGTGTGACAGCCCGATTAAGAACAGCATCGGAATGTACATCTCAAATTTTTTAAATTTAGGATTTAGGTAAATCAACAAAATGACTGCGACAATTAACGAGTGCAGCGCAAATACATCCGGTAAGACCGCAAACCGCCAAAATAATCTTGAGGTTGCTAGCGTTAGAACCAACAAAAAACCAAGCACAACGTTTTCAGTGAACATCAGAAGCAGCAGAACACAACAGCCAATTGCAAAAACAGAAGTCAGTGCACTTGCGCGCCAAAAAACAGTTCCCTGCGGAATTAATTTAATGGCAGCAGCATTTAAATACGTAAATAGCGGATATCCGGGTGGATGCGGAACTTCGAAAGCATAAGCTGATCGAACCAGTTCACCAGTATCACCCATTTGTACTGTACTAGGCAGGCCCGGAAAAAATAAAGCACCAAGAACGATAATTATTAAGCCTATGACACGATAATCAACCTTCATTTTTGCAGCTCCTGAACAGCTTGTTGAATCGTGAAATTGCTAGGTTGTAATGAAAGCGCCATTTTGTAATAATTCAGGGCTTCAGTGCGCCTATTCATTTTTTCATAACTATAACCTAGATTATAAAGGGCTAACGCATTTCTAGGTTCAAGCTTTAGGGCTTGCTCTAATTGGGTAATAGCCGGTTGGTACTGCTGCATACCGATGTAGACAGTGGCTAAACTATTGTAACTGTCGGAAAAATACGGGTTTAGCTGAATTGACTTTTCAAAGTTCATTTTGGCATTAACCATATTTGTTTGCTTCATGTCGATCATTGCCAAATTATAGTAGCTTTGTGCGGTTGGTTTTATCATTAGGGCTTTTTCTAAATTGATTTTGGCGGCTTCCAAATTGCCTTCGGCTTTTAAGACTAAGGCTAAGCGGTTGTAGGCTAAAATACTTTCAGGATTCTTTATTATATTCTGTTGGAGTAGTTTTTTTTCAGAGGAAAAATTTTGTAAATGTGAAAAACTTATACTTGAAAAAGTAATCGCAGCCACTACAAATAGTAGATTTATGATTTTATCATTCAACTTAATTCGTGATAGATATTCGGCTGCCGGGGCCAAAAACCCAAACATGGCAACGGTAAGCCAATGTTCTGCAACAAATGAATAGCGCATAAAGTAGATTTCAAACATCCCCAGTACTGGTAGTAGCAAAATCAATGACACAGTTAAGCCAATAGTGAATTTATCGGTAAGACTGAATATCTTTTTTCGAGACGCTCGGAAAATTCCATGTCCAGCAGCTAGCACTAGGCACACGCTAGGAATATAGGTCTTAATACTATCTAAATCCAAAGCAAACCGAGGATGAACCAGGGTCAATGGATCAGGCCAAAAAGTTTTCATAAAATAGAACCAGTACGTATTTCCGATAAGCGCAAATCTAAAAAGGGGTGAATCTTCAAGTATTAGCTCTGAAGCGACCGTCGGAAAACTATTTTGATCCCAAAGTACATTCATCATTCCAAACACGAAAGACAAAGCAAAAAAAGGCGCTGTCGTCAGAATTATTTTTCTACCGGGTTGATGCAAGTTTTTAACATGGTAATACAGTAGAAAAAGTATCGGTAAGGTAACCAGCGATATTTTTGCTAAGTACGATAGTATTAGAAACAAAACTGTTAAAAAGTATGCCTTACGATCCGGGGAATCTACGTAGCGTATCCAATACAAACAAGCCGCCAAACCAAAGACATTGCCCAGGTTTGTTTTAATCTGAAAAACCCAAACGGCAACTTCCACATTCATGGGGTGCACTGCGAACAGTAGCGCAATCCACCCTGCCGATTTAAAACGAAGTGCCTGCAGGACTTTAAAAATTAGAACTACAGATAATCCGTACAAAAAGAGATTAAATCCGTGGTAAGCAAATGGTGTAGCACCAAAAATTTGCTTCAGCGACCACAGCACGGTATAGGACAGTGGCCAAAAATCAGCTGTACTGTGCGATGTCCAAATCTTAACTAGGCCTAGCGGATCACTCATCAGAGGGCTATCTAAAATATACGTGTAGTCATCCCAAATAAAACCAAAAAACAAACTGGGAAAATACAACAGCAGAACAGCGCATGCCAGTAAGGCTGGCGTTAGATGGGTGGTAATTTTTTTTTGCAGGGTATCGGTCACCGTGAAATTGTACCTAACTACACATGACCCTTCAATATCGTTATTGCAGATTATGTCGGCTTAGTTAAGACTATATAAATGCATTTCGTCTACTTGATCGCAGCCTACAATGAACGTGAAATCTTGCCACAGCTGGTGCAAAAGTTTGACGCGTTCACGACTAGAAATTTTAGTTTTCAAGTTTATGTGTTAGATAATGCCAGCACGGAC
>JAYTMU010000006.1:0-30136 GCA_043728195.1 Bdellovibrionales bacterium
GGCGGAGTTTACGGAGCCATAAACGGTGGAACTGGTTCCGGCGGTTTTGGGTGTGGTGGAAATATGTACGGCGGTGGCGGTGCCAACGGTGTGTATGGACCATTCGGTGCCAACGGCGGTGCCTTCGGTTATCCGCAAGGAATGTACGGCGCACCTTGGGGTGGCGGAATGTATAACCCTGGAATTGGCGCCTATGGCGGATTCAACGGACCAAACGGTGGATTTCCGGGTGGCTTAAATGGACAATTTGGTATTGGTGCACCTATGAACGGTGGCTATCCCGGCATGGGCGGCGGCGGCGGTTTCGCAGGCGGCGGAGGCTTCGCTGTTGGCGGTGGTTTCGCAGCAGGTGGCGGCGGCTATCCCGGCATGGGCGGTGGAGGCGGTTATCCAGGAATGGGTGGCGGCTATCCTGGTGGCGGAGCATTTGGCGGAGTAGCTGGTGGCGGTTTCGCTGTTGGCGGTGGTTTCGCAGCAGGCGGTGGCTATCCCGGCATGGGCGGGGGCGGTTACCCAGGAATGGGTGGCGGTTACCCTGGCGGCGGCGCATTCGGAGGAGTAGCTGGAGGCGGTTTCGCTGGCGGTGGAGGCTTCGCAGCAGGCGGTGGATTTCCAGGTGCTGGCGGTGGATTTGCCGGCGGCGGCGGCGGATTCGCAGGAGCTGCAGGCGGTGGTTTTCAAGGCGGAGGCTTTCAAGGTGGCGGTTACCCAGGAATGGGTTCATACATGAATAACCCACAACTTCAGCAACAAATGATGCAGCAGCAACAACAGATGTTGCAGCAGCAGATGCAATATTACCAAGCGCAGATGCAAGCACAAATGCAAGCGGTGCAACGACAGCAACAAATTCAGCAACAAGCTGCACAAGTTGAGCAAGAAATTGCTTCCCTACAAATGCGACTTCGCATGTTGTACATGGGTGGCGGTTCTTACGGTGGTGGATTCGGCGGCGGCGGAATTCAAGGCGGCGGTGCTATTAGCGGTGGAATTTACATCGGTGCTGCAGCGCCAACTCCTGGATATCCGGGCGGTGGGGGCGGTGGCGGATATCAAGGCGGTGGTTTTCAAGGTGGATCATTTCCTCCACCAGGCGGTTCTCCGGGATTCCCTCCAGCTCCGGTACCAGCCGGTGGCCCGGGCGCAACGGTTCCAGGACCTGGAACTGCACCACGTGGTGGCCGTTAAAAGTTAACTTTTTGAATAAAATTTGACTAAGTAATCAATAACCCTCATCACTAATGAGGGTTATGTTTTTTAAGATACAAAATGCATTCGATAGTCACTGTCATTTCTTAGCCACGGGCCAAGTTGCAGCCGGTTTATCGCTTAAAAATTTAAATTCTCCGCAAGATGTAAAACATCTAAAGATTCAACCACATCATTTTCAAGGTAAGTGGCTGGTAGGTTTTGGGTGGGATCAAAATCAGTGGGAACAAAGTCAGTTTCCAACCCAAAAAATTTTGGACGAAGTATTTCCTAACACGCCCGTTATTTTTTCGCGCGCCGATGGGCATGCGTCGTGGTTAAATTCGGCAGCTGCGAGCGAGCTAAATCTAAGTGCCGATTTTAAAGGTGTACTTTTTGATAATCAGCACATTGAAGCCCTAATGACTTTGCCACCGCATACAATAGCTCAGAATAAAAACTTTGCAGAAATTTCGCAAAAACTTTTCAATAAAGGCGGGTTCACGCACGTGCGCGATCTTTCGATGACTTGGCCCACATGGCAAATGCTATCCCAAATGTCTGAAAAAAATGAGCTTTCTGTTTGTGTTGAAAGTTTTGTGACTGCTGAAAACGCGAACGATATTGCCCGTGTCCTTGCCGAAATTAAACAGATGCAGCAAGCGCCCAATCCGCAACTGTGTATTCAAGGTGTTAAATTATTCTTAGACGGTTCGCTAGGGTCTAAAACAGCTTTTATTTCAAAAAAATATTTAGAGTCTGATTCGAACGGGCACTTAAGTTGGGATTTAAATGATGTAAAGCAAGTGATGATGCAAACCTGGCAGCAGGGTTTGGAATTCGCTGTGCACACCATTGGCGATGAGGCCGTTCATCAGGTTGTAAAAATGGCCCGTGAAATTTCCGCTGCAGGCGTTCTGGGACGGTTACATCTAGAGCACGTGCAAATCATACGACCTGAAACAATTCAATTGATGAAGCCTTTGCATGTCACCTGTCACATGCAACCGTGTCACTGGTTAAGCGACCACTCGTGGTTAAAAAAAGTTTTACCACCAGAACTTTTAAGGAATTCTTTTTCTTGGGAGGCCTTAAGAAAAAATAAAATTCCATTGCAGTTCGGCAGCGATTCCCCGATCGAAGTCGCATCACTTGTGGATAATAAAAAAGCCTTGTTGGAAAGCGCTAAAGCTGGGTGGCCAGCGCTTAACGACGACTGGATTAAATACCACCAACATCCTAACGCAAGCTGGACCAAAAGTTGGACTGAACTTTCGGAAGAAAAAATTCAGCAAGTCTATTTTGAAGGCGAACCACTTCTTTAAAACTCAAATTTTACTTCGTACTGATTTGCTAGTAGTGCTGCACCGATTAAAAGGGCACCTGTTACAATCCAACCCTTGTTCTGCTTTACAGTGTTATAAATCGTCCCCGTAGTTTGTGTAAGGCTTTTTGACCAGCCACACGATTTTTCAGACAGAATCTTCCATTTTACAGCATCGGTAGCAACTGAAGTTACGGCATTCTCGCAGGATCCAGTAACTAGATAGCCAGCTAATTCAGTTTGTTTGCTAGTGGTCAACTTTCTTAGAATTTCTCGATTGTAAGTAACCTCATGGTATGGAAACGCAATAAGACTTTTTTTAATTTTTTGTAAATTGGCTTTCTTCATCGGAACTTTAAAAAAGACCACAAAATCTTGATTGAAATTTACTACCCGCGGTTCTTTTTGAATCAGTTTCGTCACAAAGTTCAATTCATTTAGCAGCATTCGGCTTTGTTCTGTTTGGGTCTGTTCAAGCAACCTAACTAACATTTCAAGTTGGTCAGTAGAAATAACCTCGTCTTGCAAAATGGATTGAATTTTTTTAGGTAAAGTATTTAGGAAGGTTTTGTTAGACAAATCTAATGAATCGATCAAGCTATCAAACAGTGGAGTTTGTTCGGCCATTATATTCTTAAATTGGAAGCTACCGATACACGAATAGCCTTCTAGCTCGCACTTTTCAGTGTAGCTTTCAGCGGAAACAGTTGAATCTGGAATTAACAAAGTTTGGGCAAAAACAGAGTTATTAGTTAATAAGGCAAATAGAAATGAAAATATTAATAAGAAGCTCATAAATTATCCCCCGGCCTGATGGTATTCGATTCGTACGGTTGCAGGTTTTTTATCATCGTATAATCCCTGTTTGGTATCGCGGTTTTGTACAACAGCCCAGAATGGCCCGCTTAAACTCATGATGTGATTTGATAAATTCTCAGGTACTAAAACCGCATACTGATTCGGATTTAGAGGGGCCCGCAAAATTTTCACTTTTGAAGCCAGTTTCTTGGCACCAACCATGTTAATAGAACCAGAATACAGATCCACCACGCCATACTGATCCATCAAAGCCGACACAGAATCAGCATTAGCTAGCTCGATAGGAATTAGTACGTGGCCGGCTGGGATTAATGTATCGGCGTAAATCTTTTCACCGCGTGAAGTTTCTGCTTTTTTAGGCGAAAATAGCAAATATGCAGTTATTAAAATTAGAAAAGATAAAAGTAGGACCTTATTTTGCTGACTTAACTTTAGATTTTTCATTTAGCTTCCTTTTGATTAAATTCGCGATGTGTTTCACGAGATAACTTTGTTTTTTTAATTTCTGCGCGGTGCCGTTCTATAAGCCCCTGAAAAACCAGAAGTAAGCTGATCACAATGGCCATTAAAAATACCGCTTCTAAAAATATCTGTCCTTTTGAATTTCTAAGGTCCACAGGTCGTCCTTTCGATCGGGCTGGATTGCACATGAAAGTGAAAAAGCATTTTGGCTATTAACAATTTTTTGACCTTCAGGCTTCGTGAAGTAGTTGAATTGCCAATTGTAGGCCACCGTTTGCATAGCTTTGTAGTCAGGTTTTAGTTCGTAATTGGGAGCAATTCCGGACGTCCGTGGCTGCACGGCCAATTCAGTGCGGAACGCATCGACCGAGTAAACAGAACCCAGGTAAATAGCCCAAAAGCTGCTAAGTTCACGTGTATTTGTCAGGATTTTCGCTTTTGTAGAAATAAGCTCGGTGATGATTGCCGTTTTACCCGCGGTAATTATTCCGCGTTGAATGCGGTCTAGCCTGAATTGCCGTATACGAATTTCGGTGATCTTGCCTAACACAGTTAAATTCCCAGGAGTAATCGCCAACTGCGCTAGTGCTAGCTTCATTTGTAAGTCTAACGCAGTAGACAGCTCATTCAGTAAAAAAAGTTGTTTTTCAAAATCGATAATTTTCTTTTGTAGATTTGCTGATTCCATTAAGCAAACCGAGCGAAACTGCATCTTTGCCTGTGCAACAAAGCTAATAAATGAAAAGCCAAATAGCAAGGTCATCAGTACCCCCAAAATAAGGATGAACTGAATGCTAAAAAATCCGTTTCTGTTATTAGCGTACCGTAAGATCAAAGGAAAGCTCGCTTTCAAGCGCTGCGCTGTAAGTTAAGCTCGAATTCCACTGCACCAATATCTTGGCTTTTTCTGAGTGGCTGCGATCAATCACAGTTACCGCTGTGTAGTTTAGATCATGCAATTTCTTTTTTAATTTAGCTGTGCAATCCGACTGCTTTTGCAGTTTGCAAATTAGCGTTTGCTCTAATAAATCTTCGACGACGATTTCGCTAAATAAGTGCAGGCCAAGCTGAATGAACGTAACTGAAACGACGGTGCAAATCGTCAATAAAATTACGGATTCAATAACAGCTTGGCCTTTTTGGTTCACTGTCTAGACCCATCCATAAACGTAGATAAGTCTTTTCGATTTAACTGCGAATCGGCAGCGTTATCCATCTGTAGTTTTTCCGCTTTTTTTGCGCCTAAAGCTCGGTTGATATTTTCATACTGTTTGGTTACGTTTTGCCCGACGACCTTAACAACTCCAATTGTGCCAACTGCAATTAGCGCAACTAAAATTAGATATTCGATCAGACCTTGACCCCGATTAGATTTTATTTTCTTGCGAAATGAATACTTCATATGACCTCCGGAGTTGAGGTCATGCAAATAGGACTGAGTGTTTTAAGGTGCGTATTTAGTTAAAAAAAACGGAACTCGGATTACTTCTTTTTTGCGGGTTTTTTTGCGGAAGCCTTTGCTGGGGGCGCTTTAGCAGCGGGTTTAGCAACAGGCTTAGCAGCAGCTTTTGGTGGAGCTACTTTAATTTGGGTTTTGGCAGTTGCGGCGGCTACAGCTGCTGCTTCTACTTTTTTTGCTTCTTTAACTTTGGCCGCTGCCGCTGACTTAGCTGGCTGAGCGTCTTGTTTTTCTTTTAATTTCTTAGCTTTTCTACCCGCTGAAATACGATCTAAAATTTCAAAAGCTTCTTTTTGTAAATCGTTTTCAAATACGAAACGGTAGAAGCCTTCAATTTCAGGGCTCTGACGAAACTTTTTTACAGAGGTCGGCATATTTTCAGATTGCACAAAATCAATCGAGTTTCCGTCTTTTGATAATTTTACTTTGTCTGCCATTGAAGCCTCCGGTGAAGTCGAATTAAGCGCTAATCTAATCTACCGAAGTCTTGGGGTCAAGTTGTGTTAATCTATAGTGGTTCCTGTAACGTATTGATTTTCTTTAGAATTTGGTACAAATTGTTGGCTGGCGGTGCAATGACAGAATTAAAAGGTAAGCCTGTAGCCGATACAATCTATGCGGATATCGCAAAGCAAATTTCTGCGTGGAATCAGAAAAAATGGGCGGTTCCACATTTAGCAGTTTTATTGGTTGGCAGTGATCCCGCTAGTGAAGTGTATGTTTCACACAAACAAAAGGCGTGCGAAAAATTAAATTTTAAATCGACATTAATTCGACTTTCTGAAAATTCGTCAGAGGTCGAAATTACAAAGGCTGTTCAGCAACTAAATTCAGATGAAAATATCGATGCCATTCTGATGCAACTGCCACTACCAGGCCATTTGGATGGTAAAAAAATGACCGAACTTATCTGTCCTGCAAAAGATGCTGATGGCCTTACGCAAGCCTCATTGGGCGCATTGGTTGCGGGAAAACAAATCGTTGCCAGCTGCACTCCGGCCGGAATTATTGAAATTTTAAAATATTATAAAATTGAAATAGTTAACAAGAAAGTTGCCGTGCTTGGACGCAGCTTAATTGTAGGTTTGCCACTATTTCATTTATTAGTTCAAGAAAATGCGACTGTCACTTTATGCCATTCAAAGACCGATAATTTAAAATCGGTGTTAGCTGATATGGATGTGGTTTTTGTGGCGATTGGTAAGCCTGAGTTTTTTAAAAGCACTGATTTTAAAAAAGGGGCTGTAGTTATTGATGTTGGTATTCATAGAAAGCCCGAGGGTTTGTGCGGTGATGTTGCCACCGGATCTGCAGACCATTTAGCAGCGCGAACTCCGGTGCCTGGCGGAGTTGGGCCCATGACAATTGCTATGCTAATGAAAAATACGTTAACGTTGGCTGCCAAACACAGATCGGTATCGAAGCAGGCTAGCTTATGAATGAAATCCTACTAAATCACTGGTACATGGCGCTGCCTTCGGCCAAATTGAAGCCAGGTAAAATGTTATCCGTACAAATTATGTCCGAACCTATTTTATTTTTTCGAACTTCAACCGGCCTTGTCAGTGCTATTCGTGACATTTGTCCGCACCGTGGTATTCCATTTCGCTACGGGCGAATTGTGCAAGATATGGTCGAATGCCATTATCACGGTTGGAAGTTTGATGGGAATGGCGTCTGCCAAGAAATTCCGTCACTAACTAAAGAGCAAACATTAGATTGTACAAAAATAAAAGTTAGATCCTACCCAGTAAAAGAAATTCAAGGCGGCATCTGGATTTTTATTGGTGAAGCTGGTTTTGACCCCATGAAGACGCCGCAGCCGCCGCAGTTACCAGATATTCCACTAAATGCTGTTCCACAGCTTTGCGAAGTTGTTGAATTTCCCTGTCACATTGATCACGCGGTGATTGGGCTAATGGATCCTGCGCACGGGCCTTATGTGCACCAAAGTTGGTTTTGGCGCAGTTCAAAATCGGCGTATGAAAAACATAAAAAATTTGGGCCTGTAAATTATGGTTTTCAAATGAAGCGGCATGAGCCTTCAAAAAATTCGAAGGCGTACCGATTGCTTGGCGGCGAACCTACAACTGAAATTACGTTTCGCTTACCGGGAACACGGGTTGAGCATGTGCAAGTTGGAAAAAGAAGTTTTTATTCTTTGACGGCATTAATGCCTATTTCTGAAAATCGCACACAGGTGTTGCAAATGGCATTTTGGAATATTCCGTGGCTTAGCTTAGCGAAGCCTTTGGTTAAAAGTTTCGGACATACGTTTCTTGGCCAAGATCTTTTGGCCGTAACCAAGCAGCAAGAGGGGCTAAAATTTGATCCAAGCCTGATGTTGATCAACGATGCGGATACTCAGGCTAAGTGGTACTATTCACTAAAAAAAGAATGGTCTAATCACTTGCTTGAAAAACGTGATTTTAAAAACCCGGTGCCTGAAGCCGAGCTGTCTTGGATAAGTTAGTTTTTTTTCTTCTTAGTTTATCAGTCTCGTATTCTGCAGCTGCTGAATACCGAGCTGAAGTTGTAAAAACGTGGACATTGCCAGCCGATTTCAAAATCAATAAGAAAAAAGTTGGCGGTTTATCGGGCTGCTCAATTTTTGAAAACCGAATTTATGTAATAAGTGATGATCGGGGCAGCCAGGGCGGCCCACGAATAATTAGTTTTAAGTATGATCCTGATAAAAACGAAATTGATTTTAATAACTCAGAAGTAATAAAAGTTAAGCCATCGATATCGCAAAAAATATTAGACCTAGAGGGTATCGGAATAGTGTCTCGGGATCAGTTCTTGCTTTCTACGGAAGGTGATTTAAATCAAAGACCGCGAATCATGCCAGAGATTTACTGGGTAAATAGCAAAGGGGAAAAGACATCGGTAATACAGTTCCCCAAAAGCTTTTTGCCTGAAAGATCTGGTAAGCAGATGCAGGGGATACAGCTGAATCAGGGTTTTGAGGGTTTGGTAATCGATGCTGATTTGAAAAAGTGGGCGGCGATTCTAGAGGCTCCGCTAATGCAAGGTCCAAAAATTCTAAGTCTTGTTGAAAGCGATTTAAACTCGGCGAATTTTGATCGTGTATATTCCTACCCCCAACCTGTTGATACCGACGTGACAAGTTTAAGCGGCTATTTCGGCGCCAGCGCCATGTTAATAATAAATGAAGCGAACTTTTTAATTCTTGAACGTGGTGTAGAGGCCTCATTACAGGGATTAACTTACAGAACACAACTTTGCACTGCCACTAAAGCTGGCGGCTTAGCTTTAAATCGCAGTTGTTTCTACAGCATGAATAATGATGCAAAAGTAACTGCAAAGTTTCCGCATGGTGCTAACTTCGAGGGGCTATGCTGGGTAAACAAACAAAAAAAGTTGTTAATCACGGTTAGCGATAACAATTTTTCTAAAAATGAAAAATCTGTTTTTATTCTTTATCAACTGAATTAAGACTTCGTGTGGCAAGCAAAACTAAGGAAAGTTAAAGGCTATGAAAATTTGGAAGCTAAAAAAAGGTCATGATGCTCGATTGCGATCTCGTCATCCTTGGGTTTTTTCTAACGAGCTTTTAGATAGTCCAAAATCCATTAAGCCCGGTGAGCCGGTTGAAATTCAGGATATTCGCGGCCAGTTTTTAGCGCGTGGTTATGGTAACCCGCATTCATTAATATCTTTTCGTGCATTAAGTTTTACTTTGCAGGAAGAAAATCCACTATCAGTTCTAAGCTTGTCTTACAAATTGTTAAAGGCTTGGAAAATGCGCTTTGATCTTGGGTTTAATCTTAGTTTTCGCGTTTGCTTTTCTGAGGCTGATGACATGCCCGGAATTATCTGCGACCGCTATATATTTACGAAAGCTGGCATCACGTACCAGGTTTTTTCGTACCAGTTGCTGACATCGGGAATGGATGTAGTTTTCAAAGAGCATGGCTTAGAAATATTCCAGCAGGTTGTGGAAAAATCGGTATTAGAAGGGTTATCTACTATCGCGTGGGGTCACACTATTTTGGTGCAGCGAAATGATGTGAGCATCAGAAAGCTTGAAGGTTTGTTACCAGAACGACCAGTGCAAATCAAAGGTATAGCAGACGAAGATTTAACTGATATTTCCATTGAAGTGCAAAATGTCGTATCTATCGACGAGAAAATTTATTTCAAAATTAATTTAATTGAAGGACAAAAGACCGGTTTTTTTCTAGATCAAACCCATAATATGAAGTTGCTTATTGATTGTTTGGAACAGAAGCGCCACGTGCTAAAAAATCGTCGCGTTAAAATTTTGGATCTGTGTTGTTACATGGGTCAATGGGCATCACAAATTGCATTTAATCTGAAAAAGTGGAATATCGATTGTGAAGTGCATTTGGTCGATATTTCCGAATTAGCATTAAAAAAAGCTTCAGAGAATTTATCAGTTTATGGTTTTGAAGTTAAAACGTATAAAATGGATGTTTTGGATGGGCTTTCCGCATTTAGCACAACTGATTTTGATATTGTTATTTCTGATCCGCCAGCCTTCGTTAAAAACAAAAAAGATCTGCATCCAGGTTTACACGCCTATACAAAATTAAATACTCAGGCATTTCGAATCGCGCGCGCTGACGGTATTGTCGTTTCGTGCACCTGTTCAGGGTTAGTACCTATGGAAGATTTTAAAGAGTCATTACGAAAAGCTGTTTTAAAGTCGGGAAAATCGGCCAAATGTATTTTAACTGGTGGCCAGGGCTGGGATCACCCAACCCTGATGAGTTTCCCCGAAGGATTTTATCTTAAGATGGTGATGCACCAGTTGAATTAAATCCGTAGGCTTGAGCCTGCTGGGCTAGAAGTTGCTTTTGATAAACAGTCATTTTATTAATATAGTCTTTTAACGATACATTTTCATTTTTGTGAAGCTCGGTCTGAATTTTCATTTGGTTAAGCTGACCCTGACTGTTGTCTAAGTCTGATGTCTTACGATCTAACGCCAATTTCAATTCTACAATTTTATTTTCTGCAACTGATACCAAATGTTTAATCGTATCTTCTTGCTCGATTTTAGATTCGCCCAAATCTTGCATTCCGGCTTCAAGATCATTAATCTTTTGCGTTAGATCTTCGATGTGGGATTGCTTCGCTTTCAATTCAACCGTTAATTCAGTGTTCAATTCCTGAACGTTACCTTTTTCTTTGGTTAACTTTAGCTTCATTGATTCAAAATTTTCTAAATATTGTTTACGGTCCTCTAATTGCGCTTGCAACGAACGTGATTTAATTTCTTGAATTTCTAATTGCAGTCTTAATGATAAATCCAATGATTTTGCCAGATCAGTAGAAAGTTTAGAATTAATCCCACGTTCCTGATTTAATAGGTCGGTTAATTCCTGCACGCGCTCTGATAGATCAGAATTCGAAGTAGTCATTTGTTCTAATGTATGAATTTTTAACTGCATGTCTTCATGGGTTGCCATCAAATCGTATTGAAAACTTTTGATTTGATTCTGCATTTTTTCTAGTTGTGCCACTTTGTCCTTCGCTGATTTATTGTCTTCAACTTGTGAAAGTTCATTAAGTTTGGTACAGATCTCGTTAAATATTTTTTCGTGCTCGGGCATGTTGTTTGTTTCCATTGCTTAAGTCTAGTGAAGGAATTGTAGACTAGCCACGAGAACTCATCGATCGTTTTAAAACTCGCTCTAGGTCCAGATTGACCACAGAATTGAACTCGTCATAATAAAGATACCGAGGTCTTTTATGTTGAAAAAAATGATCAGCCTGTTTACAAGTATTTCGATGGTTTTGGCAAGTGTACCAGGCTATGCTCAGAGCAATTTCTTCGAGATAAAAGAACCACCCCGCGCTGCTGAATATATTTATCGCTCGTCGCAAAAAGAAAGTTTAATTGGCGTGCAACTTTTGGGGGCTGTAAAGCACCCGGGACTTTATTATGTTCCACCAAATACAGATATTTTAAAATTGGTCACGCTTGCTGGCGGTATTGAAGAAGCTAACCTAAGTGAAGTGATCGTTCGTAAAGTCGATCCTGCACAAGCTGGCGTTTATGAGCTAGACATGAATAAATTTATGAAGTCTTCGGCAGATTCCAAACCCTTTAAGTTAACCCAAGATGACCTAATCTACATTCCTAAAAAAGAGCCTTGGATTTCGAATGATGTCTCGCGAACGATCACATTGGTTTCGTTAGTTACCAGCATTGTTTTGACAGCGGTGCTTATTGAAAAGAATTCGAAGTAGACAGTTGTGATTCTTTTTCTTGTATTGCTTATTTTTATTTCTAAAGTAGCTTTAGCATTCATTCCATTTGTACCTTGGCAAATGGGCCCAATTATTTACCAACGTGGCCTACATCCGTATGTGAACATTTTCCTGACTTTAAGCATTGGCAGCCTTTGCATTTTTAAATGGCTGCTGAATCCGGAACATAAGTATGCGCAAAGTCGGTTTTTTAGATTTGGTGTTGTATTAATCAGTTTATATTTAGTTTTAATCACAGGGCTGCAGGCATTCTTTGTGAACACGCAAGAATCTTTTATACTGCAGATGGCAGCAGCCGTATTAGCAAGTTTTACGATTTTTCTGTTTGGCCGAATAATCCCAACATCATTAACACCTGAAAAGTTTTTGAAATATATTAAGAACGTAACACTGGTTTTGTGCTGGTTTAGCTTGGCATTACTGTTTCTATCAAGTGGAACAGTATTCAAGGGCACGCGGTTCATCGGTGTTTTTAAGCACATCCCGCACATGGTCAGCGCCGCCACGTTGGCGTGTTATGCAATAATTTATTTTTTCATTCAAGAAAGCTATTCGAAGAAAAGAATTATTATAAATAGCATTCATTTCCTAATGGCCTTTTTCGTTTTGGTTCTGACGGGAACTAGATCTGCGCTAGCCTCTGTCGCGATCGGTTTACTATTAGCAGCGATTATTTTTCCGGCTAAAAGTAATGGAATCAGAATTTTAAAAACGGCGTTTGTCATAACGATGGTCATGGGAACCTTACTGTTCGGAGAGATGGCAGGTACATATGCTATCGGGATTGCAACGGGCCAGAAAGCAATTGCAGGGCGGTCAGCTCAGGACGGCGTTAGCTCCCGAATAGAAGAAGTTGAGCGTGGCTATGAGATTTTTAAAAAAAATCAGTGGCTAGGGCAGGGCCTACTTTCAAAATTTTCTTCTGGCAGTGAGGCCGATGTTTCAAATTACAGCGCCGACAAAGATCCACACAATATTTTAATTTCGGCAGGGGTCATTGGGGGCTGGGGACTTATCGCAATGACTACGATATTTATGTTAGCTCTACTGGTAGCTGGATTGAAGTCACTGAAATCAAAAAGTGCGGCCCTAAAGATAATTGCAATCTATACGTTGTCGCAAATTCCATTACTAATTATTTATCATCTGCATTTTTCTATTGGGGGAATTGCAGATCGTATTTACTGGATTGTTTTTGGGTATATGGCCCTTAAAGAGCAGCATGTCGAAGTCGTCGAGATAAAAAAAAAGACTTTTAAGAGTTAACTTAAAAGTCTTTTTCGTTAGCAATTAAAATATAATTACTTAACTTTTTTAGTTGCCGGAGTGATACACTCGTAAGAAATTTGCCATTCTTTAATTGCGGTTGTAGTTGCAGTTCCAGAAGCAGAGTCTGTCGGATTAGCTCCGCCTGAAGTGATCGGTAAACCGAATAATGATCCAACCTGAGTTCCAGCATATCCTTGACGCTTTGTAGTATCGGCATTTGATTTTACTTCTTGTCCGACTGCTACTTCGCCTTCTTCGATAACTTTAACTGGCGTTGTGCCGCAGTTTGAAGACATCATGCCTTTTGCTTTTTCTTGGTCTTCAGTTTGGTGACCTGGCTTAAGCGCAATAACGCCGCTTTGACCTGGCTTCTTTTTTACGTCGCGAGCATACGGTTGATAAGGCATTGCCTGACACGCTGTTAATGCAGCAACCAAAGTGATTAACACCCAATTTTTTATAGAAATTTTCATAAAGTCCCCTTTAATTAAGATTTGTAAACATATGTTTGCTAAATAAAGATATGTTGTCTACGGATTTGTTTAGCACTCTGTAGGCTTTTAAAGTGTGCCTTTCCTTTAAACAAAACTTGGCAAGATGAACACATTTACGAGATAAAATACTTATATTTGCGGCAGAAATGGCATTTTGGTTACTGGTCTAAGGTTTTTTTGACTACAGAGCGGCGAAGTACTACTGCTTATGCCTATGGTGAATTCAGTTATAAGTTTCTCTCCAGCGCTGCTGGGGCTGGTTGTGGTTCTTCAGGCAGGATTAAATAAAAAAATAGCTGCACAGTGGGGATTAACAACTGCTGTGTTACTAAATGCAGTCGTTTTTGCAGTGCTTGCAGTTTTACTTTATTCATTGTCGATTTGGAAAAGTGATTTGTTTTCTCCAAACATGAAAACGGCTTTTGATCCAAAAACATTTACCTGGTGGTATTTAATTCCGGGTTTACTTGGTTGTATTTTAGTT
Source organism: Bdellovibrionales bacterium (assembly GCA_043728195.1). Lineage (GTDB taxonomy): Bacteria > Bdellovibrionota > Bdellovibrionia > Bdellovibrionales > Bdellovibrionaceae > Pseudobdellovibrio. The sequence continues at coordinate 13,764 of JAYTMU010000006.1, forward strand.
TTCGGTGGACCATGGGCAATTTCTAGGTGGGGAGCCGTTCACACCTTTATATTAATTATTTCTGCGCAATTGTTAGCAAGTTTATTTTGGGATATGTATATCGAGACAATTCCCGTATCTACACTTCGAATTGTGGGCATTATGCTAGCTTGGTTGGGCGCAATTCTAGTATGCAATTCATAGTTGGATATTATTCTGGATTACAATCGGTCGTTGAAGTTAGCTTAGGTAGTATTTTACATGCGTTTCACATTCCGTTTTCTGGCCACGCACTTTCACTAAATCAAGCGCTTATCCTAAGTGTTGCAAGTCGGAAGTTAAAAACAAGACAAGAGGCTGTCAGCGCAGTAAATGCAATTTCTGTCGTCGCAGCAGTTTTAAAATCTTTATCACCCATTGGTAAACGCATAACCCCGATGCTTGCTATTTCTGTTCAAGGCTTTTTATTTTCCCTTGGAATTTTCATATTTGGTCACAATCAAGTGGGCGTCATGTTCGGCGCTGGTCTTTTATCACTATGGAGCTTCCTGCAGCCGTTGCTGTTTGCGTATTTATTTTTTGGCAGCACATTGTTTTTAGCGATTCAAGCGCTGTGGTTAGAACTTAGTGGAAACTTGAACATACGACCCGAATTAGCGCCAACGCTTTTATTAGGATTTGTTTTTATTAAACTGACACTTGCTTTTGCGATTGCTGTCTTTGGCTGGCGCTGTCACCACTATGTCGGCGATAGTTACTTTAAAAAAATTATCCAACTGGGCGAAAAAGCTCCGATAAAAATTAAACAACGCAGTGGTAAGTCGGCAGTTGCCGGGGCATTTCGAGATTTAGCCAATCCCTGGATGTTTCTGTCGCTTGGGGTTTCAGTTTTATTTTTAATACTGACACAGAAATCTGATAACACATTTGTTGTTGCCTACACATTACGAGTTGTAGCAATTTCTTGGATTTCATTTTGGGTGATCAGAGCATTTCCGCAGGCGTGGATTGAGAAAATTTTGGGTCGTTTCCCAAAACTAAAGGAAGCAGTTGATCGCGCTGCTGTAGCAGCTGAGCCGAAACACTGATCGCAATCTCATACGGATGATTAGTCCCTAAATCTAAACCAATCGGACATCGAAATTTTTGCAGTGCTGTATCGTCGACGCCAAACGCAAGCAATTCTTTTTTTAATTTTAGACCTTTTAACTTGCTGCCAATGGCACCAACATACACAGCATTTGGATAAGCGGTAAACAGTGCCTTTAGAATCGGTAAATCTGTAGCATGCCCCTGAGTCATAATCACGAAAAGGTGCTTAGCTGATAATTTAGCTACCACAGATTTGGGATCGCCCGTCAGAACGGCTTTTAAATTTGTAGCGTGCGGCAGTTTTTCAATCCAATCGGGGCGTGAGTCAATGCACGTCACCTGGCAATTTAAGTTTATCAGCAGTCGGCAAAGTGCTTGCGACACATGACCCGCGCCAAATATGGCAACCTGCCACGCAGATAAATGATTCAGTTCAAAAAGGTAGGTGATTTCTCCGCCGCAGGTCATGCCGATATCGCGTTGTAAATTCCAGGTCACTAATTGTGGCGCGGATGCTACGCCACTAGCTAAAATTTGTTGAGCTTGAATAATCGCGCAAGCTTCAACCTTTCCCCCGCCAACGGTTCCGGAATGAAGCCCTGACTTTATGACGATGGCTTTTGCTCCGGCGTCTTGGGGCGCACTGCCTTTTGTCTGAACAACCGTGATCACAACAAATGATTCACCGCTAGTTCTTAAGTGTTCTGCATCTTGCCAAAAGCTATTCACTTTTTTGTTTCCCGCATTTTAAATTTATCAGGATAGATCGCTTTTAAAATCTCTTCATTGGTGGCAGGCAATTCTAGATTTGGATACGATTGACTGTAATGATTCAAACTGCGTAAAGCATCGTGAATAGCAGTCCACACACTGATACAAAGTAGTAACGGCGGTTCACCAGCAGCTTTTGTACCACGCACATTTGATTTGTTCTGATTATTGTTGAATAGTCGAATGTTGAATACACGGGGTGTATCTTGAATATTCGGAATTTTGTAAGTGCTTGGTGCATTCGATAATAAAAGACCGCTACTATTGTAATACAATTTTTCAGTGGTAACCCAGCCCATACCTTGAATAAACCCGCCAGTAATTTGACCTAGATCTAAATCCTTATTTATCGGCCGACCCAAATCCATAATGATGTCGACTTGCTGAACCTTAACTTCGCCCGTGTCGCGGTCAATTGAAACTTCCGAGCAAGCTACCCCTTGGGTAAAATAAAGAAAGGCATCCCCGTGACCGGTCACTTTATTAAAAGAAAGACCTGGAAATTTGTAGTGGCTGTATTCGGAAAGTGAAATCCGGTTGTGATAGGCTTCAACAACAATTGAATGAAAGCTCATCCGCTTATCTGGATATTTTTTGTGAAGTACCTGACCATCTTTAAATTCGATATCGTGATATTCAGCAATGCCAGAATTCCAATCGGCGTCGGCATTGGCGTCGTTCTTTAAGGCGCTTGATTCAACTGAAATTTCGGCCTCAGTTCCAAGACCTGCAGTGTGTCTGGCCCAGCGGCTTTCTGGTATTTCAAAAAGTTTTAAAGCAAGTTCACTTAACCGCGATTTTAGTCGCCGTACGGCAAGCAGTGCTGCTGCACCATTCAAATCTGTTCCGCTAGAAGCAGCAGTAGGGGACGTGTTGGCATTTTTATCAGTCGCTGTAGCCATCATGCGGACGTGATGTCGTGGAAGGCCAAGTTCAGACGAGACAAGTTCTGCAATGCGCGCATTCACGCCTTGGCCCATTTCAGTTGCGCCCGTCGAAACTTGCAGGGTTCCATCTTTATGAATGATCACTAGGGCATTAGCTTGATTTAAAAACCGTGTGGTAAACGAAATTCCAAATTTTACCGGAGTTAACGATAGCCCGCGCAGAATGTGCGGATTATTTATATTATGCTGGTCAATCTGGGCCCGGCGTTCGGTGTAATTGCATTCGCTTTCAAGATCAGTAAAAAGTTTTGGTAGACAATTATTTTCAACTACTTGTCCGTAGTGAGTGACATTGCGTCCCTCGGAATCAGAGTAGCAATTGATTTTTCTAATTTCTAAAGGATCTTTTTTAAGAGTGTGTGCAATCTCTTCGATGATTTTTTCAATCATCGCCACACCCTTAGGGCCTCCGAAGCCACGAAATGCCGTATGAGGATGGAAATTTGTTCGACACACTTGGCCAGTCACGCGCATATTCGGAATAAAATAGGCGTTATCGGAATGTAAAAGCGCGCGCTCCATAATTGAGGTGGACAAATCGGCGTAGGCTCCGCCATCAGAAAAAAGTTTTGCGTCTAAGGCTTGAATGTGACCCGTTTTATCAAAGCCAACTTTATAGAAATTTTCAAACGGATTTCTTTTTCCTGTGATAATCATGTCATCGTCTTTTGTTAAGACAATGCGTGCCGGACGATTTAGTTTTTGTGCTACAAGTGCCGCGTACGCTGCAATTGGCGCAGCTTGTGATTCTTTGCCGCCGAATGCCCCACCCATGCGTTTTACAATACAGGTAACATCTTTTGATGCCAGTCCTAACCCGTGAGAAACAACATGCTGCACTTCTGACGGGTGTTGTGACGAAGAATGAATTTCAATTTGTCCGTCATCTTGCGGGTAAGCAACGGCCACGTTGCTTTCAAGGTAGAAGTGATCAGCACCGCGGATGATGATCTTATTTTCAATTGTAAATTCAGCGCTTGTGAAAGATTTTTCAACGTTACCGCGCTCAATTTTTTTTACACCGGCAATAAAAGATTCGGCTTGGATGGCTTGGTGTATAGTAAGTATTGCAGGTTGGATTTCATAAGTAATTTGAATAAGCTTTTTTGCTTCAGCTGCCGCTTGGGAATTGGATGCGGCAACTATGGCTATAACTTCACCGGCATAATTTACTTCGGTTGATGCCAGCAAGGGTTGATCGCGAAATATCGTGCCCCAGATATTTTCGTGGAAGTCTTTTCCCAAAAAAATTCCCGCGACACCGGGGTACTGCAGGGCTTTTTCTAAGTTAATATTAATAATTTTCGCTTTTGCGTGGGGACTAAACAGTAGTTCGATCTGCAATTCATTTTTTAAATGAGGACGATCGTCTATAAATTCACTACGACCTGTTACATGTAAATGGGCTGAATCATGCGGTAAGTGACTCATAAAACTTTCTCGCGAAAAAACTTTTGTAATAAGTTTTCAGCAATCACACGGCGAAATGTATTCGATCCACGTAAGTCGCTGTACGGAGCAATTTCTGCATGCAAATAGTGTAAAGCTTCGTTCACGGTTTCCGTGTGGTAGGGCTTAGCTAAAATGCATTGCTCTGTTTTTCGTAAGCGAAGGGTTGTTGCTGCGACCCCGCCGATTGCAATCTGCACCGATTTTATTTTCGTTTTAGTGTTGTTACTCCAGCTAAAACGTGCGGCAAAATTAACCGCCGAAATATCCATATCTTTACGCTGTGATACTTTGTACAGAGCAAGAATTTCGTTTTTCTTAGGGATATCGAAGTGTAAAGCAGTTATAATTTCTTGTGGTTGCAATACGGTTTTTCTGTAGCTAACAAAGAAATCTTCAAGTGCTATAGATCGTAAGCCCTTTGGCCCACTAATTTCTACAATGGTATTCATAATTAATAAAAACGGTGGCGTATCTGCTATCGGAGACGCAGTGGCTACATTTCCCACTAAGGTGGCTAAATTTTTTATTTGCGGTGAGGCAAAAAGATCCAAAAATTTGGAAAATTCAGGAATTGATGTTTTAGTGAAATTTCTAAGTTCACTTAAAGTTACCCGGGCCCCAACTGAAATACGTCCCGGTGATATTTTCTTGATATCATACAGCTCAGGAATTAAGTGCAAGCTTAATATATTTGCTAGCTGCAGTTTTCGTTTGTTGTGAACGACGCCAAGGTCAGTCGCAGCGGCCATAATTTGCACAGATTTATTTTTTTGAAAATAAGTGGCGGCTTGCTTTATATGGGTTGGCGCAAAAAATTTAAAGCCATCTGTCTTCAGTAAAATTGGTATTTTCAAATGCTTCAGTAGATCCTGTTGTTGGTCGCGCTTAAGAAAACGAGTGCCTACTGTTTCGCACTTTTTAAGTTGAATGCTGGTTCCAGCTTCGATGATCGGTTGGTACCCCGTGCAGCGGCACAGATTACCGGTCAGTTGGTTTTTTACCTCTTGGCTGGTTAGCGTGGCCTGTGGGTTTCGATCTTTTAATTTTTTTTCGACCAATCCGGTTAGTGCAATCACGAAGCCAGGCGTGCAAAATCCGCACTGACTGCCGTGACATTGAACCATAGCCTTTTGCACTGCAGTTAACCCCATCGCATTTTCATGGCAAGAAAATTTGTCATGAATAACTTTCGGAGCAGCTAAAGCTTCAACAGTTACAAGTACCGAGCCATCCATTTGCGAAACTGTGCTTATGCACGAATTAATTGGCAGAAAAAGATCTTTATTCTTTCCTGACTGCAGCGAAAAAAGTCGAAGCACGCTGCAAGCACCACAGTCGCCTTCGGCGCACACGATTTTTGTTCCGGGCAAGTTTTTAATTTTTCGTAAGTATTCCGACAGCATTAATCCAGCAGAAGCGTCAGCAACTTGCTGTCGTTCTCCGTTAAGATAAAATAAAATATAGTTTCGGCTATTCACGTTTATCCAAGTATTGGACAAAAAAGGCTTGATCTAAAGCAAATTCTTTTGCAACGTAGACCGTCATGAGCAAAGAATTTATGAAGCGAGCCATCGAGCTTTCCAGCAAAAATATTGAAACCGGGGGTGGTCCCTTCGGTGCCGTTATTATTAAAGATGGAAAGATCATCGGTGAGGGTTGGAACAAGGTAACTTCAAAGAATGATCCTACGGCCCATGCTGAAGTTGAAGCAATCCGTGACGCCTGCAAAAATCTAAATAGCTATGACCTGACTGGCGCCGAAATCTATACCAGCTGCGAGCCCTGCCCGATGTGTTTGTCAGCTATTTACTGGGCACGCCTTTCAAAAATTTATTTTGCCAACACCAAAAGTGATGCAGCTGCTATTCAATTTGATGACGCTTTTATCTATAGTGAAATTCCTAAAGCTCATGCCGAACGAAAAATTGGAATGGTGCAGATGATGCATTCCGAAGCCTTAGAGGTTTTTAAGGCTTGGAAAATTTCAGATAAAAAAATGCCTTATTAATAACTAAGTTATAGTGGTCGATGTTGTGTACAGTGGTCTATAATCCGGCGATGGATGAATTCGCGTCGGAGCTCGGCTGGGCATAGTTGCAATTTCCGATTCTAAAGCAGCCATTTTTTGCCATGTCTGATCCCATGAAATTTCAGCCAAAAAGCTATCTACCTTAACTTGCCATTTAAGGTTTCGGCGGTCCTTCATTGCGTTTTCGATACCACTTGCAAATTCACTTGCCGTATGCGCAATACGTACAAGCTGTTCTTCTCCGTACGGAGACATAATATCTTCAAGAGCCGTTGCAACAACGGGTAAACCAGCTGCTAGAAACTCAGGAGTGTTTGTGGGACTTACGAATCGGGTTCTATCGGTCAGCGCGAATGGCATCATGGCGGCATCCCAACCAGCGATGTACTGCGGAAGTTCACGATAGCTTTTTTGGCCCAGGTAATGAATGTTTACTGCCTGTGGCAGTAAAGCCGGGTCAACATTAACTACTGGTCCGATTAAAATAAACTGATAATCCGGTCGTAACGCTGCAATTTCCGCTAGCAAATCGAAATCGATGCGTTCATTTAGCACTCCGTAAAATCCAATACGCGGATGCGCAATTTCTGCTTGGTCGCTGGCATCCACATTTTTTAAACGTGCTTGTCCAAAATGGACTTTGTCGATACTGCTTGGAAAGGCATGAATGTTGGGGTGACGGAAGCGCTTGGCTTTGTACAATGACTGTCCGCCGGTAAAAGCCAAATTCGCTTTTTCGAACAGTTCGTCTTCAAGGTCGCGTAATACTAGTGGATTATTTTTCGAGAGCAAAACATTTTCGATAATGTCATAGATAATATATTTTGGGCCTAAGTGACGAGTAAAACTTAGATAACCAGGACTGTAGTACCATGCCGTAAAATTTCTGATATTTCGGGCTAATATAAGCTCGTCGATAAGAATGGTTAGGATCATATCATTATCTTGGTTTCTAGTCATGAAGGCTTGTGGCAAATAAGGGGTAATTACAAAAACACCTTCTTCGCTTTGATGCGTATGAATTTTAGGAAAAGAAACATCTTCGAACATAGGTTCTTCAATAAAAAAAACGCGGCGGTGTTTTGCAAAACGAGTCATAAGGTGCTGTGGCCGTTGAAATATGAAATTCCAACGCAAATGAGAGAATACCAATAAATCGTTGGAATTTGTCATAAGCTCTCCGTGTAAGCAGAATGGTTAAATGAATATAAGTTGCTAAATTCATACCACGGAAGCCTTACCTGACACCGCTTTTACACGCCTTAGGCGAAAAATAATTCCAAAAATCCACCGGGTAGGTGGCAAAATTCCTCTGAAAAATTCCTTGCAATACCGAAGGAACTTTTAAAATCTAAATTTCTGTAAAACCTTCCCAGATTGAAATAGAATCATCCGAAGTGTTATTAACAATAAAATCCAAAGCAAAACCACCAGCACGAATCATGGATTCTAAATTTTGTAATCTTAATTTTTCAACTTCGACTTCAGTCTTATTTTTTGCTTGTTGCAATAGCTCGCATTTATCTTGGGCATTTTTTATTAAAACTTGTTCGCGCCCCTTTAAAATGTCTTGAATAATTTTAAACACGTCTGGATTTGCAGAATATTTTTTTGTTCTGCCATCTGATTCTTCAAACTTGATTAATTTAAATTCTAAAAGTTCCGCTAGGGCTGGACTTACTAGTGCCTTAGAAACACCAATCAAACGAGTTAGCTGGGCACCGCTTAGTGAAAGTTTTGAAAGGTAGATGTAAGTCCACAGCTGGCCATGAATACGCCGGAACCCCCAGTAGCGTATAAAATCGCCGACAGCGTCCGCCATTTGATTTACCGGTGTTGCGTGGGATTTGGCACCTTTGGCGACTTTTGAATTTTGCGACATACTGTAAATCTCCTTGCTGGAGTCAATAGTTCATAGTAGTATGAACTATTGATGAGGTCAACCATGCAAACTCAAAATTTAGCTCTTTCAGTGTACTTTGACGGTCTTTGCCCGCTATGCTCGCGAGTGATTAATCAGTACCGCAAAGCTGTAGGCAGCGACAGAATTGCATTTGTGGATATCACCGCGGATGGGCTTGATGCTATTAAAAATGGCCTTGATCCAAAACAAGTTCATAAAGTGATGCATGTAAAAACGGCCACGGGCGACATTCAAACAGGTGTTGATGCGTTCATTGCTATCTGGCAAACGCTTCCTGCTTGGAATTGGCTAGCAAAGCTTGCGAAAAATTCACTATTGCGGCCATTTTTGAACGGTGGTTACAATGTCTTTGCGAAAGTGCGTCCCTATTTACCACGAAAAACAAAAGGCTGCGAAGAAAGCCCTTACTGCGAAATACCGAAGAAACCATGACAAACTATCCATTAGAATTCAATTCACAGACAACATCTACTGCAGGCATTCAATCCAACTGGAAGACGAAATCCAACGACCGCGAATCGCCGATGGCAATTCCGCCAGAATTTAGCGGACCGGGTGGGGGATTTAGCCCTGAAGATTTATTTAATCAAGCATTGGCTAATTGTTTTGTGGCTACATTCAAAGTGTACGCCGAAAATTCAAAATTAAGTTTTGAAGACCTTACTGTGAATGCGCGACTTGTTGTTGATCACGATGAAACAAAACGCCCGGTAATGAAAGAATTTTTCTTACACGCAAAAATAAAAGTGCCAAGCAATGCGGACAAAGCCATTTTACTTGCTAAGAAGGCATCGCAATCAGGATTAATCCTAAATTCGGTGAAGACGATTTGCCATTTTAATTTTGAAGTCGTGTAAGTGCCAGGTATTATTTTTCAAACCTCTTTGAAGGCACAGTATTTCTGTTGTTTTTTTATGTCCGGAATTATTTGGCTGATTCAGGTGGTGCACTATCCAGCTTTTAAGTTTATCGAGCCAAATAAATTCAAACAGTTTCATTCGTCTAGAATAACTTATATTGTTGCACCCATTATGGCGTTAGAACTACTGTCTGCATTTGCGTTATGCTGGTTAAGCCAGACAATTTACACATGGAATTTTATTTTAGTATTACTACTTTGGGCATTGACTGGCTTTGTAAGTGTGCCTTTGCATAATTCGTTGGCTGGAAATTATGATTTAAAAAAAATAAACCAACTAGTGAAAACAAATTGGTATAGGACGGCTATCTGGACTTTTCGATCAGCCGCCATTATTCACTTTATAATTACTCAGTAATTTATTCAGCAATAGTAAGCGGAATTTCAATCTTATGATTTACTTTGTCTACGTTGAAGCTAATGCGTGCGTGCCATACCCCGGTCATAGAAAAAACGGCTTTTTTGATCTTAAACTTATTCTTTTTATGCGGATTTACGGTCACCGCTGAAGTGCCGTGATTGTGTTCAGGCATCCATAGATCAACCGTCACATCATTAACAGGCTTCGACACAACAATATCGACCATAAATTCAGCTTCACCGCTTGTTTTCATGCCAGACATGTGACCAATATGCGCACAGACTTTAGCATCGGTTGGTGAACAAAAATTAGCAGTATGGTCATCTTTAGCAAATGCGCCTATGGATAGTAAAGCAATTGCAGCTGACAAAAATAATTTCATAAAAATCTCCTTCGTTCTGATGTGTTTCTTCAGTTAGTTAAAATCAGTTAAGTTAGTTTCTTTTCAATTGTCACATCTTTTTTACGACGATTTTTAAATCCGATGGCGTCGCGCCGAAATGTGTGTCGCAAAGCCCAAAAGTCAGATTTCGGTAAAAAATAGAATAGGATTGGCATCAGCAAGCGGCGTGGAATTAAGCGCCGAAGGTAATAAAAAACCAATGCATCTGGCGTGGCAGGGACCCATAACGGGGGATTCTTAGTCCGTAAAACCCAAAGAATTTTTTTTGCCACGTGTTCTGAGGTTGTCCAAGACATCTTCATAAGTTTTTCAACAAACGGCCCCATATGGCGATAATAGTCAGAATAGGCAGTATCTGATTTTTGGTTTTTTGGATTCGATTTTTCGCTATAATAAACATTCTGAAACGAATGTGAATTAATAAAGCCGGGCTGAATAAGTGAAACGTTAATTCCGAACGGTTTCATTTCATACCAAAGGGATTCGCTGGCGCCCTCAAGGGCATGCTTTGAAGCCGAATAGCTGGCCATCGTTGGCATTGCCAACATGCCACTAACAGAAGAGACGTTTATTATTTTACCACGCCCTTTTGCCCGCATTGACGGTAGGACTTCCTTAATTAGACCCATTGGACCAAAGTAATTCGTTTGCATCTGAAGGTTTTCATCATCTTCGGACATATGCTCAACAACAGACCGATATGATATTCCGGCATTATTTATCAAGATATCGACGTCGCCCCAAATTTCACGAATATGCTTCATGCAATTAGCCCGTGATTCTGGGTCAATAACGTCAAGTTCAATGATTTTAAAGTATTCATTTTCCGTAAAGCTTTGTTTTACGGACGACAACGAATTTTTGCGTGCCGTCACTACAGTACGAAATTCGGGTAGTTTATAAAAAATAGTGGCCAGCGAACGGCCAACCCCAGAACTGGCTCCGGTCACCAGCACTATTGGTTTGTAGCGTATTTTACTCATATACAATTCTTTCATGATACTTAAATTTTTTCTTAACTAAGTGGCGATAATCCTAAATTAATACAAAAATTTGGTGTCCGCAAATAAACGAACTTCAAACTGTCTTGGCACAGCGCACCGTTCTGCCAAGCGTCTGCTTAACGTCTGCTAGCGATGGATTAGATTTATATTCCAAGCAGTCCTTGAAAGTTGAAGTTATAAATGAGAGTTTAGCAGGCAAATGTGGGCTACACACCTATCTTAATTGGGAATCGAGTCAATCCATTATGAAAGCAACTTCAAAAGTTAATAAAAAAGCAAACCGACAAAAGCCAACCCCGGTAAAAACACGGTCACTGGTCGTGCTAGACAATGCTCCTATTCGGAAAAAGTCGATAACGCTTGCCCAGGGCTGGCTTAAAAAGATTGAAGACACGGAAAAGTCTGTTAGGAAATTTCAAGAAATTGATCTTAAACTGTATACTGATTGGTACAATTTAACATTGAACCCGCTGATTGAAAGCATTGATGAAATGCGACAAGAATTTATATCCGCAGCAGAATTTCATAATTTACTGGTGATGATTTCTAAAGAGAAAAATATTCCAATGCCAATGGCTCATCTTTTTCTTCAAAATGAAGATGAAGAGTTTAAGAGTGGAGATAATAACACGCGGACTAGAATAACTGCAATTAGGGCCGCGCGTACGAAAGCTTTTGAAAATGAGATGCGGCAACAAAATGAAAGTGGCAGTTATAGTGGTGATGATAACGATAATAGCAATGATAATGACGATGTTGATAGTAGCCATTCACATCACCTAAAAGAAGCCATTGATGCATTGAAGCTGGAAGAGGATCTAGTTAAGAAATCCAGAGAAAAATATAAAAAACAGATCGAAAATTACGAGCGCATTACCGATAAGAAGCTGACAAAAATCATGCGCAGTTTCGAAGAAGGTTTTTCATTTTTAGTAGAAGCGATTTCTATTTTATCTGCAAGCTCTAGAGTCGATTTGTTACGTCGGTTTTGGAAGTTTGCTTCTAAATCATTAAAGACTTTTCTTAATAAACAATCCAGACTGGATTTTGGCATCAGTATAGATGATATGATGAATGATATCGAAGAGCGTGATCAGATCAGGGCCTCTTTTTTTGCATATGAAGAAAGCAGTAAGGATAATTTAGATAACTTTGATGACAGTGAAGATGGTTTTGCTAACGACTTTTTTATGGGATTTGGATTGAAAAAAGAAAACTTTAAAAAAGATTTATTGGAAGATGACAGAATTCGGATCAAGTCGATTTATCGAAAAATTGTGCGGAGAATACATCCTGACAATTTTAACCTTGAATTGCCTTCAGATCTTAAATCATGGTTTAAAATCATTTGGCAAGACGTTGCGCTGGCGCATAAGGATGAAGATTTAGAAAAGCTCACTTTATTACATCATAAAATAGTTATTGCGCTGGGCGATTTTGATGAGCTTAGCGTTTCTGATCTTAATGCTGCGGCCAAGGACCTAGCGTCCGAACACGAAACGCTGTTAGAGGAGTATTCTTCATTAACAGATAACCCAGCTTGGAATTTTTCTCAGTTGAGGGACTTTAAAAAACTTAAGAATAAATTATCAAAACCATTTTTAGGCCAGCAAAAAAGGCTGAAAGAAGACCTTGAGAATTTAAAAGAGCAACGTTTCGAAATAGAACGAATCGCAGGACTAATTAAAGAGGGAAAAATTAAATTAAGACCATCTAAAAAAGCTCGTCGTAAAGTGCCTGGCCGAAGGCGGCCAAGCATGCGTTCATCAGACAGAAATTCGCAAATGAATTTTAGTATGGATTAATTTATCTGGATTACAGATGCGATGATTTGGCTTCATGCTTTTAAAAAGAAAACTCAGAAAACACCCACCGGCGATCTTGAAATCGCTGAAAAAAGAATGAAAAAGATTTTAGGATTATGAAAAATAAAAAATCATACAAATCAGCCAAACCATTTTTTCAAAAAATATTAAAAGACAAAGAAGTTCGTATTCAGTTTGAAGAAGAGAAATCTAAAACTGAAATTGCTCATGCGGTTTAAACCGCACGCATGAAAGCTGATTTGACTCAGGCTCAATTGGCTAAGCTGATTGAGCCTGAGTCAAAGTGTGATTGCAAGGCTTGAGGGTGGTTCTGATAAACGGAGTGCCATCGATTCCACTTTTGACTCGCATAGCAGCCGCTTGCGGCGGGCACTTTGAATTTGGTTTTAGTTTTTCTAAGGCAAGCTGAATCTTAGATACCGAAAGTGTTACCTATGTCTTCGGTATAAGATGTGAACCATGTGTCCGACATTGACGCAAGGCGATATTGTTGACATGGGACAGCTTTAAAATGCGCTCTGTTTGCTTATAGTGCTGATCGAAATCCATTGGAACTTAGGCTAATGCAAAAGCTGAAATGCAATCCGCTTTCAGTGAATCCTTTAAGGAAATACGATTCACAAAGATGGGCTGACTGATAAAATAAAAAGAACCGCTGCTGAAGCACCTACGGGTGGTACACTATCAAGGAAATCAGCTGGTACAAATCGAGGAAATCCGACAATCTGAGATGCATCCAACGAAAATTAAGGTGGGCGTTTACGCGCCCACTGAGTCTTCTAGAAAGAGTGCTGGTTCGACCCGTTACGACTGGTGCGCGAGAACCCGGAAGTAGACGAACCAGACTGTGGTTCTGGTGGTCATTTAAATCAATCTGAGCCTGTATTAAATTTTGAGTTCGAAGTTATTCCAGAAGCGAAGCTGTTAAGCTCAGAAAATTTAAAATATTTAATAAAAAAACATGAATCATTTATGGCAGTCGCCAGAATTATCGGAGCCTCACAAGCTTTCGTAAGACAGAAAAGTTCAGCTTGCCAGCTTAAAAGTCACGCGTCCACCAGCAGCAGAAATGACTTTAAGAAATAGGTCGCTTGAGATTCCAGCAAGGGCTCCATTTTTAATTGCAGATACCTTTGATCTTGCAACGTCAGAGCGTTTTACGATTTCATTGATCGTTAAGCCAGAATTTTCAATAACTTTTGCAGCAAGTTCAGAAAGCGAAGCTTTATACTCCATTAATGCAATATCAGTGGCAGAATCGATACCAAGGGCTGCTGCAATCTCTTTAGAGTTTTTTGCTCCAACGGGGCGATTTTTAATTTTATTCGATTTCATTATTTAGCTCCTTTAAATAGGCGTTTAGTCTCAATCTGGCAGTTTCAATTTCATGTAAAGGCGTCTTCTGTGATTTCTTTTTGAAAGAGTGAAAAACCACAATACCGTGTTCTGTCTTGATCAAATAAAAAACGCGAAAAATACCACTTATATCTTTAAGGCGAATTTCAAAGACACCAACTGCTACCGTTCTCATCGGCTCAGTATCTGGATAACCGACTGATTCGCCTTTTTGAATTTTCGTTAAAATCGCACCCAAGTCTTTTTTGACTTCAATCGGCCAACGATGGATTTCTTTGCGAGCCTGGTCTGAAATGAAAACTTGAAGCCAATTCTTATTCACAAGATCTATAATGTCCCATAAAAGGGACATTAGCAAGCTTTATTTTAGGCGTTTTAGTTTAATCATTCTGGGGCTTTAAAGAGTCTAGTGCTGATTACACAGACTCTTTTTTTTTGAACTTATGATTAAACATTTTGCTTGAACTAATTTGACTGTTTTCGTTAATACCCAGAATAATTTGACACATTCGTGGCTTTTTTACTTACCAGAATGTGCGACTTCACACTTCACACCTAAAGCAAAAGGCAGCAACACCAAACATCACTGTATTCAGTTCATTTAAAGTATACTTAAAACCTTATTAGGCTTCCAATGACTTTACTTTAGAAATCATTTGAACCTTTAGCGCATTAAGAACCGCGTTTACCTTTTCAATTGAAGCCCCGCGATATTCATTTCGTTCATCTCTAGAAATCTGTGTTTCATGAACATCAAGCGTTTTTGCAAGTTCTTTTTGAGTCAGCCCTTTGGCAATTCTGAGTGCTATTAAAGTACGTCCTAGACCTTCAAGATTATAGAATTCTCCGATTTGTCCACGCTTTAATTTTTCGTAGCTTTCGACTTCTTCAATCAACTGTTGATGAAAAGTTAAAATGGGTTCCATAGCTAATTCAACAGCGGATTCTTTTAGTTTTTTCTCTTTCAACTTTTTGTACTGAATTTTTATTAAAGATTTTTCTTCTTCAATTCGTTTTAGAGCTTCTTTGTATTCAGATTCATTTCTTATCATTTGAACCTCCGATAATTGGTGATTGAATTTTAATAATTCCTTTTGGTGTGCCATTTCGTCGTGCTCTTCTAAAAGCCGCTGGAAAAATTTGATTGTTTCCAAACTCATCTTTTATTCCTGAAAGTTGGCCGAACTCAGGAAAAAGTTCCACGCGGTATTTGTGCCACATTGGTAACTGCAATTTTGGATAATTCTTATATTGCGTTCTTGATTTTAAACTCCATGTCCAAACAGACCACTTGTCTAATTGATTCAGCTTAGCAACAGCTTCTTCAAGCTTCTCAACATCAATAACAAAATATCCATCAATATCGTTAGGGCGGTCTTTGTCCTCTACAAATGATCCATCAATATAAATTTCAGTAACGCCGACTTGCCACAATTGCTTGGTCATGACTTCAAGATTATCAACAAGCTGATGTCTCCATTCACTATCCCATGTGGTGGACTGAAGATTTTCGCCAGTAACAATCCAAGATGTTTTTAATTCAGCCAAGCTTACCTCATAATCACCTGCAGGCAGTAGTCCTTCTGAATTAAATTTAGGTAATGAGTGCGATTTCTTTTTCATAGTTCTTCCTAGCTTTAAAGTAGCATAAACAAATTAGTAAATAAAGACATATATGTAAATATAGACATTTGGTGTGGTTAATCTCGTTTTAAGACGCTTTTGGTATTTTAAACGTCGCTTTGTTCTTATAATGTCGCCACGTGGTCTCAATCGAACTGTGCCCCATGAACACAGAAATATCTTCTAATTGCCAACCCTCGTTCAGCATCATGTCTGTAAATCCTTTGCGTGGTGAATAGGTGTCAAAGCCGTCACCAATGATCCGACTTATGGTTTTAGTTAATGGACAATTAGATTTGGGGGTAAATAGATCGAATCTTGAATACTTTTGAGTGCAAGTTTGCTTGCTACAATTTTTAGTTTTTGCTTTTCTAACTGGGATCTTTTTTTGAAAGCCTCGATCTGATTTTTGGCTGCCTCATAGGTCATGGTCGGGTTCAAATCATAAAGCGCATATTCGCTGGGGTGGATAAGTCGTACAGACCGTTTTGGGGTGTACTGTTCAAGGCGTATTGAGAAGCCTCGTTTTAATTTATTTATTAATAGACTCATGACTGTTCCTTTTTCGGTAGGCCATGATTAAAAGTTTAATTAAAATCCCCTGTATCCCCTTTATTTCATGGGGATACAAAAACTTAAGTAATTGAAATCATTCAGGAATTTTAATTTATTGGTGCCCAGTGAGGG
>JAYTMU010000007.1:0-5604 GCA_043728195.1 Bdellovibrionales bacterium
AATAAATTGCGCCTTCTTTAAGACCTACGCAGGGAATTTTTATTCGCTTTAAGCGGTATTTTTTCATTAGCTGCAGCATTAGGAAAAGTGCGGGCTCGATGACATCGACACGGTCGGCCTTTAAATCAAGTTTGGCCATCCGTTCTAGTGGTTTAATTTTCATAAAGCGTTTGTAAATTAGTTTTAGTTCGGCGGCAGTTACCAACGTGTTTGGTCCGCGCTTCAACAGACTTAATTTTAATCTGCCGATCGCATCTAAATTTCCACCGGTGCCTACGGCCAATTCAAAATGCCGTTTTGGCAAAAAGCGATTGGCTTTTTTAATATTTTCTTTGCAAATAATCTGTGGCTTTTTATTTTTACTTAGCGCTTCGGTTAGTGTGCGAACCATCCCCCATTTAAAACTGCGGGAATAGAAAATTTTGCTCTTTTGAATATGGGTTAACTCGACACTGCCACCGCCAATATCAATCAATAAACAGTGCTCATTGTTTAAACAGATATTATTTTCTACCGCTTTACGAATAAGCTGGGCCTCTTTTTGACCGGTGATGATTTCTATTTTAATGCCACTGGCTTGATTAATTTTTGTTAGCACCGGGCGTTTGTTTTTTGCGTCTCTAAAAGCACTGGTAGCTAGGGCTAAACTTTTATCCACTTTAAACTTACGGTTCAGTCGCGCCATTCTTTTGAAAGCAGCTATAAGACGCTTTTCAGTTGGTAGAGTTATTTTTTTGTATATAAAGACATCATGTCCAAGGCGAATGGGCTCGCGGTGTTTTTTTAAAATTGTCCAGGCTCCGTTGGCGTCAACGTCGACGATCAGTTGGCGGATGGCGTTCGAGCCAATATCAATTGATGAAATGCGCATAGTCGATAGTCGCGTTGAAAGAAGACACAGGTCAATAAAGAAGCTAAGCTAGCCCAGAAAGTAGGACAAATGGAAAGAACTATCGATTCCCAGTTAGACGAGTTAAAAAATCTTACAGTTGAAATGGGCGGACAGGTCGAAAAAGCACTGCAGACTGTTTTGATGGGAATTAATCGCAGGGACCTACAACAGTTTTCTCAGGTTCATAAAATTGAAGAGCGCGTGAATGAACTGCAAATTAAAATTGATAATGCCTGTCTTGAAGTCCTTGCAAAGCAGGGCCCAGTCGCAAAAGATTTGCGTTTTATTTTATCTATTATCAAGATTAATACAGACTTAGAACGTATGGGTGACCAGTGTGTGAACATTGCTTACATTGGAAAAGACATTCTGACACGCTCTGCAAATGTTTCGTTTCAAGATATCGAAGTTATGGCAGCTACTGTAAAAAACATGGTTAAAGCTGCCTTAGATAGTTTCGTCCAAATGAGTTCATCCATGGCAAAAGACATTTTAGTAATGGATGATGAAGTTGATAGATTAAAAAATAAAGTTGTTATTGAGTCGGTAGCAAAAATGAAAGTTCAGCCAGATCAGGTTGAAAACTTATTGGATTTAATTCTAATCGCCCGCAACTTGGAGCGTTTAGGAGATCATTCAACCAATATTGCCGAAGATGTCATATTCGCACTGACCGGAAAAGATATCAGACACCAAGCAGTTTAAGTAAGGGAGATATGATGACAGCCTTTTCTTTTAAATCCGTAATTGTTGAGGATGATTTAGCGATAGCGCAGTTATTAAAAATTCACCTGAGCGACTTAGGCTTACAGGTTGATGTTTTTAATGATGCTGAATCAGCTTATTTATCAGTGCAAACACAAAAGTATGATTTAGCCCTGCTGGATTGGATGTTGCCTGGTATTCAAGGAATTGATTTACTTAAGAAAATCCGCCAGTCGCAATCAATGATTAAAGTTTTAATGTTAACTGCCAAAGCCGATGCAGATTCGCTGGTTACAGCCATTGAAGCCGGTGCCGATGATTACTTAACAAAGCCCTTCGACGAAAAGGTGCTATTGGCCCGGGTCAGAAATTTACTACGCCGGATAGAATTTGAAAAAAATTTGCGGAAGGAAAATTCGAATAGCAGCGGCAAAAGTAATGCTGCTGATGTTGGGTCTGAAGCTGCATCTGAGCAGATGAGCTTGGATGGGCTATCCATTCATTTTTCAAAGTACACAGTTACGTATAAAAATGAGAATGTCCATTTAACACCATCCGAATTTAAATTACTTGGTTCGTTATTTAAAGCGCAGGGTAAAGTACTTACGCGCGACCAATTGATTGGGCTAATTCAGGGCGACGATGTTAATGTGACCGGGCGAACGATCGATACCCATATTTTCGCATTAAGAAAAAAGCTAGGTCCGTGGGCTGATCACATTGAAACAATTCGTGGGGTTGGGTACCGTGTGCTGGTCTCAATCACAGACCGATCTTCGGGATCAGATATTATAGAAGGGTAATGCAGTTGACACTTCAACAGATGATCTGGGTTCTATCCGTGGTATTGATTGCGATTGTGGCTTATGTTTTAAGTTATCTACGCTTTCGCACGATGATTGTTAGGCAAACAAAACAAATGATAAAATTGATGAAAGCAGAAGAACCTGATTTTGCCACAATTAACAATGTCTTCGAAAAAACCGATGTCGACTTTGCGGATCTAGAGCGCGCGGCTATGGGTCTTAGAAAGAAGTACTTGCGCTTAAGGAAGCAATCGCAAGAAGAGCGAAAAGGTTATGAAACTGTTTTTTCCGGATTAAAAGAAGCCATCGTTACAGTGGATCAGAATCTGAAAATTATTTCATTTAATTCATCATTTCTAAATACGTTCAACTGGGCGCCGTTAAAAACGCAGACCACATATTTTCTGCATGATGTTGTTCGTGACCCTGCGATCATAGCAACGTTTAAAAAAACTTTCGAAGTCAATGCCGTTGAAAAAAATGAAATTGATGATTTGCAGCTTTTTGTAACCCCGCTTCCGTCCCGCTTAGAAAATGAAACGTGGTGTTTAGGCGTATTTTACGATCTTTCAGAAATTCGCAAAACTGAGAAGATAAAAATCGATTTTGTAGCCAATGCATCACACGAACTAAGAACACCGTTAACCGTAATAAAAGGGTATTCCCAACTGCTATTTAAAAAAACCAGTCAAACGGATAATAAAGAATTTCATGAACTGGTAAAGCCAATTGTCGAAAGCAGCGACAGCATGTCAGAACTGATGGATGACTTACTAAGTCTTTCAAAATTGGACTTAGGTTCCTATTTGCAAAAAGAAAATATCGCGACAGCAATGATTACGGACGAAGTTTTGCAAGAGGTCCAAAGTTTACAGTTGATGAAAAACAAAGAAATTGTCGTGGCCGATCATGCCGAAGTGGTGCTGGCTAACTACGATGCTTTAAAGCAGATTTTAAGAAATCTGTTAGTAAATGCGATAAAATATTCAGGCGATAGCGATGGACCATCAAAGCGAATTGAGATCTGTTGGCAGAAAAATTTAAAATCAACTTTTCTGAAAGTGAAAGATCACGGCCCCGGTATTGCGAAAGAACATCAAGACCGAATCTTTGAACGTTTCTACCGCATTGATAAAGGCCGTGGTCGTGACCAAGGTGGTTCGGGGCTTGGTTTAGCTTTAGTTAAGCATCACATTTTAAATCATCAAGCGCGAATTACCTTAAATCCGGAATGCAACCAGGGCACAGAATTTATCTGTGAATTTCCCAACGAGATAAAAATATGAATAAAGAATTTGATCAGTATTTTCTAAAGATTTATAAGGGGCGCTGGGCGGCAATAAAATTAGCGCTTTCGGAAAAAAACAAACAAATAACGCGAAAGAATTTGTTTTTCAATGTCGATACGGGTTTGAGTGAAACCTATTTAATGGACCCTGCCAGCGAAGTTGTAGCCAAAGCGCTGCAGGTTCAGCCAACTGATTTTGTACTTGATATGTGCGCAGCCCCCGGCGGTAAAACGCTAATTCTTGCAGAAGACATGAGCTTTGCCGGCAGCAAAAAATGGCAACTACCAAAAGGTGAGCTAATTGCCAATGAAATGTCTGAGGGGCGCCGCGAACGCTTAACCCGTGTTCTTACAGAGCATATTGCAAAAGAGAAACGTCTGTTTATCCACGCAAAAGGGTTAGACGGTAACCAGTATGGCCTTCGCCAACCCGGCTATTACGACCGCGTTTTAGCAGACGTGCCCTGTTCAGGCGAAAGACATTTATTAGAAAATGCGAAAGAATTAGAATTATGGTCCGAAAAACGCACGAAAAATTTGTCGGTCAGACAGTATTCATTATTATCGGCGGCTTGGCTTGCGGTCAAAGTTGGTGGTCGTATCGTTTATTCGACGTGCTCGCTTTCACCGTTAGAAAATGATGGAGTCGTGGCAAAGTTAGTGAAGAAAAGGGCCCCGGAAGTCTTACGTTTAGATTTTCTAAAGCGCTTTGATTTTTTAGAAGAGACCGAGTTTGGGTATCAGGTCTTGCCTGACACCTGCGGCTTTGGGCCCATGTATTTTTCAGTGCTACAAAAAACTTAACACGCTCTTCGTAATAAAAGCATTTGTCGGTAATGCGGCAGATTATAGTAGCCGTATATTTTCATACGAAAAACGGCAATAGCTTCGTCTTGAATTTCTTCAATAACAGATTCTTCGAAATGTTTGATAGAATATAATTTTTCGCTTTCAATTTGCGTCAGATAAAGATGGCAAACGCGATCAATAAATTCTGAACTGGTTTCAGCAATAGGGTCATCCGCGAATAGGTGTTCATCAATAATTTTGGCAATTTGTGCTTTCATATCGATTTTTTCGGATAGTTCAGCTACGCTCTAAAGTGTGAAAACGCCTAGTTTTAATGAACTTGAGGTCTTGGTCGAGTATTTTTCAGACGAGCTGAAAGGCGCCCAATTGCAAGAAGTCCATGCGTCTAACGAAGGCTTAGTTCTGGTTTTTTACCGCTTCGTTAAGAACCCAAAGACGGCGTACCTGGTGTTTGATTTGGATGTGCAGTTTCCATTTGTGGGACTTTATTTTAGCCATCCGTGGCCCAATTTGAAAAAAACCAAACCCGTTGGATTGTTTTTAAATTCACACGGAAAGAATTTAAATTTGAAAGACATTGAACTGCTGCCTAATCTGGGGCGAGTTGTCCAGTTAACATTAGGTGAAAGTGGACCCGGGTTCGATCAGACCTTCATCGAGTTCCGGCTAATTCCCAAACAGGGAAATCTAATTGTGCGAAAAGAAAAAAAATCGATCTCGTGGTATCCGGTCAAGCCTTTATCTGAAATGCAGCTTCCTGACCAGATCGGTGAAATGGAAGTGCGTTCAATCCCTTTTATGCTGACTGGGTGGCTTGAGCGCCGGGGGGTTGGTAAAAAGCTAGCGACGGCAAAGCCTGGCCAAAACCCTTTTGAAAAATGGAAGGCACAGAAACAAAAGGACCTTCGAAAAAAGCAAAATGCACTAACAGCAATTGAATCCCAAGTGAAAGATTTCTTAGAATTTCCGTGGATGGAAATTGGTCAGCATTTAAAAACGTATGGTACTAACCAATTGAAAAACGAGTGGCACCAGCATTTAAATTTTGAAATTAGCGTTTCAAAAAATATTCAAAATTGTTTTGCAAAGGCCAAAGCTGCTAA
>JAYTMU010000008.1:0-28847 GCA_043728195.1 Bdellovibrionales bacterium
TTGGATGGGGTAGAAGGACTCGAACCTTCGAATGATAGAATCAAAATCTATTGCCTTACCAACTTGGCGATACCCCAACTGAAAACTTACGAATGAAAAAGTTAATGAATTTTGTGTTACAAGGCAACGAAAATAAAGTTAAAAAAAAGCCCAGATTCATAACCGTTCGAAAACAGCTAACAATCTGGGCCTTAATAACCGTCGCTTCTGATTTTAGGAAAGAATTTTTTCGCAGGGTCCTTCCATGATCTTCAGCAATTCAAGTCGTACATGATGCTAATAATCTAAACATAAATCAAAAACTAAAGTCGTAAACTAGTAATCGTCTGAATCCGAAGTGACCGGAGCCTTCTGTCGCTTAAGGCTTACCAAGGTGTCACCCATAGACTTAAGTTGTTCTTCGTAAGCTTCAAAAACCAGATCTTCAATCAATTGTCTGGTTTCTTGATTCAGTGGATGAGCAATATCACGAAATTGTCCGTCTTTGCGCTTTTTACTCGGCATGGCGATAAAAAGACCTTGCGGACCCTGAATAACCTTCAGATCGCGAACGACGAAGCTGGCTTCAATTGTGATCGTAACGTAGGCCTTCAGGCGCTCTTCGTTGACCGGGAATATCTTTACTTCGGTAATCTTCATAAGCCTCATTTCATGATGTCGTCATGTTGTCGTAGCGCAATGCGTTTCAAGGATGTTACTAAACTATCGTCAAAGCATTCACCAGACTTTAGTTTGGCAGCCGTTTTTTGCGACAGTTTTTTTAAACGTCCTAACTTGATACACTATTTTATTTTTCTTAACTTACGAATTGATTCAGTCTGAGCGGGTGGTTGGCGGTCGAACGGGACGTAGCCGCTTATACACAAAAAAAACTAAGATAATTACCCACGACAAGATGACCGCAATCCATTTCGCTGCGGTGACTGCGCCCAAATAATTAAAACAAATAGGCCAGGTATTGTTAGCTAGCACAAATAAAATACCAGAGGTTTCCAACAAATCCAGAATTCCAGGAATAAATCCAAACCAAAGAAATCTGAGTGGAAAATTAATTTTAAAAAAATAATACGTAGCCACTGTGTAAGCAGCGATGAAAAATAAATCAACCCCAGCAATAGTGCGGTATATAAACACGTCGCTGGGACTAAGTTTTGATAAGAAAGCTTGAGCCTCGGCACCAGAGTAATAGAATCGCACATCTAGTAATTCGGTATTTACCATCGCCGAATTCAACACCCACAAAGTGATCAGCAAAAAAGCAGAGATAACCACTGAAAGTATCAGGCTTAAGTATGCAAATCTTTTTTCTGTGGATGACATTATATTTCCTGAATCTTTACATTTTACTGGTCAGGGTTTCTTAACAAGAAAAGGGCCTGCCTCGTTAGCCAATTCTGTAAAATTGTGCGCGGCAACTAAGACATTCAGTGCGATTTCTACAAATCAATTACAAAAAAATAGACGAGTGGAAGGGTCCTAAAAGGCCCTTTTTTGTATTTATTTCACTAGAATTCTGGCCCATTTTCTAAAGCTTTTTTGTTCAACTTTACTTATGGTAGGAACACTCATGCTTCAAACAGAAATGCCTAAGCCATTTAAACAAGCGAAGTCTGCATCCGCAGTTAGCCCATTGGACTTGATCCAGAAGCAAGTAGCTGCAGATTTGAAGGCCCATTTAAAGCTATCAACAGACGAGCGAAAAAAAACGCGTTTGATATCTGAGAAAACTGGCATACATCAAAAGACCTTAAATCGAATTGTAAATCTAGAAAACAAACCAACCCCTGCAACTATTTTTAAAATCTATCGCTATCTGACGCAGGGGCAGACTGAAGACGAAGTGCTAAATTTATGTCCAGCACCTATTAAAAATTATTTATCTGAACATTTAAAACTACGCATCGAAAAAAATCTGACATACTTACCAAGTTATGCACTTGAGCTTCAATCAAACCCTGTGTTCGGTGAGCTTTATGTTTTGTGTTCGTCGGGTTCTATTTCGCGCGACGAAATCTTAAAGCGCTTTGGTGACTACGGATTAAGTCTAGCCGAAGAGATGACAACTAAAAAAGTGCTACAGCAGCCGCGCGCAGGTCATTATGCTTTAGGCCAAGTGCAAATTCATTTAACTCCGGAATGCATTTTATCTTTAGGATTGTTGACTGCAAAAACGTATGCGAAACCCATGATGGGTTACGAGCACAACAAACATTTTATGTCATTTATTGCTGAAGGCTTAACTGAAGCTGCCTATCAGCAGTGGGTTGAAATTGATAGTTTGGCTTTTGCAAAAAAGATGGAACTGGTGCGTAACCCAGAAAACCTTGGTACTAAAAAAGCTTTTACATTTACCGCAACCGATACCTTAATTCCACAGTCTCAGCAGCAGGAGCCCGAATGAATCCCAGTGCCGTGTTAATCAGTTTTTTCATGTTGCTCGTATCAGTCATATCAATGGCTGGTATTGGCGGCAGCAGTGGCGGTAGTGGCGGAACGGCCGGCATCGGCGAGCCTAAGTATGTGCGCGCCGAAGTCTGTGATGCCGATGGGCGCTGCCGGCAGGTAACATACAAGGTCCGGGACCAAGAAAGCGGAACAGCATCCAATTCTGCTACAGGCTTAGGGTGCGAAAAACCCCAATCCGATTCAAATAACATGGGCCATAACTGTGTTTACAAAGTTCCGAATTGGTTAAAAAAGCTAAACAGCGTGTTTGGTGAAGTCGTTGAAGACGAAACCTTCGAAACTGGTGACTTATACAGTCGTTAACCTAGCCCAAGGTCAAGCGGCCGCGATGCTTCAAGCCAGCGGTCATTTGCACTGTCGTAACTAAAATTTAAGTGAACTTTGTTGGCTATGCTTTTGCTGTATCCAAAAGTAGCGGGGGGGGTATGGTACGTTTAATTTTACTCTTAAGTTTTTTACTTTTTATTTCTTGTGACAACAGCAGTGATTTTGAACTGCAGCCTGCTTGGGATACAGATACAGAATCTTCCGAGCAAACTCAGATAGCTTTTGCAATTCCTATTTTCGGGTCTGTTGGCTTAATTTAATTGGATAAATCTATTTTACTAAATCCATTTCAACAGCTCAGTGCCAATTGAGCCGGGCCAAGTCAGCGCCGTGATATTTCCTTCTAGCGGGAATGTTTTGATAACTTTCAATTTCGGATGTCCTGCAAGCAGTCCTTCGGGAAGGACCGCCATCAGTGACGGCGAGTTCTCGATCATTTTAGCCATCACAAAATAATCTTTCATCATCCAGCGTTTCTTGTACGTCACGGATTGAATAAATTTTTCTAGCCCTATCAGGTCAGGATTTAGAATGATGTGATCTTGTAGGGTGCCGCTGCGCGAACACAGGACCAAATTTTCTGAGCCTAACTTTTTGCTTATCAGGCCCGGGAACCGTAGCTGGTTCGGGGCTATCACAAAATCAATTTCGCGGCTTTTAAGTAAATCGGCAAGCTCAACAGATTTTGCGACTGTGAATAGTGGCTGCAGGGACAACTCGATCAAGGCCTTACTTAACTGTGGCGAAAAATGTGAATACCCGATCGTTGGCGAAAACCCGATTCGGATAGAACGCGCTTGCTGGCTTTCCGTAGCGACACTGTTAACGAACGAATCCTGAGCGCTTTTCAAAGCTTGGTACAATTGTTCGCCAGGCGGGGTAGGGCTTACGCCAGTTTTATGACGAGTGAATAACTTTTTGCCTAGTTTTTTCTCAAGGCGGTTAAGTAATCTTGAAATATTTGCAGCATCTTGTCCGATCTTTCTAGCCGCGCCGTTGATGCCCTTTTGCTCGTAAATCAATTTGAAATAAGAAGCCTCAAGTGAGAACACACTGAAATCATTCAGAATTTGACTGCGTTTAAGCATACTTATTCCCTCTATAATGTAAAGTTATGGTGGCAAATTTACGTATAGCCTTTTAAGCAATTTATAATTGCTTTTTAGGCATTTTACAAAGGAAAACGTTCTTGTTAAATTTTTTGTGTAACTTAGTCGCACCGACTGAGAAAAATTAAATCATAAGGGATGGTTCACATGAAATCACGAGTAATAAAACAGGCGAATTTAGATCGAAGAAATTTTTTGCGTTTGGCAGGCATGGGTGCCGGCGCCATTGTTGCATTCACAATGGGTAATCAGGCCCTAGCGCAAGTTGTACCTAAGCCTGGTGGCGGAACCGCAGCGCCTGTGTGTCCAAAGCCATTAATACCGACTTTGAAAAATGCTATTAGCAGCAACCACGGTCATGTGCTGACAGTAACACTAACAGAACTTAAAACTAATGGCGAAAAATCTTATGACATCAAAGGTACTTCTGGTCACCCGCATGCAGTCGAAATCACTAACGAGATCTTACTTACACTGCTTCGTCTGGGTGCCGTGGAAGTCGAATCCACAGCTGTAGCAGGACATACGCACATCGTGAAACTTGAGATCGTAAACGCCTAATCTACTAACTACAACTATTGAACAAGGAGACTTACATGAGACCAAAAATTTTAGTGCTTCTAGCTTTAACAATTCACCTCCACCATCACAGCTCCTAGCCGCGGATCAGATTTCATCTCAACTTGTAAAGGAAAAAGTATTAGTAAAAAAGTACTTAGGCTGTCATTCCGATCCGGAGGCGGACCAAGGTGGACTTAGCTTTGAAACGCACAAAATCGTTCTTCAAAATAAAGATTTGGCTTTGGCTAGAATATTGTCTGGTTCGATGCCGCAGTCTCCGGTAGCCCCGCTTACGACTGCAGAAAAGAAATTAATTGTTTCGTGGTTGAAAAATGGCGCTCGCGAATTTGCGGCGCCAAGTGTATCAACATTTTGAAGGGATATATTTTACTGAGTAATTGCGAACCAGACATCAAACACGGGTTTGACACTTCCGTCTAATTTTCTAACGACTGACTTAAACTTTATTTCATTACCGTACTTATCTTTTTCGTAAAATTTAGCATCATATTTTAAATCGATGGCAATTATGTCTTCTTGACCCAGCTTTTGTAATTCATACGGCTGGGCTTTTCCATCGCGGTTTTTATCAAGCCAAAGACGCAAACTTGAAAATATAGCGTCATCCTCGTCGATCACTTCGTCTTTGTTGGAATCGAATTTAGCTAGCGCTAAAAACCCATTGTCTGCAAACTTTCCATCAGGACCTGCGGTATTGTTACCGAAAAGTTCGTCGACACCGTCAACCTGTCCATTTTTGTTGGGTAACGTTAGCAAAGCAAATTTTCCTTTTTCAAACCAACTGATTTGAATTTGCGAATGTGGTGTCGGAAAGGCATTAGCACCAAGAATATCGAACTGAACACCGCGGTCAGGTGAAGATAAAATATCAAGATCCTTTGCATTCTTACGTAAGTCTATAAAAAGTGGTGAGGCCGTTTCATCGCACTCGGTTCCTTGAAACAGGTTTAGATCATCTTTACGGTGCGGATTCATGTCCATTAAGACTTCAACGCCGCGATTTTTCCGAATCTTACCTGCGATAAACCTATGTCGACGTTCTTCGATTGCGAAGTTTACACCTGCTTCGTTGATAACTTTAACTTCGTATTCGCCGTCGGCAATCGAGCAGCTTGGAAAAATTATTTTTCGTTGTTTAAGGTTCGCGCGAATTTTTTCAGTATCTGTCACTTTGCAAACAACTTGCTCGTCTTTACGTTTTTTTTTTAACAAGTTGCAATTCTAAAGTTTTTGCCAGAACCACATTTGATTTGTCATTATGTATAGTTTTCTTGTCACTGCAGTGTGAAATCATGCGAACCTGCACATCCGTAGTTGAAATAACTGGTGGCTGGCTTACTGCATCTTCTTTGATAGGCGGAATAACTGGCTCATCTTCTCCCATTTCAGTTAGAATGGGATTGGCTTGTAATGCTTCTGCTTTTTGTGTGGCCTGCATGTCACTAACAATCATTTTCGAGCAGTTCTGAAAAGTAAAAATCAGAATTAGGCCTTACAATAACATGAACAGTTTATTTCGCATATATCCCCCCAGGGCTTATAATTAGTGTAATTGCAAATGCGTATCCAAATGGTTAGATCACGTATACCGCAATCTCATTTTCGTTACTGATCGTGTTGCAGCTGAAGTAGTTTAAGCTTTTTGCATGTCAACGATTTCATCAACACCATCTCATTTTGAGAATACGTGGTGGTGTGGTGAATTCAAGTCTAGTAGTTTATTCCGGGGAAAAGGCACAGGCATCCTGCCTGCTGAAAGCTCTGCTTTCAGACTTTCGCTTCTCAGATGCATCACGCATCTGAGATCTTGTAAGCTTAGACAAAGGTATTACTAAATTAAAAAAGAAAAAAACAAACCAAGGCTGGCCCGGAAGGCCAGACTTTACGGGATCAAAAGGGCAGAGCCCTTTTCTGCCTGGAAGGCACTTCGAACACATTTCTACTTCGCCTCAATCTCGATAATAGTCATACCGCCAGGACGCGCGACTTTAACCATATTTTTCCCTTTTTTTAGCGCTTTCAGAACATCTTTCGAGGTTTTCATTTCAGCCTTGTTAATTTCAACAATCAAATCTCCGACACGCAAACCTTGCCGTGAGGCTAAAGCGCCGCGATCGGTTTCAATAACAATGGGTTTTTGCACTTCGGCGGCGACATTCCACTCGGCCCTAATTTCTGGTGTGATATCAGCTACCATAAAACCTAAATTGAACGGAGCTTTTTGTCCGTTGAAAGATTTTGTAGGTTGCGCCACTTGGCCAGGGCGTGGGCGCTCGTTTGGACGTTCGCCGATGACAACTTCGATTGTTTTTTGTTTTTCATTACGAATAATTTTTAATTTTACTTTTTTTCCGGGCTCTAGGTCAGCGACGGTGTCGACCAGATCACGCGAGTTTTTAATTTTCTTAGAATCTACATCCGTAATAATGTCATAAATTTTTAATCCGCCTTTTTTTCCGGGCCCTTCGTTCATTCCTAGAATAACGCTACCGCGAGTCTCTGGCAGGTTTAAATAGTTTGCTGCAGCTTCGTCGATATCGCCTGGATTAATTCCCAGATAACCTTTACGAATTCCACCGCGTTGCTCTAGCTGCGGAATTATGGCTTTTACTTCGTCGATGGGAATCGCAAAGCCAATTCCTTGAGCCCTGGCATCAATCGCTGCGTTGACGCCAATCACTTGGCCTTTAGAATTAACTAAGGGTCCGCCGGAATTACCTGGGTTGATTGAAGCATCTGTTTGTAAAAGCGGAATTTTATTAATTTCTGAAATTGCGCGGCCTTTGCTAGAGATAATTCCTTTTGTCATTGAATGTCCGTGGCCGTAGGGGTTCCCGAAAGCTGCAACCCATTCACCCACTTCAACATCTTTGCTGGTGCCAAGGCTTGCTACAGTTAGCTTTTCTTTTGGCTCGATCTTAATTAAAGCTAAGTCTGTGCGCTCATCGCTACCAATAACTGTAGCTTTGTAGCGGATATCTGAGCCTTCAGATAATTGAACTTCGACTAAATCAGCATTTTGAATGACGTGATTATTTGTTACAATCAGGCCGTCTTCGCGAATAATAAATCCGGTTCCTAAGCCCATCCGCTGTGGCTTTCCGGGTTCATTGTAGTCGGGGTAGGGCCTTCCATAGAATTGCTCTAGCATTTCTAGCATCGGATCTTGTTGAGCCCTGCGGCCCTTAGAAATAACTGACGTCGAAATATTTACGACTGCGGGGTTAATTGCCTTAGCCAACTCAACAAATAAATTTGCTGGTAGGGGGTCAGACAATTTAAGTGTCGGTAATGTTTTCGTTAAATTTTGAGCGGGTGCAGATAATGACGTTACCGTAAGCATGGTAAAGAAACATAAATAAAGAGTCCAAATTTTCATAAAAGGCCTTTCGCTGGATTTTACAAATATATGTTCAGTTATTTCATTTGCAAGAACTTAAGTTGCAGATCTTGCAAAATATGAGTTAGTAAATCTTGCTCTTCTGCATTTAAATTATTTTTTGTTTTTTCTTTTAAAATAACAAGCAAATCGATATTAAACCTAGCCACCTGTTTGTCGGGCTCCGTCTTTCCGGTCGTAGGATCTGGCGATAAGCCCAGCGACATCAATGCACTGGACGCGATAGACATCACTAGCATTGAAAATGAAGCCTCTAGTTTCTGCGGTTCGGTTTCCGTTGTTGTGCTCATGTATTTCCTTTTTCTTAATATAGATCAGGGTGCAAAACCCATAACTGTTAAAAATCGTTTGTTTAAACTAGGTTGTCCAAAACTTTTTAACCAGGTATGATTAGCTGCTGTCAGCACCGAAAAGTACTCAGCGCCGCGCAACGTTTTGGATCTGTGAAAATCAAAGTCATGCAGTTTTTTTAAAAAATATCCGAACTCATAATTGGAAACTCTGCTGTTTTGCAGACTTAACAAATCGGCTTGAAGATAAAATTTTGGATAGCGAAAGAAAGTTGCTATAAAGCTCATGATAGGGGCGAAAATAAATTGCAAATGCAAAAATCCCATCTCAAAAACAGAAAGTAGGCGGGGTCTAAACGTTGGTCTTAATTTTAAATGGGACAATAGAAAATGTGCCAATATATTTCTTTCGCCGTCTGACAAATGTTGTAACAGATTTTCATTTAGCACAATAAATCCCTGGTCCGGGTAATCGCGCCAAACTAATGGGGCCGTGGCATCTGGTGAAAAAAATAAGTGCAGTGGTCCAAGCTGATAGTGTTCTTTCACCGAGTTTAACAGCTTCAAAAAACCGGTTGTGTCAGAGCCCAAAAGCTCTTTGTATGAAAGCTGTTTCTGAAAAAGTAAAACCCCGCGGTGCAGAATAATATAAATTAAAAACAAGCTAAGTAAAAAACTGAGAAAAAGCCCAAGGCGGCCCTTTAGCTGAAATCCGATAATTAATAATGTAAGCGTCAGGGAAACAAAAAATACCCAGACTTGAGTCAAGGTCCGCATAGATGCTTACTTTGCATTTAGATTAGGTTGAAATCAAGACAGGTTGTGACACAATAATTCAGTTCCTACACCAAGCGAAATATGGAGAAATACATGGCAGAAAACGATTTTCTGGCTTTGAATCAGGCTGTCAAAGACCAAAGCCTTTTTGTGACCCAAATGATGAACGAGATGAACAAAATTATCGTCGGTCAGCGCGAAATGATTGAAGGCATGACAATGGGTCTTTTGACAGGTGGTCATATCCTGCTGGAAGGTGTTCCGGGCCTTGCAAAAACGTTAACCATTTCGACGTTAGCGCAAACAATATCCTTACAATTTCAGCGCATTCAATTTACGCCGGATCTTTTGCCAACGGATTTAATTGGAACCATGATTTTTAATCCGAAGTCGGGGGAATTTACGGCGAAAAAAGGCCCGGTATTTTCAAACATTGTCTTAGCTGACGAGATCAACCGGGCACCTGCAAAAGTACAATCAGCATTACTTGAAGCTATGGCCGAAAAGCAAGTAACGATTGGCGATCAATCCTACAAGCTGGATAATCCATTTCTAGTGTTAGCTACACAAAACCCATTAGAGCAAGAGGGGACTTATCCGTTACCCGAAGCACAGATGGACCGCTTTATGTTTAAGATAAATGTGACATATCCTTCGAAAACCGAAGAGCTAGAAATTATTTCTCGGATGGGGTCGCTGGATAAACCGCAAATACAAACAGTAATTTCTAAAGAGCAGCTGCTAAAGACCATTCAGGTCGTTGATCAAATTTACGTCGATCAAAAAGTTAAAAATTATATTGTCGATTTAATTATGGCTAGCCGTGAACCTAAAATATATGGTCTAGGCCGGATCGAAAAATTGATCGCAGTAGGCGGTTCACCACGCGCAAGCCTAAGTTTAATCAGGGCGTCTAAAGCCCACGCGTTTATTCGCGGTCGTGGATTTGTAACAGTTGAAGATATTAAAGCAATTATTTTTAAAGTTTTACGACATCGATTAATATTAACTTACGAAGCTGAAGCTGAAGGCTTGAAACAAGATGATATTATAAAAGAAATTGTTTCAGCAATCGAAGTCACAGCTTAGCAGAAATGAAGTTCGCATGACAGTACCTGCGGAAATTCTAAAAAAAGTAAAACGGGTCGAAATCGACACGCGCAAACTGGTAAATAATATATTTTCCGGCGAATATCACACGGCGTTTAAAGGCCAAGGTATGACATTTTCCGATTTTCGCGAATATGTGGCCGGAGATGACGTGCGCGCCATTTCTTGGGCGTTAACTGCGCGCGCAGGTAAGCCCTACATAAAAACATTTGAAGAAGAACGCGAACTTACAATTATGCTGTGCGTGGACGTCAGTGGTTCGCAAGATTTTGGCTCGAAAGATCAGCTAAAAGGCGAAACGCTTACCTACGTAGCCGCTACTTTAGCATTTAGTGCCATCAAAAATAATGATCAGGTGGGTTTAGTTTTATTTTCAGATGAAGTTGAACTTTATATTCCGGCCAAAAAAGGTCGAGCCCAAGTGTTTCGCATTCTGCGCGAGCTGCTTTATTTTAAACCAAAGAAAAATGGCACTCGCATAGCCGTTGCACTCGATTTTCTGCGCGGAGTTCTAAAAAAACGCGCAACTATATTTATTCTCAGTGATTTTCAAGATAGCAATTATGATGGCTCATTAAAACTGCTCGAGCGTAAGCATGAAGTCATTGCAGGTTTAGTGCAAGACGAAGCCGAATTTAATTTTCCAGATGTTGGACTTATTGAATTGCAGGATTCTGAGACTGGCGAAACGCTTATGTTAGATTCATCAAACCCTGTTTTTCGCGAACAAATGAAGACACAGTTCAACAAAGATTTTGATGCGTTTCAAAAAGGTTTAAAGAAATCTGGCATTGATTCATTTCGCTTTGAAGCGACCGAAGATTACCATAAATCATTGCTGGCATTTTTTAAACGAAAGCGGTCTAGATAAATGGCCATTTCGTGCGAACGCCAAATTCCAAATGTACCCGGCTTGAAAGATCAAGAAATTACCGTTGGACGTCATGTATTTTTACAATGCACGGGTGACTGGGAAAAGTCATTTCAGTTCCCTCAGGCAAACGTGATATTAGCAGAGAATTCTAAATTTTCTGCAAAGGTTTATAAGGCTGAAGCACGTTCAGCAAGCCAGTTCGACGTTGATTTGGTTTTTTATTCGGCTGGCGAATTTATATTTCCCAATTTGATACTTTCCGACGGCACCAACGAAATTCATTTAGGTGAGCAAAAATTTTTGGTCCAGACAGTGCTTGAAAAAGCTCAGGCAGAAAAAAAACAGGAACCCTTTCCGCCGTTTTTTCCAATTAAGCTTTCTTGGCCCGCAAGTTATCTTATCGTGTGCCTAGCACTAATCGCAGTTATTGTCGCAGCAGTGGTCTGGAACATTCGAAAGCGCTTTCGCTACCGCCAGCTGATGGCCAAGCTAAACGATTATCAATCCTCCGTAGAGCCTGATATGCAATTTTATCGCTCGATTCGCCGAGCTGAAATGTCAGGGTACCGAATTTCCGACCTAGATAACTCATTCAGGCTTTATATTGCACGCAGGTACAAAGTTCCTGCCTTTGACCTAAAAAATCCATCGCTGCTGCGATTTTTTAAAAAGTATAATCCGTGGCTTAAAAAAGAACGACTAGAGCTTAAAAAAATTTTAGAAGACTTGAAAGATGTTAAAGACTCGGAAGCAGAGAAAAAAATCCTTACGCAAAAAATGTATCACTTCGTTGATAAATCTGAAATTCTGCTTTCACGGGTGCCAAGGTGAATACCACTTGGTTTTCACAGCTAGATTCGTATCTGTGGGGTCAGCCGTTGTATTTGCTGCTGCTTTTGCCTTGGCTATTCTTAGCCTATTTTCAATTTCGCTCTTCAAATTCTAAAAAAGCGGCGCTTCAGATCAGCTCATTTATTGCATTTAAAGCGTGGGCCGGCCGTGGGCGTGTGGTCTTTGTAAAATTAAATCGCGGTGTCATGTTGTTTTCACTTTTATTAATTATTGTGGCGTTGGCGCGACCCCAGCGCTCGGATTCAAAAGTGAAGCGAAACGTTGAGGGTTTAGATATTGTGATCGTGCTGGATATTTCTGATAGTATGTTAATCGAAGATATGAAGCCGTTTAACCGTATGGAATCTGCCAAAGATACGCTGATTAAATTTGTTAAGTTACGTAGTTCTGATCGCATCGGCGTGGTGATTTTTGCCGGCGAAGCTTTTACTTTAGTGCCTCCAACTTTGGACTATGAATTAATTATTGACCGCGTTTCAAAAATTACCACAGCTGCTAAAGCGCGAATTAAAGATGGCACAGCCATAGGTGTTGGCACGGCCAGCGGTGCCGCCCGACTTAAAGAGTCACAAGCTAAATCACGGGTTATGATTTTTATGACCGATGGCGAAAATAATTCTGGAACTATCGATCCCGAGACTGGGCTTGAGATAGCAAAGGGCTACGGAATAAAAATCTATTCGATCGGTGTCGGTCGTAGCGGTAAAACAAGCATTCCAGTTATGAGCCAAGATATGTTTGGCAATCCTGTTAAGCGGTATCAGCCATTTGAAAGCACAGTCAATGACGAGCTTCTTGGTCGAATGGCTTCCGAAACGGGCGGAAAATATTTTCGTGCTTCAAAAGAAGATTCTTTATTAGGAGTATTTAAAGAAATTAATTCCCTTGAGACTACAAAAATAGAAGATAACAAGTACGTTCAGTACAAAGAGTATTTTTATATTTTTGCCACAGCGGGCCTGCTGTTATTCGTACTGACCCAAATACTAGCCCTAACATGGTTAAAGGTGGGGCCGTAATATGATTGATATAAATGTTCTACGATGGGGAAATGCCGCCGCCTTTAATTATTTTGGTTTCATCGTACTTCTTGTTGCGGTCTTTTTTATTTTTGAAAAGGTTTTTTCTAGACGGATGGATTTAAAATTTGGTGGCAAAAATGTTAAATTTTTAACTCAGTCTGTGTCGACATTTAAACGTCGAGTACAATTAGGATTGCAATGTCTAGGGTTGGCATTTGTAATTCTAGCGATTGCGCGCCCGCAGATGGGAATTAGCCAACAAGAAATTCGTAGTGAAGGGATCGAGCTTCTGATCCTTGCAGATGTGTCCGATAGCATGTTAGCGGAAGACGTAAGGCCATCACGATTAGCACAAATGCGAATAGAACTTAACAAATTATTAGATTTAATGCCGGGAAATAAAGTTGGCCTTATTGGTTTTGCTGGCAGCAGTGCGCTACTGTGTCCGCTAACAACCGACCCTAATGCGCTTAAGATGTACGTTGATTCACTGGACACAAATTCAGTCAGTCGCCAAGGAACAAATTTTGAATCAGCACTAAGTTATGCCAAAGAAGCATTTGAAAAAGGCGGCGTCACGCAAGATCAGACGACCAAGACAACTCGGGCTATTCTGATTGTTTCAGACGGCGAGGACCAAGAAAAAGGCGCGCTGGAAATAGCTAAAAAATTATCTGAACAGGGTGTTCGCATTTTTTCCATGGCATACGGTACGGCAAAGGGGGCCGCAATCCCTATGCGTGACCAACAGGGTAATCAAGTTGGCTTTAAAAAAGATTCAAGCGGCCAAACTGTGATCACGCAAGTACACGGCGATTTTCTAAAACAGTTAGCTGATGCCGGTAAGGGACAGTTTTATTTTGCAACATCTGGTGGCGAGCATTTACGGCAGTTTGTTGATCAATTGGCTATTTTAGAAAAATCTGAATTTCAGTCCAACTTGACGACTCAGTATGATGAAAAATTCACGTATCCGCTGTTGTTAGGTTTGGTCTTTCTTGCTTTAAGCTTATTTATTAATGACCGAAAAAAACTTAGTGGAAAATTAGCAGCTGACTGGCGGGGGCGTTATGAAGTCTCTGAGTAGGGCATTTTATTTTATTTTCATTTTATCTTTGGTAGGGTGTGGTAAGAACGAACCGTCTATGTCGGCACTGGCTCTTGATCGTAAAGCCAGTTCGTTTATTCAGAAAAAACAAAGTGAACAGGCTTTGCCATTGTACTATCAAATTCTTGAAACCGATTCTGATTTGCCTTCGGTGCATTCAAATTTAGGAATTCTATTTAATCTTGATAAAAAAAACGAGGAAGCTTTAAAATCTTTAGAATTTGCATTGAAGCTAGCAGTTGCACAACAGGATTTGGAAAAGCAATTTGCAATTCGCTTTAACTTAGGAACCTTTTTTGGTGCGCAGAAAAAAATTCCGGAGGCCCTTGAAAATTACCAGGCGGCCCTTGAAATTAAACCTGAGTCGAAAGAAACAAAGCACAATATCGAGCTTTTAATTGAAAATAACTCTGGTGGCGAATCTGGCGGCGGAGAAAAGAAACAGCAAAAAGGTGACGGTTCAGGCCAGGATCAAGAACAAAAAGACGACAGTAAAGATGGTGACCAAGAAAAAGACAAAGGCCAGGAAAAAGATAAAGAAAAAAACAAAGACGGGGATGACGGCCCTGAAAAGAAGAAGAAGCAAGAATATAAAGAAAATAGTAAATACAAGCCACGACCATTTAACGGCGCGGATTTATCCGAAGGTGATGTTAAAAAAATTCTTGGCGAGCTTAAAGATCAAGAACAAAAAATTCGCGCAAACTTTGAGAAAAAGGAAAGAAAAGATAAGAACAATGAAAAAGATTGGTAATTTATTATGTGCAACTATTTTATTTTTTACGTTAGCGGTATCTGCTGAAACGCAAACGGAAGTTAAAGCCACAGTCGATCGTGATCAAATGGCTTTAGGTGATGCGTTTACTCTTTCAATTACTGTTGCCTCGAATGAAGACTTTGATGCTGTACCTAAGCTTCCGACATTAAAAGGAATTGAAGTTATCAATTCGTGGGCTGACGGAAAATCGCAGTCGGTAAACATGGGTTTTGTTAACGGAAAAGCAGTCTATCAAAAAAAAGTGATACAAGTTTATAATTTTATGCTTTCACCCAACAAAGAAGGAAAGCTTATCATTCCTGTTTTAGATGTTGCAGTCGGTGATAAAATTTATAAAACCCAGCCACTGACGATTGACGTTGCTGAAGAAAATCGTGGCGGTGGTCGACCCAAACAGCAGGACCCTAGAAGTAACGCCCGCCAAGGCCGTGGACAATTAATTCCAGGATTAGATGACGATCCCAACAGGACGGATGATATTTTAATGGAAATTTTAAGGCAACGTGAAAATGCGCTACGACAGTTTGGTATGGGCGGCGGTGGCGGTGGCGGAAACCCTTTTGGCAATCAGCCTGGCGCTCAGCAACCTATTCCGCAGCGGGATATGGATGTTAATACTAAAGAAGCTTTTTTTATTCACCTTGAAGCTGATCGCAGCGAAGTTTTTGAAGGCCAACAAATCACCGCAAGCTGGTACATCTATGTAAAAGGCCAAATTGAATCTTTGGACCGCACTAAATTTCCGGATTTAAAAGGGTTTTGGAAAGAAATAATTGAAGAAGTCCCTAGCCTGCAGTTTAGCCCAGAAATTGTAAATGGTGTTCAGTACCAACGTGCTTTGTTAGCAAGTCATGCCCTTTTTCCAATTAAAGCGGGTACAACTGTCATTGATGAATTTAAAATAAAGGCACGAACACGAATGATGACTCCGTTTGGAATGGGTAAGTCACATGAATTTACCAAAGTTTCGAAACGACTGCCAATCAAAGTTTTACCGTTACCAGTAGCTGACAAGCCAAGAAATTTTTCAGGTGCGGTCGGGTCTTTTCAAGCATCAGTGCGCACGGAGGGGCTGCAATTTCCTGCGCATCAGCCGTTTTCGGTCAAGGTTCGGTTTGAGGGATCTGGAAATGCTAAACTTATCGACCTGCCAAATATCAATTGGCCTGCCGAATTAGAAGTTTTTGATACGAAAAGCGAGGCCAAATTTTTTAAAAGTGGTCAAAGCTACAAAGAATTTGAAATTCTATTAATTCCTCGCGCGGAAGGAGCAATGATCATTCCGTCGTTTGAATTTTCCCATTTTAATCCCGATCTAAGAAAATATGTTACAAGTGTCACTGAAGCCCTAAACCTTGTTATCACGCCGGGTACTGCCGGGGCAAAATCCCCAGGCGCTTCTAACCAAACAACTATTGACGGTAAAAAAGGTGAGGCGGTTTATACAGCCCAACCCATCATCGAAGTGCCAGAAGCAAACGTGCTGACACCTCAGCTGCGCTACGGAATTTATTTCGGTTTATTTTTAATTTGTATATTTGGGGTTTTCGGTTCATTTGTAAGGCAACTTAGAAATTTAAAGCAAGAGCCAGCATTAGAATTAATTGTCATGAAAAAATTAGCGCAGATTAATAAAAATTTAACTGCGAAAAACTTTCGGCAAGTTGGCACTGAAGGGGTTAATCTTGTCTATGCACTTGCAACTTACCTGTCAGGGCAAAAAAGTTCCAGTCAAGAATGGCATAAGTTAATCGAAGATATACCACTAAAGATGAAGGAAAAATATTTATCAGAACTAAGCAACGTGTTTGATTATTTTCAGTTGTTAGGTTTTGCCCCGGACGCCGTACACCATAATATTGTGTCAGCGAACACGACAGATTCTCAGATAAAAAAACTTGAAACCTTGGCTACAGATATTGGTCGAGAATTGAAAAAACAAGAAACGGAATAAAAACGACAAAGGTCTAGGAATAGTCACAAGAAGCAGCACATTATTACAAAAAAAGTTTTTATAAATTTGAATTAATCAAATTAGATTTATACTCTAAGAACTTAACGTTTGGAGTTCTACTGTGATGATTTACAAAAGATCTATTTTATTGGTCCTGACAACGGCCGCATTGCTATCAGGCTGTGCGCACAAAGCAAGCTTAACTGCCACCAATGAAACCGCAACTAGCGAGGCTACTGGCGTAGTTGCCGTAGAGCCCGAACAATTTCGCGTGCAAGATCTAAATACGGCGCCTCCGTTAGCGGCTGAAGAACTTGAAATTATTCCAACTGAAATTAATTCGTCTGTAGAAAAATGGATTAATTATTTTCAAGGTCGAGGCCGTCCGCACATGGAGCGCTACTTATTGCGCTCGACTCGGTACGAGGCCTTAATGAAGAAAGTTTTACGCGATAACAAACTACCTGAAGATTTATTCTATGTTGCACTTATCGAATCGGGCTTTAGCTCGCAGGCTTTTAGCCATGCGTCTGCAGTTGGCTACTGGCAATTTATTCGCGGCACAGGGAAGCGTTACAAATTAACAATCAACCAATTGGTCGACGAACGCCGTGATCCTGTTTTATCAACACAAGCGGCAGCGAATTATTTCAAAGATCTTTATCGACTTACAAACTCTTGGTACTTGTCGATGGCTTCTTATAACGTTGGCGAAGGTCGTATTTTGCGCGCCGTTCGTAAATACAAAACAAACGACTTTTGGGAATTATCTAGAAATAAACGGGCACTGCCGCGAGAAACTGATGATTACGTACCAAAGTTTATTGCAGCAAAGCTGATTGCAAAAAATCCAGATAAATATGGCTTCGAAGGCATTGACTACATGGCGCCCATTGAATTTGACCACATCACAGTCAATCAGCCCATTAATCTGCGCGTCATGGCAGATAAAATGAATTTAAATTACGAAGATTTTAAAGCGCTAAATCCAAAATTCAAAGGCGAAATCGCGCCCCTTAATTCCGAAAATATTCTGGGCTTACGAATCCCGGTCGGCGGTTACGAAGTCGCTATGAAAGCTGCGCAAGAAAGTATTCCAGAAAAAGTTGAATATGTTGCTGATCAGGACGAAATTCAAAATTATAAAATTCGTGGTGGCGATACATTTTCAACTATTGCTAGGCGCTTTCGTACCAACGTGGCTTTTTTGCGTGATCTAAATGATTTTCCACGAAAGAAAAAATTACGACTTGGACAAGTGATCATGGTTCCAGATCGCACGCCGCTTGAAGTAAAGCGTCCTGAAGTTGTGGCTAGCACGAAACCGGCGGCGTTAGCTGCTGGCAATTTTTATATTGTGCAGCCAGGTGATTCCCTGTGGTCAATTGCTGAAAAGTATAAAGTGTCGTTACTAACACTGCAGAAAGTGAATAATATCAACCGCAAAAGCAAATTGAAATCGGGTTCAAAATTAGTAATTCCTTCGGATGCGAAAAATGAAGATGGAAATAAGGCTAGTGAAAGTAAGAATTCAACTTACAAGAAGAAAAAGATAAAATCTAAAGTTGTTAAGTTAAGTAAGAAATCGAGTCGCCGGATAGCGACAAAATAAAAAATGCAAGTTTTTCATCAATAAAAAACTTGCATCAAGGGGAATGAAACCAATCCATGATATAATTTTTGTAAACGATTTTTCCTTCCATTGCGATTTTCACCGCAGGCTTTTTTTATCCTTTGGCAGCTGGCTGGCAATCTTTCGATAAGCCCCTTTAGCTTTGCGTCCCCGAGTTTCCTGGGGTTTGCCTTGAGGCAAAAGAAGGATACGGTCAACCCGTATTCTAAAGTCCGCTAAATGCCTCCTATTAATTAAATTGTTAATAGCGCAGAACTCTCTTTTTTTACTTCATTGGTAATTTACAGGGTAAGATATTTTATTGGAGCTACGTCACTTTGGCGATTTATCATTGTGACTATATATTCTTCTCACAAACGTCCCCCATTATCCTCGACAACTGACCTAATTGACTTTTAGGCTTACGTCGATGGTTGCTGCATGAATAAAAGAATATCTTTTAGCTCAAAAAGTTTCCAATTTAATTTTAAATTTATCAAAATAGTTCGGGATCTGTCTTAGTAAGAACCATTCATTTTGTTGTCAAAACAAAAAAGGTAAAAATTTATCACTTTGAGACGGGGAAGATTCGGAAATCAGGTTTTTGTGGTATCAATCGCTGACCTCTTTGGATTATACGAGAAAGCATAGTAACTCTTTCTGGGTTTGTATGTCACAAAGCCAAGCGCTTCAAGTACGTTTTGTTTTAGGTAGCTAGCACACTCTTTAAAATCTCTACCCCAGTTTACAATCCGCGAGAATGGTCGATACTCCCAGAAGCTTTTTTAAGCGGGTTGATCTTGTTCCGCTCGGGAATCTGTACGTCCTTGTGCGTACTCAAGAAAGCTCTGGTTCTGCATCACGCTGCTTGCGATCTGGCCCGACAGCGCTTTGTGTATAGGGTTCTATTAGTTATTCTAAGTAATAGGTGTAAGTGATTCGAGTTAATAGACTGTTGATAAATCCGAACACCAAATTTTTTACTAAATTTAAGAATAATATGTCTGATGGCATTGTGATTTCTCTTAGCTAAAAAGCTATTTGGACCCATAGCCCACGTGCTTCTAAGCACAAAGTGGATCGAGTCTTTTTTAGATAGCGGTCGCTGAGATTTTCTTTTTTTGTGAAGTAAATCTCCGCCGAAGAATTTTTGAGTTTTAAAGATCTCATTATTTTTGGGGCGGGTTTTTCGTGAACCAGAAGCGCTTGAAAGAAATAATTGTTCATAGGTTTTTTTCATGCTTTAAAGGTGCACTTTAGTTTGCTAAACTCCACTGCACCATCGGGGCTATGCCCATAGTGTCGGTGAAAAAAAACGTGGCGTGTTACGGTACTTGTTCGTAAACTACGCGGGCTGTTTTAGAAAGCGCACTGCAGCCTGCCTTTGCCGTATCTACTGGAACGCTGACTGCGCCGTCTGTTTTTTGTTCGCCAATCATGGGTTACACACTTAGTTTCTGATTTAGTGATTTTGAAATTCATCAGCCGACGGCTGTGATGTCATATCCGTGTCTACGGCACTTGCGTCGTAATCGGCATGAAAATCTCCGTCAGGCATGACGATCTCTAATTCAGGGACAATTATTTTTGCAGCTACATATTTTGAGCCCGCGTTACCATGGTGCTTTTTTGGTCTAGCAGTAGCAACAGGGCCTTTCTTTTTTGATTTGCCGGTAACAATAGGGTTTTTCTTTTTCGATTTAGCGGTGACATTATGGTTTTTCTTTTTTGTAAGCTTAGCCATTTTGACTTTGTTCTTTTTCAATATCGCGCTTTTCTTATTTGCCAGATCTGATTTTGTAGATGCTATATTTCGGTTGTATTTTTTCCCCTTAGCATCAGCTTTATTGAACGGTAACAATACAAATGATAAAAAAATAATAGCCAGAAGAATAATTTTTGAAAGTGTTTTCGATTTTTTCAAAGTAACCCCCGTGCCACACTGTACATTTCAAGAAGTGCACCAGCGGGTGTGGGCCTAATATCGATTTGGTTTTAAGAAAGTGATCGTTGTTTGAATGTATTCTAATTTTTATCTACGTTTTTTTAATAAATACTTTGCAGTTACAAGCCCTTGCAGAGAATTTACATACAAGTTGATCACTTGACTGACTTGGATACAGTCGAAAAGCTCATCCTGAGACAATAAGTTTACAACATGAATTAGAAAACTGAATGGTCCAGACCTAGTTTGGCCTGTTAGCTTAAAGCTTAGGATGCTTGGTGCGAATGCTTTTTTGACAAAAATCAATGGTTGCACCATACTTCCAGCATGGTTTCATTTAATGCGGTTACAAAGCAGCACGGATCGAAAATTCTTTATGCGAATGCGTCTTTTCAAATTAATCCAGGCGATAAGTTAGGGTTAGTCGGACCAAATGGTGCAGGCAAGACGACGCTTTTTAGATTGTTAATGAAGGAAGAATCGCCAAGTACTGGCTCGGTCAGTGTGCCTGAAAAATTGCGGGTCGGTTATTTTTCTCAGAACATCGAAGAAATGCGCGGCCGCAGTGTTTTAGAAGAAGTACTTTCAGCCGGCAATTTAGAAAGTTTAAAAAATGAAATTTCCGCACTTGAAACAAAACTTTCTGATCCCAATTTAACTGAAAATGACATGATTGTTACTGTCGAGCGTTACGGCGAACTGCAATCACAGTTTGAAGCCGTAGGTGGCTACGATTTAGAATCGAAAGCGCAAGAAATTTTAGGTGGCTTAGGCTATTCCAATGAAGACATGCATTTAGATGTCGGAAAGTTTAGCGGCGGTTGGAAGATGCGTGTGTCACTGGCAAAGATTTTACTTCTTATGCCTGACTTACTTCTTATGGACGAGCCCACCAATCACTTGGACGTCGAATCTATTGTTTGGCTTGAACAGTGGTTAAAGGAATTTAAGGGCGCTTTACTTATGACGTCCCATGACCGTGAATTTATGAACCGCTTATGCACAAAGACAATCGAAGTGGCCAATCGTGCGATCACGGTTTACGGTGGAAATTATGATTTTTATGACCGTGAAAAAGCGGTTCGCCGTGAACAATTAATTGCGGCCGCAAGTAGACAAGTGGATATGTTAGCCAAAGAAGAAGAATTTATCGCGCGATTTGCCGCGCGCGCTTCACACGCGGCCCAAGTTCAATCTCGCGTGAAGAAAATCGATAAGATCGAGCGCATTGAAATTCCAGCGGAAGACCGGGTTATGAATTTCGAGTGGCCCGTGCCACCACGCGGTGGGGATGAGGTTGTTAAATTTCAAAATTTATCAAAAGTTTACGATTTGGAAGACGGCCGACATAGAAATGTGTTTTCAAATGCCACAGGCTTAGTAAAACGCCAAGACCGCGTTGCCGTGGTTGGGGTTAATGGCGCTGGAAAATCAACACTACTAAAAATTATCACGGGTCAAACAGATGCTACAGCTGGCACGTGTAATGTTGGACCCAGTATTTCTTACGGATATTTTTCGCAAAATTCGCTTGATTTACTTGATCCAAAGAAAACCATTCTGCAAGAGGTTGAAGGCCGTGTGCCAAATGCGGGTCTTGGCTTTA
Organism: Bdellovibrionales bacterium; assembly: GCA_043728195.1. Classification (GTDB taxonomy): domain Bacteria; phylum Bdellovibrionota; class Bdellovibrionia; order Bdellovibrionales; family Bdellovibrionaceae; genus Pseudobdellovibrio. The sequence goes on from JAYTMU010000008.1 coordinate 21,813, forward strand.
TTAGAAATTTACTTGGATCTTTTTTATTCTCAGGTGAAGAGGTCGAGAAGAAAATTTCAGTTTTATCCGGTGGGGAAAAATCTCGGGTGCTGCTAGCATGCATTTTATCTCATCCGGTAAATTTTTTGGTTTTAGATGAGCCCACGAATCACTTAGATATTAAATCGCGCGAAGTCTTATTAAATGCGATCAAGAATTTTCCAGGCACAGTAATGATGGTTTCGCATGATCGTTATTTTTTAAAAGAAATCACTACAAAAGTTTTTGAAATCGATAAAAATCAGCTGCATATCGTCGAAGGCGACTATCAGCATTATCTCGATTTTAAAGCAAAACGCGCTTAAGGCATTTCACTCAGTTTTTTAGCTAAAGATTTGAACATCATTGCTTCCACGCCGGTCGGGTGGCTTTCTACCACCGGGATGCCGGCCTCGGATGCAAGCGAAACCGACGGGTTAAACGGAATTTCACACAGCTTAGGAATTTTTTTACCATCTAAAAATGAATTCATTTCACCTTTTGGATACAGTTGAATTTTTTCTTGGTTCACTGGGTTTAGCATGTAAGACATATTTTCAACCATACCGGCAATCTTAACACCTGTGCGTTCAAACATATCGATAGCTTTTTTTGCATCGACAAGAGAAATATTTTGCGGAGTTGAAACAATGACTGCGCCCCACGTCGGAATTTTTTGTACCAAAGATAACTGCACATCTCCGGTTCCTGGCGGCAGATCAATAATTAAGTAATCAAGCTCGCCCCACTGAACGTCGCGAAAAAACTGATCCATTGCCTTAAAAAGCATAGGACCGCGCCATACTACAGCGGAACCTTCTTCGACTAAAAAACCAATACTCATAATTTTAACGCCGTATCGGGTGATCGGTGTGATCTTATTACCTTGTTCGACCATGGGTTTTTGATTTAAGGCCCCCATCATCCGTGGAAGGCTTGGCCCGTAGATATCGGCATCTAAAAGGCCAACTTGACCGTAGTCGCGTAAAGCTAAAGCTAGGTTTGCAGCGACCGTGCTTTTGCCCACGCCTCCTTTGCCGGAAGCGACAGCTATTATCTTTTTTACGCCTGGGATGGGCTGTTGCTGATCAAATGGATTCGTCGCCATAGACACCTCTTTACAAAAATGATTCATACCTTAATAATAAAACTGTGAATAGCCAACAGCTTTTGTACATCAACATAATAATCGGCGTCGTTTTCGTTGTCTATTTTCTATTAGCAAAGGGAAAATCGCGCCAGCCAACTAAACTGAATGTAAAGGCCAACGAAGATTTCAAAAAAAGCATCGTTAAGACGTCCCAGATCGAATCAGCAAATCAGCTGGGCACCAACGATTCCCGGGAAGCAAGTTTTCAGGAGTCAAAAAAAGTGGTAGTGCTTGAACCCGAGGCCGATAATGTGATTTCGCTTAAAAACCATAAAGCCAAAAATTTAAGTATTTATTTTGTCTACAACGGTCACGAATGGGAATGTCACGAGGTCCTGGGTGTTCCACAAGGTGCACCGCTTCCAGTTGTAACGGCCGCTTATCAAGAGTTAATAAAAACTAGCGACGCCAGCACTTTCGAATTTTTTGAATCTGCCTATCAAAGCATCCTGAAGCGCTGGAGGGACCGATTATGATTGGCGACGATAAAAAAGTCTCACTTATAGGGGTTATTAAACAAACACTTGGCAGTCTGTTATATCCTCAAGTGGTTTTTATTTTCCTAATTCCATTGGTTGTATCGATTCTATTAGTAGCCGCCGCATTTTGGCTTTCGTGGGATTTTTGGTACGCTTTGTTACAACAAACAATAAATTTTGTGAACCCATCTTGGCAAAATTTTTTAAGCTATTTACCTGTTTTTCTTGCAGATGCGCTTTCATCTTTGGGTCCCTTAACAACTTTCATATTAATTATTTTTTTGCTAGCTGTTGGATTTCCTTTTGTTGTGGTTTTAAATTTGGCGATCACTTCTATTATTGCAAGCACCTATCTGGTGCACTTTATAGCGCGCCGTGATTTTTCAAACCTTGAGAAAAAAGGTTCTGCGCAATTTGTTGCTGGAATTTGGAATACCATTTCGTCCTCTGTCTTATTTGTGTTTTTTTGGTTTATCACGTTGCCGCTTTGGCTCGTGCCAGGTGCACAGCTTGTATTACCAACTTTGTTAACTGCGTGGCTGAACAGACGCGTTTGCCTATTTGATGCCTTAGCAGAATTTGGCTCCACCTCCGAGATCGCACTTATTAAGCAGCAGTATTCGGGTCAGGCCTATGTGCTTGGTCTAATAACTACGGTGTTTAATTTTCTGCCATTTGCAATTATATTTTCGCCTGTATTGGCAATGATTTCTTTTACCTATTTCGGACTAAGTGCTTTGCACAAAAATCGTCTTCCTGTTTAAACGGCAATTGACGGATATTCCCTCGGAATGCTACGGTTTTTACTGAAAATCCCCCTCATAAAAAGCATTTTATTCCGGAGGCTCTGTGGTCGTAAAAACTCTTCAAGATCTAAACACTTTGGTCAGCTTATCGAAACGTCGCGGCTTTGTATTTCAAAGCTCTGAAGTGTACGGTGGCCTTGGCAGCTGTTGGGATTACGGGCCGCTTGGTTCACTGATGAAGTTAAACGTGAAACGTGCCTGGTGGAACGCAATGACCAGGCGAAGTGACATTGTTGGTCTGGATGCAGCCATTCTGATGCATCCAACAGTGTGGAAGGCCTCGGGGCACATTGACGGTTTTTCTGATCCCTTGGTTGACTGTAAAGAATGTAAAACGCGCTTTCGTGCGGACAATACCGAATCCTACCTAAAGAAAAAACAGTGCCCACAGTGTGGCTCAAAGAATTTATCTGAAGAGCGAAATTTTAATTTAATGTTTAAAACTCATATGGGTCCCTTGGAAGATACGGGCAGTGTGGTTTACTTACGACCTGAAACGGCGCAGGGGCATTTCGTAAATTTTCTAAATTGCCAGCAAAGTTCCCGCTATAAAATTCCATTCGGAATTGCGGCTATCGGAAAATCGTTTCGTAACGAAATCACCCCCGGTAATTTTATTTTTCGTACGCGTGAGTTCGAACAAATGGAAATGCAATACTTTGTAAAGCCAGGAACCGATGAAGGATTTTTTAACGAATGGAAAGAACGTCGTTTGCAATTTTATTTAAATTTTGGAATTAAGCGAGAAAACTTACAGTTTCATGATCACGAAAAATTAGCGCATTACGCCCGCGCTGCGACGGATGTAGAATATAAATTTCCAATGGGTTTTTCAGAGCTTGAAGGAATTCACAACCGCTCTGATTTTGACTTAACTCAGCACATGAAGCATTCAGGTAAATCACTGGAATACTTTAATGAAGCGACGAAAGAAAAATATATTCCGTACGTTATTGAAACTGCCGTCGGCTGTGATCGTTTGTTTTTAGCTTTTATGTGCGACGCCTACCGTGAAGAAGTTTCTGTACAAAAAGATGAAGCAACCGGAAAAGATTCTGAAGATATTCGTGTCGTTCTAGGATTACATCCGGCGATCGCCCCTATCAAGGCGTGCGTGCTACCGCTTTCAAAAAAAGAAGAATTAACTGTGCCCGCAATGAAAATTCGCGATCAACTTTCCGAAGACTTTGACGTGCTTTATGATGAAACGGCGTCAATTGGAAAGCGCTACCGCAGACAAGATGAAATTGGCACCCCATTCTGTGTTACCGTCGATTTTGAAACAGCGGGCGACTCTGCGGTGACGGTTCGTCATCGGGATCGTATGACCCAAGACCGTATTCCAATTGCAAAGTTAAATGATTATATCACCCACGGACTGAAGAACTTTAACTAACAAAGTAGGTTGAAATGGAAACAATGAATACATCCAAAGCCACTATAGCCACAATGCCAAATAAATTTGTCTACTACTTTGCAGCCGGCGAAGCTGAAGGCAGCGCCGCTATGAAAAATACTTTAGGCGGTAAAGGTGCTAATTTAGCCGAAATGACAGCAATTGGTTTACCGGTTCCGCCCGGGTTCACAATCACAACAGATATTTGTACTGCGTTTTACGAAAATGGCGGAAAACTTCCGGATTGGGTTCGTCCCAAAGTTATGGAAGCCTTAACTAAGGTTGAAACTAAAATCGGAAAAAAATTTGGCGACGTGAAAAATCCGCTACTGGTTAGCGTGCGATCAGGTGCGCGGGCATCAATGCCTGGAATGATGGATACAATTTTAAATTTAGGCTTAAATGACCAATCAGTTCTTGGGCTTGCAACCTCATCGAATAACCCGCGCTTTGCTTGGGATTCGTACCGTCGATTTATTCAGATGTATTCAGATGTCGTGATGGGAATGAATTCGTCACTGTTAGAAGTTACCTTAGAAGACATGAAAGCTGAAAAAGGAATTCAATTAGATACCGAACTTACCACTGAAGATTTAAAAAATTTAGTTTCAAAGTTTAAGGCACTAGTTCAGCAAATGACCGGTCAAAGTTTTCCAAGTGACCCAATTGAACAGTTGTGGGGCGCAATCACCGCCGTTTTTAAAAGCTGGAACACGGCGCGCGCAATCACGTATCGTGGTTTACATTCTATTCCTGCTGCATGGGGAACGGCCGTGAACGTGCAGTCTATGGTGTTTGGGAACTTAGGTGAAGATTCAGCTACTGGCGTTGCGTTCACCCGTGACCCAAGTACTGGCGAGCATAAATTTTATGGCGAATTTTTGGTGAATGCACAGGGCGAAGATGTTGTAGCCGGCATTCGCACTCCGCAAACAATTCATTTGCTAAAAGAAATTATGCCCGGCCCTTACAATGATTTAGAAGTTATCTATAAAAAATTAGAAACTTATTTTAAAGATATGCAAGATATCGAATTTACGATTGAAAAAAATAAACTGTGGCTGCTGCAAACTCGTAGCGGGAAACGTACAGCTAAGGCTGCACTACAAATTGCGTGTGACATGATCGATGAGAAACTTATAACAGAAGAAGAAGCCCTTTTACGTATTGATCCATCATCATTGGACCAACTTTTACATCCAACACTAGATCCTAAAGCTACAAAGACTGTGCTAGCAAAAGGTTTACCTGCAAGCCCTGGTGGCGTGTGCGGGCAAATTTGTTTTTCTCCGGAAGAAGCTGTCGAATTAAAAGAAAAAGGGCACAAAGTTATTTTAGTTCGCGTGGAAACCTCGCCAGAAGACATCGCGGGCATGATTGCAGCCCAAGGTATATTAACGGCACGTGGCGGAATGACTTCGCACGCTGCAGTTGTAGCACGTGGAATGGGTAAATGCTGCGTTGCTGGGTGCAGTGAAATTGAAGTAAACCATGCTGCTGAAACAATGAAAGCCAAAGGTTATGTTCTAAAAAAAGGTGACATCATCACGCTTGATGGATCCACTGGCGAAGTATTCTTAGGTGAAGTGAAAACCATTGAACCAAAGCTTGATGGAACATTTGATCGGTTAATGAAAATGGCCGACAAGGTACGTCGTATGAAAGTGCGCGCTAATGCCGATACCCCGAAAGATGCACAAACGGCCCGTGGCTTCGGCGCCGAAGGCATTGGGCTTTGTCGCACAGAGCATATGTTTTTTGGTTCAGATCGTATCGATGCAGTCCGTGAAATGATTATAGCTGACACCAAATCCGAGCGCGAACGTGCTCTTGCTAAATTATTACCAATGCAGCGGGATGATTTTTATCAACTATTTAAAATCATGGACGGGTTTCCTGTTACCATTAGGCTATTAGATCCACCATTACATGAATTTGTTCCGCACTCAGAAACTGAAATTGTCGAATTAGCAAAACGTATCAAGTATGATTTAACACGGCTAAAGAATAAGATCCAATCACTGCATGAATTTAATCCCATGCTGGGTCACCGCGGCTGCAGATTAGCAGTTACGTTTCCAGAAATTTATGAAATGCAGTCGCGCGCGATTGCAGAAGCCGCAGCGCAACTGGTAAAAGAGGGTTTCAAATTAGTTCCTGAAATCATGATTCCATTAATTAGCACTGCAAAAGAATTAGAAATGTTGCGCGCGCAAACAATCGCGGTCGTAGAAAAAGTACAAAAAGAAAAAGGTATTAAGTTTGATTACCAAGTTGGTACTATGATCGAACTTCCGCGTGCTGCAGTCACGGCCCACGAAATTGCACACCATGCTGATTTTTTTAGTTTTGGAACTAATGACCTAACGCAGACAACTTTAGGATTATCACGGGATGATGCTGGCCGCTTTTTAGGTACGTATGTTACGCAAGGAATATTTGCGAAGGATCCATTTGTTAGCATAGATCAGGTCGGTGTAGGAACACTGGTTAAAACGGGAGTCGATTTGGGTCGACAAACAAAGGGTAATCTAAAAGTTGGCGTATGTGGAGAACATGGCGGTGATCCTGATTCGATTGAATTTTTTGAAAATGTGAACTTGGATTACGTTAGCTGTTCACCATTTCGAGTTCCGATCGCACGGCTAGCAGCAGCTCGCGCGACTTTAAAGAGAAAAAATAAAAGCTAATTTAAATCGCGAACTAGGCTTGCAGCAATTGTTGCAAGCCCGGTGACTGTTGCACCCCAAGCCATGTCGGCAAATGCTAAATTTACCGGGAAATCTTTTAACGTCGCGTAATTAGTCATGTCGTACACTCCGTAAATAATTAGGCCCATAAGTGCGCCCGCTAAAAAGATATTCAAGTAACTAGATCCTGGTTCAACTTTTGGAAGTACGAAGTAGACAACACCAACTGCTAGTAAAACATAAACGACTGCTGCAGCCCAGTAAACGGGTTGAATTTTTCCGTCTTGGATTCTTGCGATGACACTTAAATTTTCCGTGTAGAATTTATTCATGATAAGACCTAGCCACACGTAATCTAGAATAAGTATTGTTACGAAACTAACGCCGATTAATTTTAAACTTTCCATTGAAGCCTCCAGATGCCGGTGATTGTAGATGGAATTCTATTTGCTTCAAGCGGAATTTTCGGTTGTGTGCGAGGTGAAAGCTTCTTTTG
>JAYTMU010000009.1:0-8016 GCA_043728195.1 Bdellovibrionales bacterium
TTTACAATGCAGATGGCGTGTAAATTATTAAGCGTAATTTTTTGCAGCACGCCTTGCGCTAAGTTATGAAGAATTTGGCCCAGGTCACTTTGTATTAAAGGTAATAAGACTTGAGTTTCGGGATCTCCGAACCGTACGTTGTATTCTAGTGCATAAGGTTCATTGTCTACAATCATCAACCCCACAAAAAGAACTCCACGATAAAATAATTGATCTGTTTTCATCTGCTTTATTGTTGGTTCTATAATTTGTTTTAGAATTTTTGTATACAATGCAGGTGGAATTTCCATGGGCGCAACTGCACCCATACCGCCGGTGTTGGGGCCTAAGTTTTTATTTAATAGTCGTTTATGATCTTGCGCTAACGGCAGCGCTTGAAATTCGCTACCGTTAGTTAAAATGATGAAGCTAAGTTCTGTGCCAATTAAGTTTTTTTCAAGCAAAGCAGTTTCACCGGCTTCGCCTAATATTTTTTCAACAAAAAGTTTTTTTGCAGCACCTTCTAAGTCAGCTAAAGTTTTGCAAATGAAAACTCCTTTGCCTGCAGCTAAGCCATCTGCTTTTAAAACATACGGTGCCTGATATTTTTTCGCTGCAGTCAGCGTGCTTTCCACTGAATTAACCACAACTGCATCCGCAGTAGGGACCTGCGCTTTTTTCATAAATTCTTTAGCGAAGATTTTTGAACCCTCTAACTGCGCAGCTTGTTTCGAGGGGCCAACCACAAGAATGTTGGCGGCACGCAGTGAATCAGCAAGGCCATCAACTAACGGATCTTCGGGGCCAATAAAAACAAACCCCATTTTTTGTATTTGGCAAAATTGCACAACGCTTGCGTGATTTTTTAAATCAAGAACAACGTTGTCACCCAACAGCGCCGTGCCTGCATTTCCGGGACTGGTAAATATTTTTGTTACGTGCGATGACTTAGACAGGCTTTTTACGACCGCGTGTTCTCGACCACCAGAGCCAATAATCAATGCGCGCATAAAATCTCCTTGCTGATAATGTTGAATCTGTTTACCGTAACTGGGACTAAGATGTAAGTGAAAAAAAACCACGAAAAACGTAAAGGATAGTTATGGAAAAAATTGTTTTTATTTCGGGTAAAAGAACGGCGTTTGGTGCCTTTGGTGGTTCATTAAAAGATATTTCAGCGACTGAGCTAACGGTTATCGCCGGAAAAGACACACTAGCCAGTGGAAATGTAAAACCCGAAGACATCGATCATGTTGTCATCGGAAACGTTGTGCAAAGTGCTGCCGACGCCGCCTACCTAGCGCGACATGTTGGTTTAAAAATGGGCATACCAGTTCATGTTCCGGCATATAATGTAAACCGCTTGTGCGGATCAGGTTTTCAGTCGTGGGTAAATGCAGCCCAGATGATTTTAACTGGCGAAGCTAATTGCGTCCTTGCGGGCGGGGTCGAACAAATGTCACAGGTTCCGTATGTAGCAAGAAAAGTTCGCTTCGACGGACTTCGTATGGGAAATTTTGAACTTGAAGACACCATGACTGCGGCGCTAACTGACGCCTATGCTGGAACGCCGATGGCAATTACCGCAGAGAACCTAGGAGAAAAATACGGCATCACGCGAGCTGCGTGCGACGAATATTCGATTAAGTCACAAAAGCGCTACAAAGCTGCTTTAGACAAAAACCTTTTTGCTGCAGAAATTACCCCGGTATCAGTCACTACAAAAAAGGGAACGGTTGTTATTGATAAAGACGAGCACCCAAAACCAGATGCGACACTTGAGAAATTAGGCACGATGAAAGCGTTGTTTAAAAAAGACGGCTTAGTTACGGCGGCGACGGCTTCGGGAATTGTGGATGGGGCCGCATGTTCAATTATTTGCAGTGAATCTTACGCAAAACAAAAAGGTTATAAACCGCTTGCGCGACTAGTGTCCTGGGCAAGTGTGGGTTGTGATCCGACAATCATGGGTATCGGTCCCGCAGCGGCTTCACGAAAAGCGCTTGAAAAAGCAGGGCTTATATTAGAGCAAATGGATCTAGTAGAAGTAAACGAAGCTTTTGCTGCACAGTACTTATCTGTTGAAAAAGAATTAAAACTGAATCCGGAAAAAACGAACGTAAATGGCGGTGCCATTGCTGTTGGACATCCGTTAGGAGCCTCAGGCGCGCGGATTATGAATCATCTTGTGTACGAGCTTCACCGTCGCAGTGGAAAATATGCATTGGGTTCAGCATGCATTGGCGGAGGCCAGGGTATCGCAATCATTATCGAGCGCATGTAATTGTATTTAGTAGCGAACTTCATCTAACATTTTTTTGAACTCAGGATATTTTTCGGGCGCTACGTAGAAACGATCAATAACACGGGCGCCCTCGTACTTTTCAAATATCTGCGTCGCGGAATTAATTGGTGAAGGCACGTCCCAACGGTCATACTGATCGACAACAAAAATATTCATTCTTTCTTCAGGATTCGTCGAATGATATTTTGATAAGCGGGTGTTCGAGCTTGCATGAATAATTTCGCTGTCTTTTTCTAGAAACATTTTTTTAATGCGCTCGATCCGCGAGGTTTCTTGATTGTGCAGCTCGAGCGCCACACGAAATGGTTTACGCTGGGCAATTCGCTGCGCCCATTGATTTTTTGCTGTTTCTAAATGCTGATAAAGTTTGTAGTCGGTGTAGGCAATGTATTCATTGTGATCAGCTGGAATAAAAAATTTGCAGCCGGGTGATGACAAATAACGATTTAGCATCTCTTCGTAAATAATACTTTTGTGGTGAAAATAGACCATCAAGTGCATGTGATGACGAGAAATTAAAAAATCGTCAAAAGCGTAAAGTGCTCGGCGGTTAAGTGCTAAATAGGCCGTATTTTTTACGATGTGTAAGGTCAGGTTTTGCATGAGCCAGTCTTTATCAATTTTCCCATAGTTAATACCGCAGAAAAATGAGTCGCGCTCTAGGTAGTCCATGCGGTCAGCATCAAGCTCAGAACTTACAATTTGACTTAGTAGCGGCCTAAAATTTATTCCACCTTCGGTAAAGATGCTTTCGTTACAGGAAAGATTTTTATCAATAAGAAAGGCAACATGCTCTGGCAGGATATCTGCGAAGTTAGCCCGAATAATATCGGCAACAGTAGATTCGGTAACAAATTTAATGGTGAAGTCTTCGTGATTGGCCTGACGGTCTTGAGCTAACTTTTGATCGTTGTAAATTTTGACATTTAATTTTTCAAGGGGCGGCATAACCTGTTCGGTGGTGTGGCTTAATGGTCCGTGACCGATGTCGTGTAAAAGTGAAGCTAATTTGACTAACTGACGCAGACGATTTTTCGTTGAAACTTTTCCGAATGGATAGGCGCGAAATATGGAATCAAATACCTGACCAGCAACAAAGCTTACGCCGATGGAATGTAAAAAGCGGTTGTGGGTGGCGCCAGGAAAACTAAATTCGGCGAAGCCCAATTGTTTGATTTGGCGTAAACGCTGAAATTCAACCGATTCAATGACGGCCACTTCGCCGTCATTTAGTTGAATAGAGCCATGTATGGGGTCACGTATTTCCATGGGATTTAACGTACCTGTTTGGGAATTTTAAGTAAAGCAAAGTAGCCAAGTATTCCGGGTGGATTAAGGTGATACAAACAAGCCCGTTTTTACTAGACTTTTGTCCCATAAAGTTGATCACAAAAAGACACAGTATCATAACAAGAATAAATAAATGTTTACTTAAGCTATCGTAACTGCAGACTTTTATTTTGTTTAAACTAAATTATTGATCACAAAAGTGAATTTTTAATATCAAAAAGCCGATCCGTATATTAATCTAAATAAGTCAGCAAACATCGGTGTGAAAGTCCAAGAGGGCGACACTGCAAACTAACAGGAGGTTTTTTGTGAATAAGTTAAATGTAAGTTTTAAAGTAGTGCTAGCGGGTTTAGCAACTGCACTAGTAGGAGTAGGTTGCGCAAAGTCAGCAACTGATACGCCAACGGTAACAGCAGCCTTGGCTATGACTGGATCTAGCCAACCAAAATCGGTCGCGAACTATAAGAAGGCTCATCCTTTGTTGCAGCTGTTTTCACCAACGGCAGTAGCCTTTCCACCGCCAGCGATGACAGATGCTACAACCCGGGTCGTTACACTGAACACAGCATGGATCGTAGTAAAAGAAGTTGAATTTAAATTAGCAGAGGTTGCCGGTGCTGGCGAAGTCGAAGGCGCAGAAGTTAAGTTTCGCGGACCGTATTTTGTAGATCTATTATCTACTATACCTGCATCATTTGGTTCGGCTTCAGTTCCAGCCGGGGTTTACCGCCGTGTAAAGATGAAGCTAGAAAAAGATTCAACTTTGCCAGCTGGTGCACCAGCCGGATTAATGGGTAAGAGCATTCTTTTAGAGGGAAACGTGTCGACTACAGCATTTTCGTACACGTCGACAGATGGAACAGAATTTAAAATTGCTGGTCCGGGTGGAGTTAACCTAAGTGAAACAGCTAACTTGATGTTAGGTGTGAAAATGTCTGATCTTTTTCGAATGATCAACATGGATGCTGTTGTTGCCTTCGCAGGAAGCAAAGCAATTTCAGAAGCTAACCGAATCCCCGCTGCTGGTGCGTGTCCGTTGATTGAAAATTCATCGAACGACATCTACACTTGTATTCGTAAGGGTTTAGAAAAAGCAGGTAAGTTTGGTAAAGACAGCGATAACGACGGCGAAATCGAAGTTGGCGAAGACGAAGTTCAAGATTAATTTTGAACTGATACCGAAAGTGTTAAAGTTGAAAATATTGTAACAGAATAATTCAAGGAGGTAGTCATGAAACCAAACATTCAAAATTATCATGACTACCTTGAATTTTTAAAAGACTGGACAGAATATCTAAAGGAACAAGAAAGCGGGTTCAGTTTAAGGAAGATAGCTAAAGAAGCAGGGATTGCTTCAGGTTATCTTCCGATGTGTTTTAGCCGCAAACGAAATTTATCTTTAAAGTTCTACGAAAAAATTAAGCCATTTTTAAAATTATCATTAAAAGAAAAACGCTTCCTAGATTTACTGCGCATTATCGCAGAATCTGAAATTCCTAAAGAGCGTGCTCAGGCCCTAACCGATCTACAAAAATTAAACGATTACCAAGAAAATCATCATTCAGAGCTAGAAGCTCATCAGTATTTAAGTCGCTGGTATTATGTGGCAATTCGTGAACTGGTCAATTTACCAGAATTCAAAAATGAACCTGCCTGGATACAAGAACGCCTTCGCGGTCGGGTTTCACAAAAGGAAATAGCGGAAGGCATGCAGTTTTTAATCAAATATGGATTTATCTTAAAAACTTCGTCAGGAAAATTCAAAGTTGCAGAAAAGCAGCTAAGTTGTCATGAAGGTGTCTACAAAATATCACTGGGTGAATTTCACCGACAGATGTTAGATATCGCAAAAAATTCGATAGATGACGTGTCACGCGAAGAGCGAATTTTGTTAGGTCACACGGTAGCACTTAGCAAAGACCAGTACGAAAAAGTTCAAGCTATATTACGAGATGCTATAAACAAGATTGAAACTGTGGACAATACATCACAACCAAAGACAGAAGTATATCAGATCGAGGTAGCTGCCTTTCCGTTAACAAAAAAATCTAGTTCCGGCAGCGGAAAAGTGGGAGAATAATTATATGAAAACTGCACTGACAATATATGTGGCTTTATTCGTAGTATTACTATGTAGCTGTAAAAATGATGCCGGTGGCACGACTGCTGGAAATCCATTAGTTAGTTTTTCGATGGCGGGATCGTCGGCACCGAAAACTATTGCGCTGAATAATGTCAAGCTTCCGCTGTTGGGTGGTTTATTTCGTCAAGCCGTTGCGCTTCCACCACCAGTACTAAAAGATTCTACCGATGCCGCAATTAGTTTAAATGAGGCTTGGATTTCGGTAAAAAAAGTCGAGTTTAAATCTACTGAAGTTCCAGGTGCAGGAGAAGTTTCAGGTGACAGCGTTAGCTTTGAAACGCCGACCGCGATAAATTTAATTGCTTCAACGTTGCAATCTTTTGGACAGGCACGAGTCGGTGCTTCATTACGAAGAGTTAAAATGCAGTTGCATAATGTTGCGGGGCGACCATCAGGTGCGCCACTAGGTTTAGAAGGGAAAAGTATTTACTGGACGGGAACTGTAGGTGCAGTGGGTATGCTACCAGCACGAAGTTTTACTTTTTCATCTACAGAAGGTTACGAGTACGAATTAGCCGGACCTAATGGTGTTGCTCTGACAGAGAACTCAAATGTATTGTTAAGTATTCAAATCGCAAACTTATTTAGAAAAATCGATATGGCTGCAGTACCTGACGGATACGTTATCAACCAAGACACTAAAGCCCCTGGTGGAGTTCCATGTCCGCAAATAAATGCATCGGCAACAGATGTTTACACGTGTCTAAAAGATGGTCTTAAATCCGAATCTAATTTAGGTAAAGACGAAGCCAATGATGGCGAGCTAGCGGGCGATGGCACGGTAAAATAATGCCTATTAAACTAGACATAAACCTAACGCAACAATACTAATGTTGTTTATCATAATAAACAACATTAGTATTGTCTCATTGTGACTGCATTTAATAGAAACATATATTTACAGCAGGTCTTAAAAAAAAAATCAGTCCTTTTGTTGGGGCCGCGTGGAACGGGCAAAAGTTTTTATATTCGAAATGAACTTGAAAATATTCATGTCATTAATCTGCTTAAAAGTTCAGAATATTTACCATTAAGTAATAATCCAAGTTTGTTAGAAGAAATTGTGGCTGCGCACAACGGAAAAATTATAGTTATAGATGAAGTACAAAAAATCCCTGCACTAATGGATGAAGCGCATCGACTTATTGAAGAAAAAGGTACTCGGTTTTTACTTACAGGCAGCAGCGCTAGAAAGCTGTCGTCATCAGGGGCCAATTTGCTTGCAGGCAGAGCTTGGCTAGCTCGTTTTTTTCCACTTAATACCTACGAACTTAAAAAATGGGATCTAAAGAAAATACTAACTTATGGAAGCCTACCCGCAGTATGGAATAGTGAAGAGCCAAACGAAGAGCTGGATAGCTACATCCAGACTTACATTGAAGCAGAGCTTAAATCTGAAGGAATTATCCGAAAGGTACCGGCATTTTCTAGATTTTTGAAACAAGCTAGTCTGCATTCCGGCGAATTGCTGAACTTTCAGAATATCTCTTCGGATGCGGGAGTTCCCGTTAGTACGATTAAAGAACATTATAAAATTTTAGAAGATACTATGATTGGCTTCACGCTAGAGCCCTGGCTGGGATCGAAAAAAAGAAAAGCCATCGCGACGGCCAAATTTTACTTTTTTGATATTGGAGTATTAAATTTTATTTCGGAAACTTTTCCAGAAAGTGTAAGTTCACCCATATGGGGCAGTCGTTTTGAGCATTTTATTGTTAATGAAATTCGCTGTGCAAATTTTTATCAAAGACGAAAATGCAGTTTGAACTTTTGGCGATCAACTTCACAATTTGAGGTCGATGTCATTTTTGGAAAAACGGCCATAGAAATTAAATCCACTTCCAAAGTAACCGAGAAAGACCTTAAAGGACTGTATGCCTTAAAGGAAGAAAATCTTTTAAGCAAATATATTTTGGTCTCTAGTGACCCCGTTGAAAGAGTTAAGGACGGAATTCATATAATACATTACAAAAAATATTTAGAAAAACTATGGGCTGGCGTAGATTAATGTGATCGCCGCTGATTCGACGGCGATGCGCCGGCTATTTTTACCTTTCGCAGTCGTCCGATAGAACTTTCGATTTTATCAGCTCGTTCATTATGACCTCTGTAACTTGTATACCTTTAAGTCAATGCCATTCACTTAAGATCCGACGTATCTGCATCCATGCAATCGGGGACCAGTCCCCGAGCCCCTGGTTCCACTGCCATCGTGGCAGTGGAAGAGTATGACACTCAAATATTATCTACGAAATCACCCCAAAGTTTTTTTTCTTAGCGAAAAACGGATTGGACCCG
>JAYTMU010000010.1:0-8719 GCA_043728195.1 Bdellovibrionales bacterium
TTAAATTGATTTGAGGTTGAAACAAATCGCTATTTTTAAAAATGGCGGAAAGCGAGGGATTCGAACCCTCGAGCCCCGCGAAGGGCTGCCAGTTTTCAAGACTGGTGTATTCAACCGCTCTACCAGCTTTCCGTTGTTAGTTCTATTGGATTAGAGACTATGATTCAACGAGTTTCTGAACGCCGCACCGCAGTTGTAAAAATACGGTTTTGGTTCGCGACCAACGGCGTGCAAAAAAGTAGAGCAATAAAACAGAGCAGTAAAATATCTAACAATCAAACGTGCTTTGTATTTCTACTTACACCTCTTAATTTGTATCGGACCTTTTGTGAACATCAGCACTTGGTGACGGCTTTTGCGCTGAAATCACGCGCGCCGTAGGCGGAAGCTTCACTTCTAAATCGTCAGTTGATTGATTGATATCACTTGGGACTTCACTTGCTGCCGTTGATTTATCATCGGCATAGATGATTTCACCATCTTCGTCCAAGTTGTCGTCTTGATCTTCGCCAGGCATAAAATTTACGCCCATCATGTATTCAGCACGCGTGTCCATTTCCGAGTCACCTGGGCTATCCTTACGCGGTGCTGTCGACGAGTTACGCATGCGTTTATTAAACTCTTGCTCAGAAATAATGTCCTTTTGACGTTCGCTTTTTGGCATAAAACCTCCCTGGTTTATTGCTATCTATGGGGCTTGTTCATCACCTACTGCAGGTGCATCTTCTATTGTTTTCTTTTGCTGCTCAGGTTCTTCAATTTTGTTTTTATTTGTCTGTGGTTTTTGATCAACGATTGGCGGCTTCACTTTTCGGTGAACTTCTGGTGGAGGTGTTTGCTGCGTGTTTTCTTCCATCGTGCTGCTCCTTGTTTAGATTAACGGTTAGCTTAATTATTCCTGTACTGATACCCATGAATTGTAAATACCAGCGTCTTTAATAAGTCGGTTTAAGTGCTGCGCATTGTCTGGGTGTAAGCGAATGCATCCATGGGACGCCTTACTACCTAACTTGCTCCAGTTGCTTTCGGCTGTGCCATGCACAGCAAAACCACCGCGAATAAATACAGCGTACGGCATATTGCCTAAACCTTTGTAATCACCACCCGGAAATTTTGTCGATGTGTAAGCGTCGTAAATTCGACCGTTAGGATTTTCATTTAATAGCGGAGTTTCATATTGCGGCAGACCCGTAGAAACAGCCCAGCTGCCTTGAAGTGTCCCATGAATATACAGATAAAGTTTTTGCTCTGACTTTACAATTTGCGCGTACACTTCACAGGTTTTTTGCGCGCAGCTTTTCCAGTTTAAAAATTCAGGACCGTTTAACCCAAAATCAAAAGCTGGTTTTCCAGTTTGAAGTTCGTAATCTTGATCATATTCTTGCAATAATGTTTCAATATTTTCGGCAAACGGATTTATTTCGTCCAAGCCATTATTGCCTGTAGACTGGTTTGTTTCAGCGCGGCCAACTGCAGTAAGTAGCACAGCAGTCAAAACAAGTAATAAATGCTTCATCGATAACCCCCTGTGGTCTGGTTTAACTAAGCAATTTTTTTTAGCTTAGGCAAACATCCAACGGCAGGTTGAAATTATTTAATATCCATTTGTTTTAATATTTTAATATTCGGCACTGGTATTCAATTTTAGTTTGATCTTTATTAGCAATATCTTTACCACCAACGGTAGTAGTCGCAATTTCTACATATTGGCTGGCCAGCCCGCGCTAGGTCTAGCATCTTGTTTATTAAATAATTGGCCTTAATACAGCAGATCCAGCAGCCGAAACGCTCTATATTAGGGGATCAACCACATGTCTGAAAATAAAAGTGCTAAAACGTTATCAGAAGCCATCGCCCAGTTAGAACAGGTTGGAAAAACAAAATCTGCTGAAATAAAAAATCTTTTCGGCAGCGATTTTTCAGAGCTTAAAAAATCTTTTGAAGATTTAAAGCCCTACCTAGACACCTTAAAAACCAAAGTCGAATCAGAAGTAAGCCGTTCAAAATCCGAAATCGAAGAAAAGATAGCAAAAAATCCGTGGCTAACGTTTGCTATTGTCGGTTTTGTCGCATTTGTTATCGGCTGCTTAGTCAGCGAGAAAAAAAAGGATGATTCGCCATGATATCTTGGCTTGGAAAATTACTTTCCTACAGTATGGGACAAGCCGCCTATCAATATATTTTTACGCGGGTTAGAAAAAAAGCAGTTCTTACATATTTAAAAACGCTAAAGGTCGTGCGCCAAAGCCTTTTGGCGGCCGTACTTATTTTAATGGCGCTGCAGCTTATGGTTATCGGATTTGTCGGCGCCATCGTATCCGGCGTGCTACTAAATCCAAATATAGATATGCAAACAAAACTTTGGATTCTGTTTTCCGTATTTTTACTGATATTTTTTATTCCGTGTTTAGCACTTATTCTGTTTTTTTCAGAACGCACGTGGCTAAAAATTTCTGGTGCTGAAAAGTTACTAACCGAAAAAGCTTAATTTATATTTCACAACATAACTAGCAAAGTTAAATTTTGGCCACGTCATTGCAACTGCAAATTGAAATACTCACGAAGGAGACAATATCCAGCACGATACAAGTGACAAACTTTTTACGAATAAGCAACCAGTAGAAGGCGAACTAACTAAAAAGATCGAAAAAGTTACCGCACAAATTCCATCAGTGGGGTATTTAGGTTTAGCTTTAGGTGCTATGGCACATTCTATTGGATTGGCCGTAGTAAAAGAACGTAAAGATTTCGCAAACTTTGTTGGCCTTTGGGTGCCATCATTTTTGCTATTAGGTATTTATAACAAAATAGTAAAAACTGAAGGCTCGGATCAACAAGATCGCTTGCACTCGTAACTCTAACTTAGTCTGACTACATGGTAGTTGGGTTACATAGCGTAGAAACCATTAAGGCTTTAGTGATAAGCTTGGCCTTATCGGCTGGACCATTTGGCCGTAAAACTTCCCAGTACGATTTGTTCGAGAACAACATGCGGTTCGATCGCTTCATCTGTATTTCAAGCATAGCTAAAGTGCAGCGGCTCGAACTGACAGGATTTGTACTTGAATTTTTTGCGCACGCATCGCCGCCTAAGTACTGATCCTCCTTACCCTTATGTAGTTGATAGTATCCGTAAGCTGTTCCATTTGGCCCACGGGCGCTAGCCTTTTCACTGCATGAACTTTCAAAATGCGCCATTGTTGTTAAGATTAAAACCCACACCAGTGCGCGCTGATTTTTACTCATGCCAGAATACTTTTTGCAGTAGCGCTTGACGTCACCGCCTTCAAGTAAAAGCGAATATAAATCTGCTTTTGTCGTTAGCTCTTTAAAAATGGCCTCGCCAACTTTACCCGTTGTTTGATTCGCATTCATCATCGATACACAGTCATCTGAAACTGGAATACCACCAAGGCTGTACGTTGTATCGTGCTGCAGTTGCAGTCGATTAATTATTTCTGTAAATTCTTTGCTGTAAAAGGTGATTGCATTGTCCGAAGGCTTTTGACTAACAGGCATTTGGGCCCAACTTGCACTACCGATTAAAATTAGTAACGTTGTTGCTATCATTCTTAGTGTCATAATTACCTCGCGTTTCAGTGGCTCAATTCTAAGTGGCCCGGGTAGATAATTCTAGATGTTATGATTTGGACTGGTGTAAAGCTTGCCTGTCAAAAAAGTTGTCGTTTAAAACCATGGGCATGGCCCCCATGGCTAAAAATCACCGATAGTACCAAAAACGTCATTGTCAAAAGTACAATGTCCTTAGTGCCTACTGGCGGCATTCGCCTTCAAGAAGCATTTCGGAATTTCTAAATCGTGCTGTGCACGATCGCTTTTGGCCTGAAACGCGAATAAATGTAATGGTAGCTTCTGCCGCCCCTGAGGCGATTTCTAATAACCCCCAGTGCGGCTGGCGTGGCGCTAAGTATTTGGTTTCAATCTTAATTGAATTTTCAGAAAATGAAACCGAGCCTTCATTTCGTACTTCGCGTCCGGCACCAGCAATAACAACGGGAACGGAACCAAACATTAAGAACTGGCTCATGTGATCATGTCCTAGCAGCAATGCGGTAATACGCGGTGCATTTTTCTTTAGAAATTCGCGCATTTGCAACTGGAAATCTTTTTTCTCAGTCCATGAATGGCTATCAGAAACCGAATACGTTGGATGATGATAAACTAAAAAAATTAACTTTTCAGAAACCCGGTTTATTTCCTGGTTTAACCAGGCAAACTGTTCGCTAACCGTGCTGGAGTTATCAGAATTCAGCACAATAAATCGCGCCCCGTCTTTTACCTTCGAATAGTATTCGCCTGGCATTAATATCGAGGTCACATTTTCTGCCATAACAGACTTTTTTAAAGCATTTAGTTCGGACCCGGCACGGCCGGCATCGCCCATAACAGCAATTCCTGCTGCTGAAACTGTTAACGTAAGCGCTGAGGCAAAAAGAAATCCCGCAGTCGCTTTTGCAACTGTACTGAATGAACCTGTTAACTTTGCCCCTCCGTGAACGATGATTATTTACTTATGAAGTTATCTCAGCGTGAGCTAACTAAAAAGTAAAGTCAGGTTTCGGTTAGGGAATGTAAGTTTCAAAGTTTGATTTTGCCAGTGCCAGTTGTTGATTGAAATCTAAGTTCGGTACGTTTCTAAAAGGTTCAAACATACTTAAAGATAAAAATCCAGGAACCATTCGCGCCTGTGTTCCTGCAGGCCCATGACAACCTAAGCAACTTGTTTTTGGATTATCTGCCGGGCCATTTAGCCGTCCACCAACACCATTGGTGTGCGAACCAGGAAATAAAATGGTATCCCGAGATTTCACTGGATCGCTATATCCTGTCTGAATGCCTATCGGACGCATTTTTAGTAATTCTGGCGGAAGATTAGGAATCGCCTTAATCGGATGCTCGATTCCCAACAACTCTTTGTACTCTTTGTCGTAATCAAAACTAGCATCGTAATAAAAGGCACTCATTGCCCAGTTCTGCAGATCAGGGCTAACTCCTTTTAACGAGGTATCCTTAACCGCAATATCCATCTGTATATGTCGCACTGTTCGGATAGATCTTTCCGTGCTGCCAACCTCATTAACGTGCGCATTCCACTTGTAAGCATTTTCAATTTCTGGAAAGTTTGCACTCGTAAAAAGTATCTTGGTAATAAAAGTTTCATTCGGAAAACTATTCTTAGTAAAATCCGGGTTTACTTTAGGATTTTTTGCCGAACCAAAGATATCGCGAATAGTTTGACAGCCTTCCGTATTGAAAAATGCTAATCCCCAGTTTGTTCCTGGCGTAGCGTTTTTAAAGGTAGGAACTAGCGTCGAACTTTTTAAGTCGCGTTCTTGGGTTAATCCGTGGATGGCTTCGCGGCCGTTTACTCCAACGTTCATCCATGGCATGTGGCACCAGTAGCGCGATTTGTTTTTTGCAGCTATAAAATTCTCATCACGATTTGTTACGTTTTGATTGGCCATATTTTCATAAACGTATTTTTGTGCTAACAAGGCAAACAGCAAGGCCTCTTTGGGATCAAGCAAATCTAGACCATGCCATGGCTTTTTTTCAAGCCCAGCAGGCATATCTTCAAAGTCCGCGCGCAACGCGAATCCTGGTAAAATCTTTCGATCCACTTTAGTTTTATGAATCTGCTGAAATCCAGTGGCATTCACTGAACCAGGTAATGTCTTCTGTGCCGCTCGATCTGCAGCAGCAGCTGGCGCCGGCCACTCATTGGCTGGTACCCGCGACGGCTTCAAAGAAATTTCTGATGCCGTTGATTTTCCAGACAAGCAATGGCTTAAGCGAAAAAATAGCACTCCGCGAGTTTTATGATTTAGTTTTAAGCCAATCTTTCGCCCATCGCTACTGGACTTTACTTGAACCCTAGCAGTTAAATTACGAACCGTTGCAGTTTCATTTTCAAAAAAATTCTGCTGTAGGCTTTGCGCATTTCCCAAAAAGCAGGCCGAATGCAAGATCCCCCTGGAAGATACGCCAACGGTCGAGGCATAAAACATTTTGATTAAATAGTCTTCCCTACCGCCAGCGCTAAATCCGCCGTTTAAGCCACTCCAGCGTTCACTGCTGATTTCCTCGTGAAAGGCTTTACCTTTGGTATCATAAGTCGAGTAAATTAAGCGCGGCGCTTCAGATCCAATGGCGTCGGAATCTGTGGCTGGCGTTCGTGCCGCTAGCAAATTAACAGTTTTAACATCTTGCGTGCACGACGTTAAGATTAACACTATCCCTAATATTTTAATCATCATCTGGCAAATCCCTTTTGCAGTTCATTTCGATTGGAATGTGGTCACTGATAAGTTCAAGTACTACGGCGTAGTCATTTACTTTCATGCGAATTAAAGCGGCGTCATAACTTGCGTTGATTTCGTCTTTTTCTTTTTCATTCAGCGCACGTAAAACTGGGCCCGAGCTTGAGTTTTGTACTTTAATAAATTTTTCAGTTTCCATTTTTTTTTCGGCTACAACGGCTTTTTGTGCAGAAGGCAGTAAGTGTTGCTTAATTAATTTATCTGCGCTCGATGCGCCGCGTGCTGCCGCTTTTACAAAGTCATAACTTTGTGAAGCTTCTGCATTGCATTCCGAAGTCCATTTTGTATCTAAAATAAAATGATCGTAGCTGCTAATCATTTTCGAGAATTTAATTCCCACAGTTGTTGGGTCCTTTTGAAATGGTCGTAGTAATGGCGCTGGCCTAAGCGATGCCTTCCAGTTTTCTACTGTGATTGGCGCAAGTTCTAAATTGAAATCTCCCATGAAAATGACGTCGGCATCTTTTGCATCTTCTTTCATTTTTCCAATTTGCTCTGCCACTGCTAAAACTTCGTAGTAGCGCCCGACCTGATCCAACGGAATTTTACATTTATCTGGCTGGCTGTGGTTGTTGCAAATTGCTTTTTTCTGCGCTTCTAAGTCTTTGGGGTCAAGAGATCGCCGGAATCGGCTATGTGTTGTCAATGCAATGAAGTCAAAATTATCGCTTTTAAAGAATGCAGCAAAGGCCAATCGTGATGTCAGTTTAGCTACTTTTTCGGCAGCTTGAGTTAAACAAGCATAACTTGGTGCCTGTGCCTGCGTTTTTGAATCAACTGATTTTTCAAAAGCACAGTAATCCCATTCCTTTAATTGCACTATGCTAGATCGATAATAAAATCCAGCCATTTCTCCGGCACCGCCCTCACCTTCAGAAGTTGGTTGAAGTATCAATGCCCAGCTGCTATCAAGTTTTTGCAGTTCGCGAAGCACTCGTAAATAGCCTGGTGCAAGCACGGACCAATCTGAAAATGGGTAATCGATCGAAGTTTGATTTTGAATCGCTTCCCCAAGTTTTCGGTTTTCAGTTGCTATATCAGAAGCCAGTGGCATCATTTCTTGTCCACCGACTAAGTCCCATTGGTTGATAATGCTAGCCACAATAGCGTAACTTTTCATCGGTGCTTGGTTATCACCTAAATGAAAAAGATTAAATGACCCAATTTTCAAATCTTTCGGCGAGCGTTTTTCATTTTTTTTATTTTTTTGAATTTCGGACGGGAAAAAATGCACATAGTTTTCCGTGCAAATAGATTGAATTTCATCGTTTCGATTGTAAATTGTGTCGCTCAACAGACAATCGTCTATCGATCCGCGATACTGGTTTTTCTGTTTTGGTAAGGCCATGCTAGAAAATTCAGCTTTTTCGACAGCCCTGTCTGTGGAGAAATGAAATAGTAAAATTCCTAGGCAAAGACAAGCCGCCAGACTAAAAAACAAAGTCCATTTTTTCATACTTTCAGCTTATCTGAGAAAATTAAAATTAACCCTACAGTAGCCCAATGACTTTCTGTTTTCTGGCTTTTAGTCTGGAAAAACACACGCCTTTGATAGGCCTGCGGCTAGAATTTCTTTTTATAAACCACGGCCCGTAAGGATAAATTATTTTTTTCGTAAAACTTTTTCCCAAGCTCGTTGTCTACCCCTGTGCAAAGTCTTAGGATCTTACAGCCATTCTGGGCAGCTACTTTTTCTGCGTGTTGCAAAAGTGCCGAGCCTATCCCATTTGAACGCTCGGTCTGCGTCGAAACTAAATCATCAATGTACAGGTGCTTGCCGTGAACAAAGTCATGTAAAATTCTGTAGCCCATAAGACCAACAATTTTTTTATTCTTTCTTGCTGTAATTATTTTATAACCTTCATGTTCGTGTGCCTGAGTATAAAGTAGCAAAAAATTCTCAAAAGTTAAATGTGTGCGAAGTTCTTGCATTACTGGAAAACAAAGCTGCAACTCATTTTCAAAACCAAGTGCGTTTACAGTGTCATTTTTTAGTGCAGCAATTTCATATTCTTTCATGAGATCTTTTTAATCATCGTAACTGCGCTTGTCAAATCAGCAAAATAAAAAAGTATGTCATTTAGCGGTTTTTTTTCCCGTCCATTTTTTTGCTTGGGTAAAAATCCCCGATGATTGTTTACCATTTCAACCAAAACATCAAACCGCACACAAAATCCCGTGGCATACACGTTGCTTTGGTCACCGGTACACACAAAACCCTAACGGAGGATATTTATGAAAAATAATTGCGCGCGTCTTTTGAAAAGCGCTTCGGTTGCGGCACTATGCTTAGCATTCGTAGCTTGTACTAACAGTGGTTCTGACAGCCCAGCTGCCGTCACACCAAACTCTGCAGTGACTGAAAATACAACTGATAC
>JAYTMU010000011.1:0-7911 GCA_043728195.1 Bdellovibrionales bacterium
GATTTCGCGATGAATTTTTAAAAGTAACTCCAGTTGGAAGAAAATTTGTCTATTTTTACTATAAAGTGTCTCCTAAAATTGCGTGCTTTCTTGACCAGCAAACCTGGCTTAAGCCCGCGATCAGAGCTGTTTTACGGCTTGTGATCAAATGCGTTAGAGCATTTTAATACAGGATTTTCTTGCCACCTGATACTTGATTGCCGATCGTTACTATATGCACATCTACGACTACATCATCATCGGAAGCGGCCTTACAGGATTAACGATCGCACAAAAGCTGTCTAAGGAAACCAAAAACGTACTTGTTCTTGAATCTTTAGACGACACTGGCGGAGCTAACAAAGCTGCTAGCTTAGCGGGCCAAACTATAAATAACGGCTTAAGATTTTATCCCGCAACTGAATCGGCACTAAAAGCTTTAGAAAACTTAGAAGCACAGTTGGAACTTAAATTATCATCGTCAATTGAAGAAAATAATCCAGAAACATACGAAGCTGCTGGTTTTAAACCGTTCGTTGGTTTCGGCGACCATTCGCCTAAGTTCTACGATCAACTTTCGTATTTTTTAAGTTCAAAATATACCGAATTAACGCTACAGCCTTACGAATGGGTTCAGTTACTGAAAGAAAAATTTTCTGGAACGCTACTACCAAGGTCATTCGTAACTAAATTTCATTTTGACGATGCAACTGTAAAAAATCCGAAGGTTACTCATGTGACTGTTAACGGAAACAAAACTTTTTATGGCCATAATTTTATTTTTGCCTCACCACTTAAAGAACTGCCGTCACTGATGCCTGATGAAATAATGAACGTGCGTTTAAAAAGTAAAATTGCTAAAGCAAAAAGCTGGCAAGCGGTCTGTATCGACCTGTTCCACCCTGAAATGCCTGAACAGAAGAAAAACTTGTATGTTTTAAATGGTACAACTGACGACGATATCGGTCCGTGCATAGGGCAGTTCATTTCAAAAGATATTTCCCAGTGGTTAAGTTTTATTGATTTTGATGCAGCCGAAGACACCGAAAACATTGGCCTTGTGTTAAAAAAAGTAAAGCGGCAGATCAAACGAGCATTTCCAGAAATTACCGAAAAAATACAGAAGGAACGTATTTATGTATCGTCTTCAATTTCCGGCGGAGAATTAAAATTAAGTGCGAACCTTACCTACCCGCATATTGCTAACTTGTGGATAGCCTCCGTTACTGCTGCCACAGCACCAAATTTATTGGGCTCTTTGCAAACAGCGCAAATGATAACTGCAGCACTGGGGTTTGGTGCTGGGCTCGAACTTCGACAAATCGAACCCTAAGCGTCCCCAACCGACTACTTCTCAATCGGAAATTCGTCACTGGGACAAGGTTTCTGATCACCTGAATAGGCGTTGTAGCACCCACCCTTATCGTTCCAAACAGTCATGAATTGTAAGGCTCGCCCATTTTCTGGAAATTGTCCTAAACCTGGAAATGAATAACTACGCTGTTGGGTTTCACGAGGTTTATCCAAATTGCCCATACCACCAATAAAAATCTTATAGCCACTTTTCATAATCTTGCCGATTTTATTTATTCTTCTGAAACAATCTTCCTTGCCTAAAATATTCCCCTGACTGACAGTTAAAACTGTTTTGCTCTCATCCAGTACGTGCATCAAAAATAAATGAGCTTCTTTTATGTCTCCGGTGTAGCCCGTGAGATAATCACATTCGAGAATTACTCTGTCAGAAGAAACCAAAAGCTGAGTTCGTCCTTCAGTCTGAATGTCAACTTTATAAGAAGACGAAGCACAGCCTACTAAAAAAACTACGCTCAAGAATAAGAGATCATTTATTTTTAAGCTTGTCATAATTTTCCTTAAAATTCTTAAGGGCTCGCTTCTTTTCATCACTTTTACTTTTCAACAATCCCTTGTATTCTAAAATAATTTCTTCAGCGGTTGCAGATCGACCCAATTTTCCTTCGGCCAGCCGCTTCTTTCTATGAAGCCATCTGACTGCCATTGGTATGTTGATGTTCGGATCTTTCAGGTCTTTCTTGCGAATGTTGTTAAAAATAAAATCCTTAACTTCACCCTTCGGATCTTGAAGTGCCTTGAATGTTTCAGGTGTAATTTGAGCAATGCCAAACGCTATTTTGTTCTCCGGAGGATCTTCACGAAAACCAGACTCACTTGCGATTAAGGCCTTTACGACGTCGGGATCAAGTGGGGGATTAGCTTCAAACTTCTTATTAAAATAATCAGTCCACACAGCAATCAACTCGTCATATTTATCACTGTTTTTGTACTCAAACTTCTTTGGCGCGGGAAAGGTTATACCTTTACGATCATAAGTCTTGAAAACGGATTCAATTTCTTCCCGATCGAGATAAGTTCCTTTAAGTCGTCTTGGATGGCGATCCCTTACGGTAATTCCTGTTGGATTTTTTTGACTGACTGGAACATGCATCGGGTGTTCACGAACGATGACAACCTTTTTACGTTCCTTCTTTGCCATCACAGCTCTCGTGGCCATGCAGGGATTTTCTCTTTGGCAGCATTCTCATGGGAATCGAGCGTGCTTTGTTTTAGTAAAGCGTTTGCTTCTTTAAGAAAAGCGATATCACTTATTAAGTGTTGTATCTTGATTTCTTGTTTAGAAAGATCTCCTTTTAAAATTTGATTTTTTTTTAGAAGATCTTTCATCGTCATATAGTTGACTTAATCAAATTATTCTAACTTTGTCTTCAACAAACTTGTTCATAGTAGAAAACGGATGCGTTGATATTCCTACTGGCCAGAATTTTGATAAGTTTTTAGTTCTATATGGTGGTTTAAATCACTGAAAAGCGGGGCTTACGGGGCTCAATTATTAAATTAAGTTACACAATCTAAATTAGCGCTTTTATATGCAAACTTGTAATCAACAGTTCTATTAAGAAGATTTGCCACTAGAATGCCGCCGCGGTTTTTACACATGCTGTTCCATACGCGATAGCTTTGCAGAATTGCACTCTCCCAATCATTGGCAGAGCAGGCAGATACTTCTCTGCCATAAGTAAGATTTTTAATTTGTTCTAATAAAGATTTATCAACACTAGAAGAGTTAACAAAATAATCGTTTTGTTTTGCGTGAGCAAAAACTATCCCATAAATAATTGTCATTGCAGCTGTAGGTACTCATGAGTGATTTTTTTCTATGTGGTTGAAAACACTAGCTTTTTTGCTCAGGCCAAATTTGGCTTAAGTAACCCTGAATAAATGTACCAGAACGCTACACTAGCTTAAATCATTGATTTAATTTCACAAAACAGACGGTTTCAATAAGTCGGCGCCCGCCTTTGCTGATTGCGCCCACTTCAGAAAACTCTTAAGTGTTGGACCAGCTAGGTTCCCAGATTTATTCCCTTAGTAGGCACAATTTCGGCGGCTATGGTGCTGTATTGAAGTGAGAGTGGCTTGAAAAATATAGTGAAACATTGGCCGCCCTGCGGGATTTTGCTTTTAAGAAATCTTAACGGCGAATTTATTTCCAACTACAAACAATCTCCAAGCAAAAGAATGTAAAATTCTAGTTGGTCGCTAAAAATAATTTCAGTGTGCTTAGCGTATCGTTAGCCTTAGAAAAATCGTCATTTGATAGTTTTTGTACTTTGATTAATTCCTGGATAGCACTTTGGCAAGCTGTTGCTGAGGCGATCCACTTATCTTTCGCGAGGCGTGCACTCAGCGGTGCGCCGAACGGAGGCTTATAAGTCATTTGATCTATTTCACTCAGTGGAGTTTTAAAATAAATCGAAATCGAATAAAGTGACTGTGATGGCGCGCTGGCGAGCCAGTCGATCATAAGAAGCGGGCCCTCGGGTGCAAAAACATTTCTTACATAAATCAAAAGCCAGGGTGGCGGTCGCAAGACCATTTTGCCCGCCGCCAGATTAGTTTCATATTCTGCAACGTCCTTCGCGTGTTCGATCTTCCCCTCCGGAATCATGAGCTTTATCAGTTCCAGGGTGTCTGAAGTGATCAACCCCGTTTCAGTAGAATAACCAAATAGAAAAAAATTTCGAAGAGCAGCACTTGCAGTCGGACCCATACGGCCAACACTTTCATTTCCTTCGAATAGAAGCTTTAGTTGATAGCGCGCATTTTTTCTCTCCGCCTCGGAGTAGGCATATAGCCCCCAATCAACAACTGGTGCCTTCAATATTTCCTTTAGGGCGATTTTAGTTAACTGACTTGCAGGATAAGGGGCAACCACATCAGCTTGTTTGACCTTTTGTTTTTGAATCCTGCTTTGAAGCGTAGAAAAAAGCCCATTCGAAATCGCCGCCGCTTTTTTCGGGACTAACTTCGTATCCAAATATTGCACGAGCCCCAAAGCTGATACGACTGTTAAAAATGAAATCAAGAATGCCTTAAATTTTTTTCGCAAGAGAAAGGCGCCAACAATGACGAAAATAAAAATATAAAGTGCTAACTGAACAAAACTCCAAACGACACTGAAACCGATGGCGATATGCGTTGGCAAATATTTAAAACCAAATAGCAAGATAACCGTTTGGGTAAGCCAAGCGGTTAAAGCAAGAAAGCAAGGAAGAAAAACGTCGTTCTCCGATGGCGAACGAAACTCAATTATTTTCACGACGTCTAGCCTTTTTTCTTGAAGACGGCTCTAAGTATAAGTCTCAAAAGGAATACAAAAACCAGAATTCCGATCAACACAGGAATTGCCTGTGGCAAGAAAATATTATTCATGGAGTCCTCATTTAAAATTAGAGTTAACAAGCTTATCGAATCATTAGTGTTTTGCTAAGTACATAAAAACCTCGATTGATAGCACTTCTTAAAATTCACCATGCCGATCATCAAGGTTCAGCTCAAAAGCCAATCCTATTTGGTATGCCTCTGATTTTACGTAAGTATCCACATATATTTCCAGCACGTCAAAACACCTTACACTTCTTTAATAACTTCAAAACCGTTGTACGAACCTACGACAGCATAGCCAATTACATTTTTTGCACCTTTTAACAAAAGCTTCGCAGAAATTTCGTTAAGCGTTGCGCCTGAACCAACCGCATCATCAATCAATAATATATTCTTCGCCTTAATCTTTATAGGGACTACGATCATGGTTTCACGAGCGTTCTGAACACGTTCTTCTAGCTTAGAAAGTGATTTTTGTGCTATCGGGACATCGCCGCTATACACTTTGATTATTTCAATTTTTGGTAGATCCAACTTAAGATTCTTTTCTAGCTCTTTCAGAAATGGAACTTTTCTAGGAAGCGAGTGGGGCGCCCAGGCGACAGCATCAATCCTTTTGGACTTAATCAGTCGCTGTAGTTCAGGGGCTATAATTTCAGAAATTTTTCTTATAAGAATTTTATTTTGTGATTGCTTGCCGTTAAGCAAGTACTGGCCCATCTTTGTTTTGCCAAATTTTACAAGGCTGTAAAAATCCTGATAAAATATTTGCTTTAAATGATTTGTCGCGAATACTTTGTTGAACCTGTCAGTGGCGTCTATCAAATGATGCGCATTGTTTTTATGGCTTTCCGCTTCTTGCAGAATTAGCAAATACTCGGTGATACATTTTTCCGGGCTTTGCATATTTCGCGTGCTGCGCATCCAAGAAATAAAGCCATCTAAGCCACTTTCGATTTTTCCAACCGGAGTTATATAGATATAGCTCTGATCTAAAACTTTTTTCTGCTCTTCAGAAATGGTGGTCGTTGTCGTGGCCGGCTTTTCGCTATTTAGGAAATAAAATACTTTTGGTGCGCCTCCCCGCTTCACAATAACTTTTTCGGCTACAAGCTTGTTAAGCGCTCTATGGATTGCGGCTTGAGTCAGCCCCAACATCTGCACAAGTTCTTTTACTTGAATCTGGCCATTTTTCCTAATGATTTCAATGATCTGTATTTTAGTAGGGGTATACATGGTATATAGTATACTGTATACCATGTACTATGTACTATGTATATAGCTTCTAACTGGCGCAAATACCATCGCGGACTTGGTGACTAGGCAAGAATTTTGTTCTGTAACTCACTTGCTTTTTAATACAATTTGCTCAGGCCAAATTTGGCTTGAACAACCCTGAACAAATGTGCCAAAACGCTACACTTCTTTCATAACTGCAGACTTTGAAATATTAGTGCCTGGGATTGCCATACCAAATTAAGCCATTGTTTAAATTAAAATCATTAGAAAAAAATGGCCGGGTGGGTGGGAAGAGTTTAGAATTTAGTGTTGGTCCAAGTTTAATTAACTTGCCTTTTTGATTGGCTTTGGAAGTCCACCAAGACTCTTACGCGCTTCATACAGATCTACCGCCTTTTGAGCGTTTAACCAGAAATCAGCCGTTGTTCGCAAGGCAGCACCTAATTTTAAAGCCATTTCAGCAGTTACTGTAGTTCGCTCATTAACAAGTCTGTTAATGACTTTCACATCGCAGTCGATATGGTCAGCCAATTGTTTCTGTGTCATTTTAAGTGGAACTAAAAATTCTTCACTTAAAATTTCCCCAGGTGTTGTTGGTTTTCTTTGTTGGCTCATATTATTCCTCATTTGTGATAATCTATAATTTCAACTTCACTTGGCCCTGAATCAGTCCAGCAGAAAACAACTCTCCACTGATCATTAATTCGAATACTGTATTTGCCCTTCAAGTTACCTTTAAGAGCCTCTAGCCTGTTGTTCGGAGGAGCTTTCAAGTCCGTCAACTTAACTGCGTAGTGAAGCATATCCAGCTTGCGCAAAGCCACTTTACTGACATTATGCCAGCCAACTGCTTTTTTGACAATGCCATCTTTAAATAAAACTTCTGTTGAGTAATCAGAGAACGATTGGATTGCCACGCTTTAATATACCTTTATTAGGTATACCTTGTAAAGGTATATTATTGATTTAAAGTGGTTTAAATCAACGATCTAATTTCACAAAACAGACGTTTCGATATATTCAGCCCAACAGGTGCACCGATTAAAACAAAAAGTTTTAAAATATTGCCTGAATTGGTGCTTGGACCAGTCGTAAGAGGGTAGTGAGTCTCTTTCGGTACACAAACCCCTCAATTGAGTTCACAAGCTCATGCAACAAGGTTCGGTCTAGAAAAACTGAGCCTTTATTTTCTTCTATTTGATTAAACGTCATCTCAACTTCAAGTATAGCGATGTTACTATGGTTTATTAAATGAAACTAACTTACAGTAACATTGCTATACTTTCTAAAAAACCAGGCATTGCTGCAGAATCGTGCATGAAGCCCTTTCTCTCCGAGTGGATATCTAAATATCTGATACTACTCGAAAATCCTTGAATTTATTTTAACCGGAACGACCCCACCCGCCCGCGACCCCACCAAACCACTTGTTGCCCTGTAATTCCCGCTGTGATAACTCTGATCCCCACTATAACACACGACGATCATTAACACTGGTCTTGGCATTGGTTCGAAAGAATCAACTGAGCACTCTTAGATAACCTAAGCTCTGTTCGTCGGAGGCATAACCAGAAAAGGAAATACCATGGCACAAGTTACCATGAAAGAGATGTTAGACGCAGGCGTTCACTTCGGACACCAGACTTCGCGTTGGAACCCAAAAATGAAACCGTACGTTTACACAGCTCGTGGAGGCATTCATATTATTGACCTTCAAAAGACTGTTGTACGCGCAAACCAAGCTGCCGAATTCGTAAAACAAATCGCGGCTGATGGCGGTGCGATGATTCTTGTTGGAACAAAAAAACAAGCTATCGAACCTATTCAAGAAGCGGCTCGCCGATCAGGTCAGTACTTTGTGACTAAGCGTTGGTTGGGTGGAATGTTAACGAACTTCCAAACTATCAAGGCATCTATTGATCGTCTTCGTAAAATCGATGCGATGAAAGAAAAAGGCGACTATAATTTATTAACTAAAAAAGAGCGCGC
>JAYTMU010000012.1:0-16847 GCA_043728195.1 Bdellovibrionales bacterium
CGGGGGATATAGCCCAGAAAAAGTTCTGCGTTTAAATCTTTCATCGCTTTTCGTGTGATACTTAAATGATCGGCTAACTGATCCATATCAGATCCTGAAGGGGCCCACACAGTTTCATACTGCAGCGGATATTGCGCATCGATTCCACGAAAGCCATAAAGATTCGGCGCTTTTGCAATCATAAGCGCCGCTAGAATTTTAGGAACGTAATCTTGTGTTTCTTGTGGCAAAGCCCCGCGACGAACAAGTTCCCAATAATCAGATGTACCGTGTTTTTTTATTTGGCGGCGTAAACCATTTTCACCCATGTTGTAGCTAGCCGCTACCAAATACCACGAGCCAAATTCTTTGTTCAAATCTGTTAAATAGCGAATGGCAGCGTGAGTACTTTTTCTTAAATCGCGGCGCTCGTCAAGCCACCAGGTTTTTTTTAGCCCGTATGACGACCCAGTCGATTCAATAAACTGCCACGGTCCAACAGCAGACGCCGTACTAACAGCCGTTGCCGAAAATCCACTTTCAATCATAACCATGTACGCTAGGTCTGTAGGTAACCCGGCCTTTTTTAATTCGGACTGCAAAAGTGGCATATACTTCGTTGATTTTTCTAACCAGTCCCGAAAAAAGTTTTTACCGCGTGATTGAAAGAATGAAATCCATTGGCTTACTTTTTTATTGTACGTCACTGGTAAATCGAAAATGAAATGATCTGTTTTGTGAGTTTGCTTCTTTTCAAGAAGTTTAAGTTTCTCTTTCAAAGATAAAGTTGAAAGAACCCGTGTTGGGGTGGGTAAATTCGTTGGAACTGCCGCCTGGGTTAGGTTTGCAGTTAGTAATGCAGCGATTATAGGTATGTGAAATTTTACGAACATCAGTTCTAAAAGTATCTCAAGGAAAAGGCCTTTTGGTCGAGAGGACTTTTTTGACAGTCGAGTTAAGATATCTCGACAAAACTGTGACAGGACCTAGACTTCAGTCGATGCACTGAAAGTACCGTATCGGTTGTCTATTCAAAGAAAACGAGTCTAGATTTTTTTTGTTAGACCTGTGGCTGGGCGTGGTCGTGATGGCATCGGGGTTGCTTTTTGTAGTTACTAGGAGAAAAGCCAATGAGTATAAAAGGTATTTTCACAGCGTTAAGTGGAGCTTTAGCGCAAACAACTAAGATCGATACAATCGCAAATAATATTGCGAATGTGAACACGACGGGTTTTAAACGCGACCAACAGACCTTTAGCGAGTATTTAACAGCTATGGAAAAACAGCCGGAAGTTATTCAGGTTCCACGCGTACCAGCATCTGTTGAAAGTTTTTACGATATAAATGGCGGCGACAAAGGTTACGTCGACACGTCTGGAACATACACAAATTTTGAACAAGGAAGTCTTAAAAGCACCGGCGGAAAACTAGACGTTGCCATAGATGGTGCTGGTTTTTTCGAAGTTGGAACCCCGGCTGGTGTGCGCTTAACACGTGCTGGTAATTTTACAATTGATGGGAACGGACAACTTGTGACGAAAGATGGCCATCCCGTTTTACTTGAAGGCGATAATGCAGCTGCGGCAGAACAGCGCACCGTTCGTTTTTCAGGCGCGTCACAGGTGTACATTTCTGATGGCGGCGAAGTTTTCGAAGGTGAAAAAAACTTAGGAAAGCTTTCATTAGTGAATGTAACTAATCCCGAGTCTTTACAAAAATTAGGAAATAATTACTACGGTTTTAAATCTAACATGGCGCCAGAAATTATTGCCATTAAAGTGCCTAATTTGAAACAAGGTTTTATTGAAGGCAGCAATGTAAATATTGTCAGCGAAATGACAGAAATGATTATGGCGCAGCGGGTTTTCGAAGGAACACAAAAGGCGATAAGCGCCTACGACAGCATGTCGGACAAAATGATTAATGTTGTAGGAAACGTAAAAGCTTAAGCAGCAGCAAATTAGGGGAAGCAAATGATTAAAAGTTTAAATACAGCAGCAACTGGAATGGTCGCACAGCAAAGTAACATGGATGTGATAGCCAATAACATTGCAAATGTGAACACAGCCGGTTTTAAAAAAAGCCGAGCTGAATTCGAAGATTTAGTTTATCACACCTTAAAGGAACCTGGACAAGCTTCTGGATTAAATTCAGTAACGCCCACGGGTGTGCAAACAGGTTTAGGTGTTCGCACAGCAGCTGTACAAAAAGATTTTAGTGCGGGTCAAGTTATCATCACAAAAAATCCCCTAGATATTCAAATTGAAGGCGCCGGATTTTTCCAATTGCGAACGCCAGATGGCGACATTGCCTATACACGCGATGGATCGTTTAAAAAAGATCCGAATGGCCGCCTGGCTGACAAGAACGGAAATATATTAATTCCTGAAATCACAATTCCGCAAAATTCAACTGCAATTGAAATTTCACCAGCGGGTGAAATAAGTGCAATGAGCAGTGGTAGCGGTGCGCCACAAATCATCGGGCAAATAGAAGTGGCTAATTTTATAAATCCAGCCGGATTAAAGAACGTAGGTAAAAATCTTTTCGTTCCATCACCTGCAAGCGGGCAAGCAACGGGTGCACGTCCGGGTACAAATGGCACCGGCTATCTTTCGCAAGGTGAAATTGAAAGTAGTAATGTGAATATAGTCGATGAAATGGTGAACATGATCACAGCACAACGCGCTTACGAAACGAATTCTAAAGTCATCCAAACATCAGACCAAATGATGCAAACAGCGGTAAATATTAAATGATGAAATCAACACTTAGAATATTATTGGCATTTTTTCCGCTTTTAACTTGGGCGCAAAACCCAGCTGAAGTTATTTTTCCATCGGCGGTAGAAATATCTCCACGTTCAATTGTTACAGCGTTTGATGTTGTTGAAACAAAAAACATGGACATAGATCTTGCTAACAATTTACGTGCGGTGCAAATTGGTGGCGCTAAAACCATGCAAATTGCAAAAAAAGAACTTATCGGGAAATTACGCCACATCAAAGCAAAATTTGTGTTGCCAGCTGAACTTAAAATAATTCGTAGTCGACAAGCCGTTTCTAGAATGGAACTTGAGCGAAAAATTAAAAATCATCTAACGCGTTCGTGCGCTGACTGCGATTTACAAATTCAAGTTTCATCCGTGCCAATGAATATTTCATCAGACTGGGAACTTGATTTAAACGTCGATCTAACAAAAACTTCAGTGATGATTCCCATACGTTCGATTTTTCAAAATGAAAAAAAAGGTTGGGTTGTGGGCGAAATTAAACGTTACCAGCTAGTTCCAGTCTTAAACCGACCAGTGAAAACCGGCGACCTTATAACTGCAGATCTGCTATCGTTAGAAAAGCGCCAATTGCTAAATCCTAGGGAAAGTATTGTTTCTTCGGAGCATATGTTGGGAATGCAAGCTGCACGATTTCTGAATGCTGGACAAGTTATCAACTTTTCCGATCTTAAAAAGGAAATGGTTCTGAAAAAAGGTCAAATGGTAAAAGCAATAGCAGGACATGCTTTTTTTGAAATATCGATTTCTGCACTGGTCGAAGAAGCCGGTTCTATTGGCGACATGATTAAGATAAAAAATCTGGATTCACAAAAAGTTTTTGCGGCACGTATTATTGAAAAAGGGTTAGTGAGGATCGAGTGATGATAAAAAACAGTGTACTAATATTTGTAAGTTTTATTTTTGTCAGCTGTGCCACGCGATTGGGCCCTGCCCCTGTTGAAGAGCCCGTTGTGCCGCCCGAGCCACCAGTAGCAGTTGTAGAGGCCGAACCACTGCTGAAATATTCAAACATGAATAACATGGCGCCGCCGTCGGACAGAAATTATCGTCGGATGAATCGCCAAAAAATGGAAGAAGAAGCGCAGCTGCAGGAATCTGCGGGATCCCTGTGGGTTATGGATGGCCAAACCAGTTATTTATTTTCACAGAATAAACATCGAGTTGAAGGTGATCCCACGGCCATAAAAGTTGAAGGATCTGCGATGAAGCAGATCGAAACCAAGGTGGCTGTCATTCAAGATTTATTAAAAGAACTTGATGCTCAGCGCGTTCAAGCCGATGAAGAGCAGAAAAAAGTTGATGCTGAAAAACTGCGTTTAGCTGAAGAAGAGCGTAAAACGAAAGAAGATGCATTAGCTAAAAATAATCCCAATTATGATCCGTATGCGGGCCAATATCCGCTGGATCCAGCAGAAGAAGCAAAGCGAAAGCCCGCAGCAGTTGCCGAAAAAAAAGCTGAGCCAGCAAAACCAGCAAGCGCTGATTTAAAAGAAGTTGCCTCGATTCCTTCAAAAATTGTCGAGAAAACAAAAGACGGAATGTACCGAATTCGCGGACAACAATTTCTAACTATAAATCAGAAGCCGTACAAGGTGATTGCAACTGGTTTAGTTCGTATTGAAGATTTTGACGACTTAAATATCAGTTCGAACAAATTACGTGAAGCCCAGTATGATGTTATTCATATAAAAAGGACAGAATAGTGAAACACAGTCTGCTTATTTTGATTTTATTATCGTCTGTCGTGACGTCAGCCGCACGTTTAAAAGATATTGCAAGCATTCGCGGAGTTCGCGAAAACCAATTGATCGGCTACGGACTAGTGGTGGGCTTAAAAGGAACTGGAGATTCGCAAGCCGAATTTACCAGTAAATCTTTTGCGCGCTTAATTGAAAAGTTAGGAATAAAACTTACAAATCCAGATTTACAAAGTAAGAACGTCGCAGCGGTTATCGTAACGGCCACATTACCTGCTTTTGCCAAGGCAGGTAATCCGATGGATATCACTGTCAGCAGCATTGGTGATGCAACCTCTTTGGTGGGTGGTACATTACTGCAAGCACCAATGCGTGCAGCCAACGATGAAATATTCGCGGTGGCACAAGGCGCAGTTTCTATCACGGGCGATGGCAAAGACATGCACACAACTGCCGGACGCATTCCAAACGGCGCTATGATAGAGCGTGATATACAGGCTGACTTTGCTTCTAAGAAAATGTTTCGCATGACCCTGCACAATCCTGATTTTACGACGGCAGCCAGAACGATACTTACCATAAATCGCGAGCTTGGCGGACTTTACGCCACGGCAAAAGATGCTGGTACCATCGACATCATCACGCCAACAAAATTTGAAAATAAAGGCGTTGAGCTGATGGCCACAATTGAAGCCATAGAAATTAATCCGGATCAAAAGGCGCGTGTGTTGATAAATGAAAAAACTGGAACAATAGTTATTGGAGAAAAAGTTAAAATTTCTCGTGTTGGGCTAAGTCACGGAAATTTAACTTTGAAAATCACCGAAGATAAAAGCAAAAAATCAACTGTTAGCGCTGACGATAAGGTTACAGTGCTTGATGCTGGTGCAAATGTTGGCGACTTAGTTCAGGCACTAAATAAATTAGGTGTATCACCAAAAGATTTAATTTCAATTTTACAATCCGTAAAAGCCGCTGGGGCTTTGCACGGCGAGCTAGAAACAATGTAATCTAACTTCAGTCTTCAGGATGAAGACTGAATCGAGAGGAGTTCTTACTTTTCATCAACTAAGGATGGTCCAGGTGCTGATCAAATATAAAAAAAATTCTTTCGCAGGAAGCTTTTTCATATCAGCGTAGGCAGTCATAAATCAGGATGATTGCGGTTGTCGTCGCTTGCACTTAGGAAAAACACATGGATGTGGCATGAACAGAAAAGAACTCTTCTCACTTTTTTTTCAGAAAGATTTTTATGGCTGAAATCTCGAAACTAAACCCATTAATTCAAGCTCCGCTGACGGAAAAAAAACCGCAGGTGACCGAGCAGAAGTTTCGCGAAGTAGCTGAAATGTACGAAAAACATTTCATTCGTCATATGATGAAAGAAATGCGGTCCACAGTTAAAGAAAGTGGATTTATAAAACAAAATAACGCAGAAAAAATATTTCGTGATCAACTTGATGATCAATATGCAGATGACTGGGGAAAATCAGGTGGTATCGGATTAGCTGATATGATCCACAGTCAACTGATGGATCGTTATGGAACTCAGTTAGGTCTAAAAGAAAAGATAGTAAAGCCTGCTGGACCAATCGACCTGACGGTAAAGTCAAATTTGACAACACTACGAGGAACGGGCGCTGAAACTGGAAATTCCGATCAGACAACTCACTTAAAAATTGAAATAGATCCCGCTGCAAATTTGGAAAACAAGCCAGCCGAATTGAAAAATCCTTGGGCCGGAACTTTGCTAGATAAAAAGTACCTCGAGATGGATCAAATGCAGTATCGCATTAAACACGATAATGGCCTTGAAAGTCTCATTTTGACACGTGGGACAGGTCTAGCTACTAACGGTCAAAGTGACAGTAATTTGTCTGTAGGTGACGAAATCAAGACTGGACAACAGTTGGGGTGGGTCGATGCAAAAAGCCCAGTGTTTTGGACAATAAAGCCAGATACCCGTACTGATGTCTCAGAATGATTTGGTCCTTTTGTCCCTGTATGATACACTTAATTAAGGTTGGAGGTTCACAGTGAAAATTACCCATAATAAAATCGGACAGAATTTAAATCTGACGGATTCTAAATTAGATAAAGCATCTGAGAAAAATAAAACAGGTGAAGTTAAGAACCAAAAAGAAATTGGCTCAGCTAGTGTATTAAAAGATTTAGCAGCTCTAGGCGGAACTGAAGCTTCTAAAGTTGAAATTTCTGAACGATCGCAAGATATCAGACAAATAAAAGAATTAGCTAAGGCTTCTCCAGATATTGACCAAGCAAAAATTGATAAATTTCGTCGACTAATCGACGAAGGAAAATACAAAGTAGATGCCAAAGCCGTAGCAGACAAAATGGTCGATGAGCAATTGCTGTCGGCGCAAACTTCGAACGATTAATATTTTTTAATTCGCTGTAAGTAAATTCAAACACCTTTCGTATTCAAGGATGAGGACGAAAACATGAAACAAATAATTTTCGATAAACTAGTCAAGAACTTAGAAGATCTTACGAGGCAATACCGCTTGCTGCTTGAGTGCGTTCGTAAAGAAAAAGACCTTCTTATTGCTTCTAACATAGAAAAGTTAAATGAGAATAACGTTCTTAAAGAGCAATTACTTATGCGAATTAAAAGTCTAGATGAACTGCGCGTAAACTTTGCCACTGAGTTCGCACAAACCGTTGGTGCCGATGCGGCATTTCCTAGGCTTTTAGAAATGGCTGTAAAAATGGGTGGACCGGAAGGTGACAGATTGCGTTCGATCCATTCAACGTTGGAAATCGTAACCAATCGCTTAGTGCAAATTAATAAAGAAAATTCCAAGTACGCAGAGTCCGGCGTAAAAACTGTAGCTGCAGCTATGGAAAATTTAAAAGAAACCTTAATGGGACAAAAAACGTACAAGAAAAAAGGTGGCTATCAGCAAGGTCCTGATACGTCAGGTCACTTTGTAAGTCAGGAAGCTTAATGGCCAAGATTCACGGTTTGTTAGACTTAGGTAAACGCGGTTTGATGATCAATCAGACGGCTTTGCAAACGACGTCTCACAATATCGCGAATCGTGGGACCGAAGGCTTTTCAAGACAACGTGTTGACGTGCAGACAAGTCCACCCGTATGGGAAGGTAATCACCGCATCGGCACAGGTGCTATGGCCGGTGGAATTTCTCGGACAAATAATCCTTGGTTAGAAAAACAAATCGAACGCGAAGGTTCACAACTTGCATTTGCTGAAGGCCGCGCGACAGGATTGCAAAAAATAGAAGGTGTTTTTAACGAACAGACAATCAAGGGGTTAAGCGGATCCATTTCTGACTTCTTCAATTCGTTTCGTGAGCTAGCTAGTAACCCTGAAAGTGCTGTGGCACGAACAGTCGTGCGTGATAATTCAGTAGCCATGATCAATAATTTTCAAAGTGTTGACCGCCAGGTGGATAATTTAACAAAAGAACTGAACAGTCAGATTGAAGCAGGCGTCGGTGAAATCAATCAGATTACAAAAGAAATCGCTAAATTAAATGAAAAAATATTAAGTGTAGAAATAACTGGGACAAATGCTAATGATGAGCGTGATCGCCGCGATCTGTTAGTGAAGCGACTTGCTGATAAAGTTGATATCAATTACTCGGAAGATACGAAAACGGGAACGTTAAACATTACGGCCGGTAAAACTGGAATTTTAGTGGCTGGTACGTCGTACGAGCAATTACGCACGGGCAGGACGGCTGACAATAAGATTCAAGTTCTTTATGAACTTTCGGATGGTGGATCCGTTGTCGATATTACCGATCAGTTTAAGCGTGGTGGTATTGGTGGTGCCATTGATGTGCGTGATAATATTGTGACAGACATAAAAAATCACATCGAAGTTTTATCCTATAATATTTCAAACGAAGTTAATAAAGCCCACATGGAAGGCTTTGACCGTAACGGACAACAAGGTCAAATGCTTTTTGATATTCCGCAAGATGGCCAGTTTGTCATTGAAAACTTAAAGCTAAATAAATCCATACAAGACGACGCCAGTTTAATTGCAGCCGCTGCGAAGCCGAATTCAGTTGGTGATAACACAACTGCAAACGTCATTCATTCATTGCAGTTTAAGCCGCTTATGAACGACGGTCAGTACACGTTTGACGATTTCTACAATGCAAAAGTAGGTCAAATCGGCACGTTGACCCAAAGAGAAAACAGTGCCTTTGAAACACAAAAAAATATTGTCGATCAATTAAAAAATACACGTGAAGGAATCAGCGGCGTTAACTTGGACGAAGAAGCATCAAAGATGATTGAATTTCAAAAGTCATTTGAAGCATCAGCTCGAATAATTAAGATGGCCGATGAAATGTTTGATACAGTATTAAGTTTAAAACGAATGTAAGGATAAGGCTTTAAATGCGCGTAACAGATAAGATGAATCAAGCTCAGATTATGAATAACATTCAGAAAAGTCGGTCTGAGCTATCTACTTTGCAAAATCAAGCTTCGACTGGAAAACGCATCACAAAGCCGTCTGACGATCCAATCGGTGCCACAAAAGTTTTATCAAACCGCGGCGAAATAAAAAACTTAGAACAGTTCGAACGTGGCGCACAAAATGCCAGGTTATTTTTAGAAACGACTGAATCTGTTCTGGCACAATTATCCGAATCAATTGTGCGTGCTAAAGAGCTTGCATTGCAAGCTGCCAACGATACCAACGGCGGATCCCCCCGAGAAATGATCGGCGCCGAGATCGAACAAATCAATGGTGCCGTGATGGAAATGGCTAATCGACGCATTGGTGAACGCTACTTATTTGCCGGTCACAAAACGTTGACGCAACCGTTTACAAAAGACGGACAATACAGCGGCGACGACGGCGAAATGAAAATTGGTACCAACAAAGGTCATTTCATTGCGATGAATTTATCGGGTGATAAAGTTTTTTTAGGTCGCGGCGTTGGTGCGGATGGAAAAATAAAGCCGTCTGGCGAAACGCCACAAAGTGTTGATGAATTGCAAAATTATAAAATTTCAGAAGCAGAACGTGAATTCAAAAACGACGAACAAGATGAAAGTCGAATTGAAACCCGTGGTCCTGCTAGCGTGGGTCGAATCCAGCGGCTAGGTAAAGAAGATCCCGTCATAGGCGGTGAAGGCGTTAATATTTTTAATCTTATGCAAGGTCTTGAAGTGGCATTGAAGGCGAACGACAAATATGGCATTCAAGATGCGCTTGAGCCTTTAGATCAGGCATTGAATCAGCTTAATTTAGCGCGCGCTGAAATTGGCGGTCGGGTAAATCAGTTAAATGCTTCAACCGATGGCAATCAGAAGACTATTATCGACAACAAAGTGAACAATTCATTGGTCGAAGATGCGGATTTATTTCAGGTTATGACAGATTTGAACAAATCCGACACAACTTTAAAAGCCACACTAGAGACTTCTGGTAAACTTGTGAACATGAGCCTTCTTGACTTTCTAAGGTAGAACAAATATTCAACTTTCGCCAAGATCGAACCGATACATGGTAATGTGCATATTAATATGCACGGATGAAAAGGAGTTTTCGTCATGCTCGTTCTTACAAGGAAGTTAGGAGAATCGATTGCTATCGATGATCACATTAAAATTCGAGTGGTGCAAATTAAGGGAAAGCAAGTCCGTCTAGGAATAGAAGCCCCTAAAGACACAAAGATCCACCGTGAAGAAGTTTATTTAGCTATTCAAGATCAGAATGAACAGTCTGTTCAAGTCAGCTCTGACCGCGTGAAAGACGTTTCCAAACTGTTAAAGCCTGAATAAGGTAAGTTTTAGAATTGTAAACATTTGCGTCATTTAAAAAAAAAATTGAAGTGACCTCGATTTAGGTCCAGAATTTTATTAACCGGCAAGCGGCTTTGATATGTCCTATTTATCAGCAGCGTTTCTCACAGGGGGTCATGTGGTTATAAAAACATCTCGGTTTGGTCTCATTGAGCTCAAAATCGATGACGTTTTGACCTTTCCAGAAGGCTTGCTTGGGTTCAAAGACCTACGCGAATTTGTACTTTTAGATGATCCGAACGATGACATTTTTGCATGGTTACAAAGTTGTGAACTACCTTCCGTGGCATTTCCAGTTTTAGAGCCTGAAATTTTTGGCCACAAGTATGCTATTTCCTTAAATCGTAATGACTTAGAAGCCTTAAAGTTAACTTCATTAGAGTCTGCTTTTTATTATAATATTATTACAATTCCTGATGATCCTACGCAGATGACTGCGAATATCAAAGCGCCGATTATTATTAATCAGATGGCTAAAGTTGCGCGCCAGTGCGTGTTACAGGACAATCACTTAGCTATCAAAGAGCCCATTTTCACAAAGTTGCAAAGCCGCGTTGTGCAGTTTCCGCAATCATCTATAAAAAGCCAAGGTCGCCAATTAGATCTAGCCGTGAAAATTTCCGACAAAGGGTCTGTTGACCAAAATTTGTAAGTCATAGATTCTACCTGGATGCCTTTTTCAGACATCCTGTTTTCTAAAGCTGAATCGCTTATTAAGATTGGTCGCGTCCGCGTGGTACAGGCGACAGACCATTTGGATCTACCATTACATTTAAATCCACAGCACATTCCTTGGGAAGAAGAAAATTTAAATTGGACCGATCGTAAAGTTTTCTTACGCTCATTATTCAAAGTTTCATGGCCCACTACCAGTCGCGCCATTCTTTTACAAACTATCGCAAGCCTACTGTCTTTTGCGACGCCATTTTTAGTTCACGCTTTCATTACGCGTTTGCAGGCAGGAACTTTTACACAGCAAGAATTAATAGAATTGGCCTTTCTAACGTTAGGGTTTGGGCTTTGTGGTGGCGGCCAAGGAATTATCATTCAACATTATTTTTTTCGTACGCTGCAGTTTAATCAAATCGCCACGAACATAGTGAATAAAAAAATATTTTCTCATGCACTAAAACTGTCTTCTGGCGCAAAGAACAAGTTTCCTGTTGGTGATGTCGTCAATTTCATGAGCGCCGATTCAGACGCTATTGCCGATTCTTCAATAACCGTTATCGATTTAACGAATGCTGCAGTTTTACTAATCGGTTGTACCGCTTCACTGTTTTATTTTTTAGGTTGGTCAGCTGCAGTGGCGTTACTTGTGATGGTGTTACTTATTCCGATTACCAATAAACTTTCCAAAAGTTTTATGCACTTAGAAGATCAGATGATGGCCTTTCGCGATCAGCGAATGACCTTAATGACCCAGGTAATGAATGCCATTCGCGTGGTGAAGTATTTTGTTTGGGAAAAAAGTGTATTATCTGAAGTTAATCTTGTGCGACGTAAAGAAATCAATTCAAGATACCAGTTGGCTAAGGCAGAAGTTTTTTGGGGCTTAATTTACACGTCAATTACTTCAATTGTTTTGTTTGCAGCACTGCTAACTCATGTGTTGCGTGGTTTTCAAATTGATTTAGCTTTAATATTCACATGTATTTCAATTTTTGCCATTATGGAAGATCATTTTGGCGGTCTTTCGAAATTTATAAGCCGATTCATAAATATTTTGGTCAGTTCGGACCGCATCATAAAATTTCTGAACTCAGATCAAGTTAAGCCAACCAATAATTTTTTTCCGAAGCAAAAAAATCTAGTCGACTTTAAAGCGGTTGGGTTTTATTATTTGGATCAAAAGCCGCTGTTTCAAAACTTGAACTTATCGGTGTTGCAGGGGCAGTCAGTGGCCATCGTTGGTCCTGTGGGCAGTGGAAAATCGACTTTACTGCAACTATTACTTTCCGAAGAACAAAGTATCGCGGGACAAATCCATTTTCAGCGCAGTTTTAAGAAGGCCTACGTTCCGCAAGAGGCGTTCATCGTAAATGCATCCTTACGGGAGAATATTATTTTCGGCTCCGGTGAAGAAAATCCAGAAAAAATGCAACATGTTTTGCAGGTATCAGCGCTTGAGTATGACTTATTCGCTTGGCCAGCAGGCCTTGCAACTGAAATTGGAGAAAAAGGCGTTAACCTTTCGGGCGGCCAAAAACAGCGCGTAAGCCTTGCGCGGGCGGCGTTGTCTGATGCCGACGTTTTTCTGCTAGACGACCCCTTGTCAGCGGTTGACCCAGCAACCGAAGAGCTTCTGTGTGACAGATTAATTTTTGGCTTGTGGAATAAGAAAACCCGCGTGATGGTGACCCACCGGCTTAATAGTCTTAAACGGTTCGATCAAATCTTATTTCTTCAAAACGGCGAACATTTTGTTGGTAGTTTTGAATCATTAAGTCAATCGTGCAAGCCTTTCCAAAAGTTTTTACAAACTCATGAAGGCAACAAAAGTTTAGAAAAATCCAGCGAATTGCAAATTAAAGACGGCAGTGTTCGCACAGCGACAGCACACGCGGCAACAACTGAATCTAGAATTACTGATGATGAAGATCGCTCGGTTGGTGCTGTGGAAAAGTCTGTGTATTTCGACTACGTTAAAGCCTTGGGTGGTTACGGAAAATCTAGGTACTGGATTTTAAGT
Source organism: Bdellovibrionales bacterium (assembly GCA_043728195.1). Classification (GTDB taxonomy): domain Bacteria; phylum Bdellovibrionota; class Bdellovibrionia; order Bdellovibrionales; family Bdellovibrionaceae; genus Pseudobdellovibrio. The sequence goes on from JAYTMU010000012.1 coordinate 12,974, forward strand.
CTTTTATTTTTTGGTGCTATTGCGGTGGTAGCCGCACCCATGCTGCAAAAGTTTTGGTTGTCGCAATCCAATCGCCTTTCGGAATTCAAAGCTTTGGATATAATTTTGGTCTATGGCCTGCTGGGTGTAGTTACCATGTTGGTCACTTTTACTAGCAACTGGTTCTGGACATCGCGGGGTATTAAAGCCGGTCAGTTTTTTCATGATGCCATGTTAAAAGCTGTGATGTTTACTCGTATGCGTTTTTTCGACAGCACTCCGGTGGGACGAATTCTGCAGCGCTTTTCTCGGGATGTAGAATCAGTTGATATTCATCTGCAGTGGAGTTTCGATCACACGATTCATGCGTTATTTCATGTTATCAGTTCTTTCTGCTTGATTGTCTTTATCCTGCCCGTGGTTGTGGTATTTTTAATTCCGGTGCTTTTTGTATATTACAAAATTCAAAACGATTACCGCCGGGTGGCACGCGAAGTAAAAAGGTTAGATTCACTATGCAGATCGCCGCGCTACGCGCACTTCAAAGAAACCATTCAGGGCTTACATGTTATTCGTGCATTTGATAAAACAGACTGGGCTATGAATCAGTTTTTTTTAAGATTAAAAAATTCGACGCAGATGTTTTACACCCACTATGTTGTGAATCGGTGGTTCTCGGTGCGTATCCCTTTGATTGGCGCTACGATCTCGATGCTGACGTGCGCTTTGATCGTCTACAGCAGCTACCGCGGATTTATTGCTGCAGGAACTGCAGGCTTAGTCACTTTGTATTCGCTTGATTTTTGGCGCCATCTAAATTGGGGCGTTCGTATTTTTTCTGATCTTGAATCTAGGATGACTTCCGTTGAGCGATTAAAATTTTATTCGGGTTTGCCACATGAGGAAACAAAAAGTGTTAAAGCCGTACCTAATTTGTGGCCGCAAACGGGTGATCTAGAATTTAAAAATGTTAGCGTTCGTTACGCCGAACACTTGCCGCTGGTTTTAAAAAATGTAAATTTTAAAATTCCCTCGGGTTCCCGCGCGGGGCTAATCGGTCGAACTGGTTCTGGGAAGTCGACAATTTTTCAAACTGTCTACCGGTTTGTAGATGTAGAATCCGGTGATATTTTATTTAATGATCAGTCGATTCGAAACTTACCACTAGAAAGTTTACGAAAAAATTTAGCAGTAATTCCACAGGATCCAAATCTTTTTATGGGAACCTTGCGCAGCAACATCGACCGCTACAATGAAGCTACAGACAACGAAATTTGGAACGTGCTGAAAAAGGTTTCGCTAGAAGATTACGTGCGCGAGCTTAGCGGCGGTTTAGACTTTAAAGTTTCAGAAAATGGCTCGAACTTATCGCAGGGGCAGAAGCAACTTATTTGTCTAGCGCGTGCTTTACTGATGAAGGTAAAGATTATTTTTCTGGATGAAGCCACAGCTAGCGTCGATGTTGAAACCGATGCTATGGTACAAAAAGTAATTCGTGAATCACTAGAAGGAATAACCTTAGTTACCATTGCGCACCGCTTATCTACTTTGGACGGCTATGATTTAGTTATTGAACTACAAGACGGCAGTGTCGTCTAATAATTGAAATCTCAATAAAATACAGCGACTATTGAAGGGCCCCAATGACTAGGTCCCTAGTTTCGCTTTGAAGTCTGCATTGACCTGCCATATGAATGGGGTAACCATAAGACTATGGGATTTCGGTTTTTTTTGATAATGTTGTGATCGCTATTTCTGACTATCGCAAGCGGTCAGATTCTTATACCTTTTTCGTATTGGAAAAATCTTTGTGTACCTGGACATGTTCGTTTTAATTACACTGGCGTAGATCAAACGTACACAATTCCGGCTGGATGTACCCGCATGCAAATTCTTGCATGGGGTGCTGGTGGCGGTGGTGGATCAAGTTACTCAGTTGCAGGAGGAACTCAAGCTGCCGGTGCGGGAACAACGCCTGGAAACAGCGCCCATGTACTTCGAAGTGGCGCTGGAAATGGTGGCGCTGCCGTCGGTACAAATACGGCAGGCGTTGCAGGTACGAACGGTGTTGTCATACTTTATCTATTCTACTAGTTTATTATTCTGGTTCGTTAAAAATATTGCGGGCTAGCTCAGGAACGTCCAACTTTCCAAGTTCATGATATATCATAATTTTAATAACTTCTTAAGAAATTACCCACGAATTGTTAAAACTTATTTATCTCTACTCTGAAACTTTGCAGCATATAGGGTACACAGTTACAGAGCGGGTTAAAAGAAGTTTTCTTAAAAAAGGCGTGCATACGTTCTGAAGTTGAATTGGAATGCTGAATCCGACGTTATAATTTAGTGAAATTACCCACAAGTTCTTCAGACGAACCATTATTCCAATATCGCTGGTAAAGATTTTTCAGCTTTCGCACCCAACTCTTTTAGTTTTTCAACTTGGGTTAGTAAATTCCCACGACCGGTAGAAATTTTTCCCATAATTTCCGAATGAGTTTTTTGCGCCGAATTCATCCGGTCACCTAAAGTTTCTAGGTCTTTCACAATGCCAGCAAACTTATCGTAAAGTTCGCCACCGCGTTTTGCGATCTCTAGTGCGTTTCGCTGCTGACGTTCCTGTTTCCACAAAGAAGCAACTGTGCGTAAAGTTGTTAGTAACGTTGTTGGACTAACAATGGCAATGTTTCGGTCCCACGCCGTTTCAAATAAATCAGGTTTTAGTCTAAACGCCAAGGCAAAAGCGGGTTCAAGCGGCATGAACAACATCACAAAATCCGGAGAAATTATTTGTTCAGCTAGGTGATATTTTTTTTCTGATAGTTCGGCCACATGGCGTTTTAAAGATTCAACATGGGCGTGCGAAAAGCGTTCGCGTTCCGTTTCGGTTGGCGCCGAGACCGACGCTTCGTAAGCTGTTAACGTCATTTTTGAATCGACGATTAAGTGTTTTCCGTCGGGAAGTTTTACGATGACATCGGGTCGTAAAGTTTCACCACCCAAACCACGAAGCGTTTCTTGCGTGAAAAACTCTTCACCTTTTCTTAAGCCCGAGCGTTCTAAAATATTTTCCAAGATCATTTCGCCCCAATTGCCTTGAGTTTTATTTTCGCCTTTTAAGGCTAAAGCCAGATTGTGAGCTTCTTTCGACATGGTCTGGTTAAGCTCCATTAACTTGGAAATTTCACCCTTTAAATGTCCGCGTTCGGCACGCTCGGTCGAATAAGTATCTTCAACCTTTTTTTCGAAATCTTTAATGCGCTCTTTCAAAGGATCCAGTAGGCCCGTCAACTGTCTAAAATTTTGATCGGTCATTTTGGTTGATTTTTCGTCGAATATTTTTTGCGCTAAATTTTCAAACTGCAGCGTTAGCTGCTGTTGCAATTGAACTGATTCTAATTTTTGTCCTTCAGAACTTGCCAAAGTTAGCTCGTATTTTGTTTGCCATGTTTGGCTGTCAATACGAAGCCTTGAATAAACAATAAATCCAATTATCAACCCGCCAGCCAAAAAACCTAAAATAGCAGCCAATGTTATCATTCAAACTCCTAGAAGAAACCTTCTCAGACTAACAAACATTTGCTAGTCTGTCGTCATGACAAAAACAAAAGCGTGGGTTCTAGCAGCGCGTCCGAAAACTTTATCTGCATCGGCAGTCCCAATAATAGCCACCACAGGCATGGTTTACGGAACTCAGCAGCAGCTGCAGTGGTGGATTGTCGCATTTGCTTTGTTTTCAAGCTTCTGCATTCAGATCGGCACAAATTTTGTGAACGATGCCATGGACTTTAAAAAAGGTGCTGATACGGAAGCTAGGCTTGGTCCTATGCGCGTGACCCAGCAAGGTCATTTCACATTTAAGCAAGTGATGTGGATGGCCACCGGATTTTTT
>JAYTMU010000013.1:0-12883 GCA_043728195.1 Bdellovibrionales bacterium
TTTTGCTATTTGTATGAAATAGTATTATTGGACCTGATATAAATTAAAGGGTTTTAGTCGTGGTGAGGTTACCCAGATTTTTAAGCCATTCAGATCTAAAGTTTTTCTAAGTTATTTAGTTCTTTTTCAAAAGCATTCGGAGTTTTCATTTCGATCGAAGAGTGGGGCCTTTCTTCGCTGTAATGCTTGCGCCACTTTTCTATTTTATTTTTTGTGGCTTGCAAGTCAAAAAATATTTCCTCAAGAGCCGAAGACATTTTTATTCCGCAAATCTAACATTCGATAAAGTAAATGGTTCACCAGATAATTCTCTTTCTTATCTTCTACAAAGTTCTACTGTAAATGTTGGACTTCGCTACACCGGTCTTAAAGGTTTAATACCAACTATAGAAATAGGAGTAGGCTTCGAGAAAAACCTTGTGCTTGATCAATACAATATGAAATATCAACCAAATAATTATCAACATTCTGACGGAGCAGTACTATTTGCTTCCTTAACTTTGCCATTTCAGTACTTGAACTTACTTTATCCAATAGAGAAAATTCACGAATGAAATTTAAAGTAGCTTTAGCAATTGTTTCGTTGTTTTTGTATTCGTGTCCGCCAGCTTCACCGCGATACGGCTGTTATTACTGGATTAATTTTACTGGAACAGTAAAAGATTCTGGAAATAATCTTATTGAAGGGGGCCAGTTGCGAACCTCATGGTATCCAGAATCTTCCCTTGCAATAACTTCAACAAACGCTGTTGGTTTATTTTCGTTTACGGGTCGTTCGTATAATAGATCTGAAGGGCTTTATTTTATTTTTTCTAAAGCAGGCTTTCAAAGCCAAAATTCAGCAGCTTTAACCGCTTTGGAAGAAAATAGAGCCTGTGACCGGAAGGTTGAAATTGTTAGGGACATAACCCTGGTTCCTTAAGTTTACAAGTAGGGTTTAGTTTTTCAACTAGCCGCTAAAACATCCGCGTAAATTTCAAAAACTCGTGCTTTATGATGATGAGTTTTCTTTGCGATTTGATACGTTTATCCACGTCTAGTGCAAACTGTGGAGCAATAATACGATATTTTAAAAAATATGAAGATGGTAACCTGGGCACCGGCCCCTCAAGAAGCTGAGCCACTTTTTTTTCTTGCAAAAGGGCGTTACTATTTTCCATTGCGCAGACTTAATATTATTTTCACATAGAAACTCAATCAGGCCGCCAAGTATTGCAGGATTGAAAAGCTGCCCAGCCTGAATAAGGCGCTGATGCCGTGAAGGGTCAACAGATGCGGTTTAGTCTAGAAAAACGCATACAATGATAGTATCATGTGATACTATCATTGTATGCGTTACACAAAACCACCGTACCAATTAAATTCATCTATTTTTGATACTAGTTTAAAGTTACAACAAATTCTTGGTGAGTTAAATACTTTTGAATTAGTTAAACCGTCCATACAGTTGCGTAAAGAAAATAAAATTAAAACTATTCACCACAGCCTTGCAATCGAAGGGAACTCATTTTCGATTGAACACATCACCGCCATTCTTGAGAATAAAAAAGTTATAGGTTCAAAAAAGGAAATTATCGAAGTTACCAATGCACTTCAGGTCTACGAAGACCTTTCAAAATTTAATCCATTAAAAGAAATCGATTTAAAGAAAGCTCATAAAACTTTAACTTCTAATTTGGTAACTGAGGCCGGTCGGTACAGAAAAGGAAATGTTGGTATTTTGAAGGGTTCGAAGGTGGGTCATATGGCTCCGCAACCTAAATTAGTGCCAAAATTGATGGGTGATTTATTTGCTTACCTAGCAGACCCGAGGGAAAAATCATTCTTAATTAAAGCCTGTGTTTTTCATTATGAGCTTGAATTTGTTCACCCATTTGAAGATGGGAACGGGCGCATGGGTAGATTATGGCAGCAGTTGTTACTTATGCAGCACTCTGCGGTATTTCAGTTCATACCAATAGAAACTTTGATTCACCAAAATCAAAAAAAGTATTATCAGGTTCTAGAAAAATGCGATAAAGCTGGCGATTCAACTTTATTTATTCAGTTTTCTTTGGAACTTATATTACGGGCCTTGGCTGAATTTCAAAAATCTTATAAGCCAAATCGAATTGTTGGAAAAGACCGTATTTTAATTGCCATGTCTAAGCTTAATGAAGATTTTTTTTCTAGGTCTGAGTATTTGGCGCTATTTCCTGGCTTATCAACGGCCACGGCCAGCCGGGATTTAGCTGCGGCAGTGCAGGCAAATCAGTTGAAGATCACCGGCGAAAAATCGCAAGCAAAGTACCAAATCTTAGCTGGGGGTATGGCGGTCGGCAGAAAGTAATAAAAAAGCTGCAGGCCAAAGGGGTGAATACACAAGGCAGGGTCCATCTAAAACATATTTTTTTCTTGGCAAAATGTTTTAAGCGGAAGTACGCGGCCATTTTTAGGATTGCCGTAGTCTTTTGTTCCTAGGTGGACCTGGTAATATTCCGGTATATCTAGTTTTTCTTTAAAATAGTTGATTGATTTAGAAATTGAAGTCTCGCCAGTTTTACATTCTACTGCAAAAAGTGGTTTTTTATTTTTTATAACAACAAAATCAACTTCATGGTGATCAGTGTCTCGTAGGTAGCGCAGCTCATATTTGTCACCCTCGGTGTCTTCAAGATAGTGGCACATTTTTAACAGATGACTAGCAACCATGTTTTCAAATCGGGGACCAATTTCCCGTATTTCAGACCAATCCCAAAGGTATAGTTTTTGAATTTTTTTAATTGCACGAATTTTATTAGAGCCATAAGGTGAAATTCGATAGCAATAATACAAATGCTCTAATTCAGTAATCCACCGGTTGATAGATGGCTGCGAAACTTGAATATCTTCAGATAGACTATTTAGTGACAATAGGGATCCTACACGATCTGGAAGTAATTCCATTAAAAGTGCAATCAAAGAGGTTTCCTTAATTGATGTCAGATCTTTAATATCATCACGAACTAGCCGGTAGCTTCGTTCATTTAGCCACAGTTTGTGATTTTTTTCGCTTTGCAAAAAGAAGGGCTCTGGAAAACCACCAAATTTAAGCAAAGCTTCGATATCTGATTTACTAGCACTTAGTTCTGAAATTGTGAATGGATGTAATCGAAAGTATCGATATCTTCCAAGTAGCGAATCGCCACCTTTTCGAAAATGATCAAGGCGAGCCGATCCTGTCACAATAAATTGGTGGTCTTCGTGATTTTTATCATAAAGTCCTTTGATTAAATTTCTCCACTTTTTGTATTTGTGAATTTCGTCAAAAATACAAATTTTGGAATCTAAAGAAATTTCATTTTTTAAAATTAGTTTTTGATCATGCGGATTATCCCAGTTCAGATAGTTTTTGTTTTTAACTGAAGATGGAATTAGAAAACTTAGTGACAAAGTTGTTTTTCCGACTTGGCGGGGGCCCCCGACAAAAACCATTTTTCTAGGCAAAATCTGATTAATTTCATTTTTAAGATATCTTGATGTTTTCATGTTAATATTAAACTATTAAAGTATGGTTTAATATGCAAGTTAAACCATTAAATTTGCCGCAAGGGCCTCCTCAGGAGAAATTATCTTTGTATACTTTTTAGCACTAGTTTTTCTTTTCATTTAGCTGCTAAAAAACAATTTATAAATTTTCTTAACTAAATGATCACGCGATTGAATACGACGTCAGTCTGTCATCACTAAGTCTGTAACTAGACCGACTTAGCCCAAAGTATTCCCAGTCCTTAGTCCTGAAAATCCTAAGATCTTAGTCCAAATTTCAAGACTATGGTCTAGTTCACAGTGGACCTTGGTCTAGTTTTACCGGACGCGACTAAAGAGCAACACGACCCAGCCGAAAGGTACATCACAACAACCGACACAAACTCGACGAAACCAAGTTGAGAAACCTATTTGAAGTGACTATTGAATAGATTTCGCCTGCAGGCCTGGGATTGAAAAGTGAAATGTCACCAACGTGTATAACAGGCCGGCTGAAAACCGGCTCGACTTTTGGAGGTCAAAAATGGGAATGAGAATTACAACAAACGTGGCATCGTTAAATGCCCAGCGCAGCATGGTAACAAACTCTCGTGAGATGAATAAAAGCATGTCACAGTTATCAACTGGTTCACGCATCACTAAAGCCGGCGACGACGCTGCAGGTTTAGCGATCAGTGAAAACTTAAAAGCTCAGATTCGTTCATATAGCCAAGCATCGCGAAATGCGAATGATGGTATATCAATGATTCAAACTGCCGAACAAGGCATGGGCGAAATTTCTAATATTATTACTCGCGTTCGTGAGTTAGGAATCCAAGCGGGTTCAGATACAATCGGCGAACAAGAACGCGGATTTATTCAAAAAGAAGTAGATGCTTTAAAATCAGAAGTTCAGCGTGTTGCTGAATCAACAACTTTCGGTTCTAGAAAATTATTAGATGGAACTGGCGGAGTTTACGACATTCATATAGGTGTGGGCGCAAACGAATCAACAGATTGGATTGCATACGATGCTTCAGTGTCTGATGTTACAACAAGTAACTTAGGAATTGAAGATATCGATTTCAGCACAAAAGATGGTGCTCGTGCGGGATTAGCCTCTTTAGATGAAGCGCAAAAAAATGTAAATGGTTCACGTGCAACATTGGGTGCTTTACAGAATCGTTTATCTTCAACGGTAGACGTGATCGGTACTATGAATGAAAACATGAGCGCAGCAAATTCACGAATTCGTGATACTGACATTGCATTGTCAAGTTCAGAGTTAGCTCGTAATAACGTGTTATTGCAAGCGACAACATCAACATTAGCGCAAGCAAATCAGTTGCCACAAATGGCTCTAAAGTTAATTGGCTAATTCAGGTTGTTGAAATTAAGTTGGTAAGTATAATTGATTTTTTGGGTGGGGCGAGGACCTCCGCCTTTGTCCAAAAAAATATTCTAACGTAAGTCTAGGTCACTGGGCTTACGTTTTTTTATGGAATGTGCGAATTCTGTCCCGGGAGCGTCCATCTTTTTTCTCCTCTGAAACTTTGCACCCTATAAACTGCAAAGTTTCAGAGGAGAAAAAAGATGCGTTTAACGAAATCGCCCATGCAACGAAATCATCCAGACAAAACCAATACAAGGAAGCTAAGTGAGATTCCGTCATAGGTCTGGTCTTGTTTAGGTAAATCACCACATAACCCGATAAGAACTTTATGAATATCAAGAATTTTTTAGGTGCTACAGCAGTATCGACTCCGACACCTAAAGTGTCGAACATCGAACGCCCTATTAAATCATCTGAATCTTCACCTGAAAAAGACGCCAACGGGCAACAATTTTATAGCAAGCAAAAACAAAAAAAAGAAAAAATGTCTGATGAGCAGTTCGCTGAAGCTGTTGTCTTATTAAAAGCAAAACCCTTTATGAAGGATATGAATTGGCTAGTCGAGATTTTCATTGATAACGGCTTACGCTATGCCTGGGTCAAAGACCAACAGGGCACGACAATTCGTAAAATTGCCGAATTCGATTTATGGGATGTATTCGAAACCTCTCCAGCTGAGCCGAACAAGGGCCAGTTACTTAAAAAAACCGCCTAATTAATTTAGCTTTTCACCTGCTACGCAAGGTCGGTTAGCAAACTTTGCCTACCAGCCTGTGGTCTAAGCCAAGCTATTGACTCACAGATTCATGTAATTGTCTGAAATACTAATTGGGTAACGACTTCAATTCATGGAGGAAAAGAAGTGGCAGGAATCCGTATTTCAGGTTTAGCTAGTGGTTTACCACCTAATTTAGTCGATCAAGTGATCGAAGCTGAACGCATGCCTGTCAAAATACTTCAGGAAAATAAAACAAAAGTTGAAGACAAAGTAAAACTGGTCACAGATCTTGAAACTAAAATCAACGACATAAATAAAAATTTAGGAGTTATCGTCGGCGCTAAAGGCTTCGTTGATAAAAAATTTAATTCTGGATTTCCGGATGTGATAGAAGGCACCATTGATCCCGAAATCGCTGAACCGGGCGAGTGGACGTTAGAAGTGTTGCAGTTAGCTGGTAAACCTTCTGTTGTGACCAATGGATTTCCGGACAAAGATAAAACTACAATGGGTGTTGGGTATATCAACTTCGAAACACTTGATGGGCCTAAAGAAGTTTATATCACTGAAGAAAATTCAACTTTAAGTAAAATCGCTGAATCTATTAATCAAGCAGATATCGGAATTCGTGCAGTTGTGGTGAATGATCGTAGTGATAAGGAAGACAGCTACAGATTAGAAATTGCAGGCCTAAAAACAGGTGACGATAACAGCGTCGAATTTCCGACAGTTTACATGCTTGATGGTAAAAGTGATTTTCAGTTTACCGGTAACAACAAAGCGGTAAACGCAAAATTTAAATTAGATGGCCATGAATTTGAAACGGATAGTAACGTTATTAAAGATCTAATTCCGGGTGTAAACTTAGACTTAAAAAAGGCTGTTCCAGGCCAGCCCGTGCGACTAAACGTTTCTGAAAATTACGACATTATTTCAGAGAAAATAAAATCATTTGTAGATTCTTATAACGCAGCCCTTGGCTTTATACAGGGTCAAAGTAAATTAGCGCCAGATGGTAAAGGTAGTCAACGCCTTGGGCCCCTGGGTGGCGATAGCATGTTGCGCATGACTGAAAGCCGATTACGGCAAATTATTCAGGGTGTACAAGAGACCGATAGTCAATTTAAGCGCATTATCGAACTGGGTGTAGAATTTAATCGTAATGGTACATTGAATTTCAATCAGGATAAATTTCGTAAACTAGTGAACAATGATCCAAAACAGGTCGTCCAATTTCTACGTGGAAATTTTGTCGACACGGGATTTATTCCTAGCATGAAAAAGAAATTAGGATCGATCGTGGACCCACAAAATGGCGTCGTCACATCGCGGAAAAAGTCTTATCAGGACCGCATTTCACAGATGGATCGCCGGATAGATCAAAAAGAAAAATCTTTAAGTAAACGCGAAGATCAACTTCGTAAACAATTTTCAAAGATGGAAGAAGCTATGTCGAAAATGCAAAGCCAAGGGGCAGCAGCGCAGGCCGCTTTAGTCGGAGGAGGGAAATAGATGAGGAATCCGTACACGAAATACAAACAGGCATCGGTCTTAACCGCAAGCCGGGAGCAAATTCTGCTTATGATGTATGAAGGCGCAATCAAATTTACCAAGATTGCTATTTCAGCCATGGAAGAAAAACGCATTGCAGATCGCGGGACGAATATTCTGCGCGCTTACGACATTGTCATGGAGCTTCACACCACGCTGGACCACAAAGTTGGGGGCGAATTAGCGAAGCAATTAGAAGATCTGTATTTGTTCATGATGGATCAGTACACGAAGGCCAATATTAAAAGTGATGTAGAGCCTTTAAAATCCAATTTAAAGATTCTAGAAAATCTTTATGAGGGCTGGAAGCAGGCTGTGGAAAAAATTAAAAAAGATAACGAACAGAAGGGGGCTTAGATGATTCGCTTGGTACAAACGCTTAATGAGAAGAACCATTTTCTAGAAAAATTTTATTCTTTGAATGAAAGCCAAATTGAAAAGCTGCGTGCGGGAAACTTCGATGACATCGAAAAATTTTACAATCAACGCGAGGATTTATTGAAAATCCTAAAATACGTTGATTCTGAAATAAATCGCTCGCACCTTTTACATAAAGATCTGACTGGCAGTTTTGATGCTGTCCAGAAAACAGCAATAAAAGAATGTTTACGCGCCAAAGAGATGTACGTAAAAAGAATTCTTGATCAGGATTTAGTTGTTTTGGGATTAATTGACGATGCAAAGTCACAAATTATTCGCGAACTACAAGATGTTAAGAAGGCATCGCGTGCATTATCTGGATATAAGTCGACGACATTGTAGGCTTTAAGAACTTTTGTTTTTTTGGCCAGTCAAAACAGTGACTGGCCTGTCTGAAAAAATGTGGTCAATAGAGCTAAGAATAATTTTACGCGTTTCTAACATGGCACTTTGCTTGCTTTGTAAAAGAGTTGTGGATCAGGATGGTCCACAATTTTTTTTGGAGGACAAGATGTCACAGACCCAGTCGTTTCAGACCACCTTTGGTCAAGTTGAATTTCTACTTAATGCCCGCAAGCCTTACGGCGCGCTTCGCAAGCTGGCCGGCATTTCGCTGCAGTTTAGTAAAGACATTCGATTTTTAGCCTTGATGGCGCGCACGCAAGAGCAGCTTAAGGACTTTAATAATCTGGTAAAGACGCAACAGCAGCTTGTTGTACGCCGTGGAACGGTAGAAGATAAATTAAACCTGTTGATGGCACATTATAAGGTTAGCGAAAGAAATCAGGCATTAGATATTGGATTGCAGTTGCAAGCGGAAGAACTGAATGCAGCACAAGATCAAAAACTTTCAAAAATCCTAGTTAAAATCTACTTGGAAGAAAATGATTTCGATGGCGCACAGGAAGTCATTACGAAGTGCCTTTTTTCTGAGGCGGATGACTTTTTGATGTGGGCGCAGGGAATTGTTTACTTAAACGCGGACCATAAGGATAAGGCGCTAGATTATTTTAGAAAAGCAGTGCAGTTAAATGCATCGAATGACCAAGCGTGGGTAAGCTTAGGAATAATGCATAAAGACATGGGGGACGACGACTTATCAGCTGCAAACATTGAAAAAGCGATCGACTTAAACCCTTTCAACGCATCAGCATTAAAATTAATGACGACCGCCACTACTAAAAACACGGATAAAGTCGAAGCGGCATTCGGGCATCTTCGGTTTTATCTTTCAGAGTTCTGCTTTGACGAAGAGATCAGCCTTTGTCACGTTCAAATGCTTTGCCACCTAAAACAGTGGAATGCCGCTGAACTTGAAATTGATAAGTTGCTTTTTCATCAGCCCGAAAGTTCTGCTGTGAAAAATATGAAAAAGTCGATGATTGAAGCTCAAGTCATGTGATACTCTTTTTATGTGAAAATTGTAGTCCAGCAAAAATTTGACCAGCTTATTGATTACTCGCGGTTTGAGACCGATGGCGAAGGCTATCATTACGAAGTCGGTATCGGTGATATCGACTTTTTTCACTCTGTTGGCTCGGATCCCCGTTTTAAAATAAATTACCGAATTTTAATGCAAGATCAGAATGAAATTTCAGTTCGTGATATTTGCAACGTGCAGCCTTATCATATTCAAAAAGTTAAAGACACGAAAGAATTAATCGCTTTACTTGCCATCATTGAAGATAAATTAAAAATTAAAAGTAAAGCTCAGTTGGTAACCAAAGAAATTCAAAAAAAGCGAAAAGAATTGGAAATTTTAAACGAACAGCTTACATCTGAAAGTAAAGTACAATTTCAGTCACTAGAAAAATCAAATTTTGAAGAGATGCAAAAAAATCAGAATGAAAAAAGCTTACTTTATTTTCTAGATTTTATTAGTTCCGAGTCTTTAAATGATGATTTTGTATCACAAATATTAAAAATGATTTGGAAGGAAATTAAAAAAATTGGCTATGCCTACCAGATTGGCTTTTGTTTCGAAAATTTAAATGAGACGGTATCATTAATTACTTATAATGGTATTAATGAAAAGACCGACACCATTCGTCTAAATATTGTGGAAACCTTAAGTTCCGGAAATTTGGCAACCGCGATTGGCCGACCAGTAGGAAAAATTTTGTGCTGGAAACTAACTGAGTTTTCCAGAAATGGATATTTTTTCGTTGAATCAATCGATCAGCAATTGCTAGGTTTACCCCTTGAAAGTTACTTTAAAGAGCGATTATTTTCGCTGAGCATGTATTTTGACCGTTGGCTGATTGAAAAAGAATATCACCTGTTGATAGAGCGCTGGGATCGTACTTTTAAATCATTTTCTGGCTACACTCATGTGATTGATGAAGACTTTAATATTCATCAGTCAAACTACTTGAAAAAACCAGAGCCCGAACAAAAATGCTTCAAGGTTTTAGCAGATCGCCAGGTGCCGTGTGAACAATGCCCAGTAAAATCAGGCGCAACGTCCGAATTTTACTTAACTAAGACTAAAAAAGTTCGGGTAAGCAGCTCTGAGTTTAGCCATGCCGAGAAAAAGTATTATTTTATGTTTTATGAAGACATGACTAATCTTGATCTTTTAAAGTCAAAGGTGATCCAATCTGAAAAAATGGCGACCGTAGGTCGTCTTGGCAATCATTTGTCGCATGAGTTAAATAATCCACTGACCGGTTTAAAACTTTACACTCAATTATTATTAAGCGGTAATGACGAGTCTGGAGTATCAACTGCATTAAAAGCAGATCTGCGTGAAATATTGAAGGCTTCTGAACGCTGCGAAAAAATTATTAAAAATTTGCTACAGTTTAGCCAGCAGTCGGATGTTCAGTTAACCCCGCTGGCCTTTGATGACGTCGTCGAAAGCACTTTGACCTTATTAAAGACTGCACTACGGCCCCATCGGTTATTTATAGATTTGAAAAAGACAACAATTCTTGCGGATCCAACAGCGCTACAGCAGGTTATCTTCAACATCTTAAAAAATGCCTGCCAAGCCATGGAAAACGCCGGCAGCATAAAAATATTTTCTGTTGAAGACGAAAACACTGTAACCTATTGCTTTCAAGATTCTGGCCCGGGACTAAGTGCTGATGTCCGAAATTTATTTTCACCATTTGTGACAACTAAAAAAGTAGGAGAGGGCACTGGATTAGGCCTATATCTTTCAAAAAAATTGATGGATCGTATGAATGCAGAAATTAAGGTTAATGTAAGCTACAAAGCGGGCTTGCAGATTGATTTGGTTTTTAATAAATGAAACGGTTTTTAATTGTAGACGATGAAATTTTAATTAGACGCTCACTAAATCGTGCTTTAACTGCAAAGGGCAACCAGTGTACTGAGGCAGAAAATGGCGCCGTGGCATTAGATCTGTTGGGCAGTGCTACTTTCGACGCCGTGATCTTAGATTTAATAATGCCTGTTAAGAGCGGCTATGATGTTATCAATGAATGTCCGTCAAAAATTCCATTTTTTATCATATCGGCATTCAGCGGTCCCGAGCTTAGCTCCGAGTACCTTAAATCCGATGCGCGTATTCAAATGTTTTTAAAGAAGCCTTTTGATAATTTATTCGAAACTGTTGAACAGATATTGAATCATCTTTCCGAGGCGAAAAACCGATGAGGATAATTTCTGGAAAGTACAAGGGTAGGGTATTGGTTTCATTTCAAGCAGATCACATCCGCCCAACGATGGACCGAGTCAAAGAGACTTTGTTCAACAAATGGATGCACGATGTCGACCAAGCGGTTGTTTTAGATCTGTTTGCAGGCACAGGCAGTTTAGGACTAGAGGCCCTATCCCGCGGAGCAGCCCGGGTGGATTTTGTAGAGAAAAACGTACAGTCATTGCAAATTATCAGTAAAAATTTGACGCTACTGAAGATTGCAAAATCCGAATACAGTGTTCATAAAAAGGATGTTCTGCAATTTATAGCCTCGTACGCGGGAGCCGCTTACACTTTGATTTTAATCGACCCGCCATTTACAGAAAAAATGGCCCATGAAGTTATGCTAGCGCTTGATGCAAGCAGTTGTTTTGACCAAAACACATTGATAGCTATCGAATCGATCAAGCAAGAAAAAATCGATTCCCAGTACACTAACTTACACCGCTATGACTCTAAAGATTATGGAGACAAAATACTTTCTTTTTTTCGGAAAAAAGAGCAGTCTTAGCGTATGTCAAAAATTGCGGTTTACCCTGGCAGCTTTGATCCTGTAACCACCGGTCACTTAGATATCATCGAGCGCATATCAAAATTATTTGACCATGTGATTGTCCTAACCGCCGAATCAAAACAAAAAAATTATTTATTTACGGTCGAAGAACGTGCTAGTTTTCTGCGACAAGCCTTAGTGCATTCTAAGAATGTTGAAGTCGATTTGTTTTCAGGGCTTACAGTGGATTATATGCACAAGCGAAAAGCGCACGTGATCGTAAGGGGTTTGCGCGCTGTCGCCGATTTCGAATACGAAGGCACACTAGCCAACATGAATTACCGCTTAGCTCCTGAAATTGAAACTTTTATGATTTTCTCAAGACCTGAATATTATTTTATTTCCTCGCGGGCTGTAAAAGAAGTCGGCCGTAACGGTGGTAATCTGAAAGGATTAGTACCTGACTTTATTATTCCAGAAATTACAAAAAAACTAAGGGGCTAGGCTTATGATGTTATCGAAGCGCGCACAGAAATTGAAAACTTCGCCGACGCTGTTCCTAGTTGCTAAAGCCAAAGAGTTACAAGCTAAAGGGCACGATGTCATTTCCTTAACAGTCGGCGAACCCGATTGGCCAACCTACACTGTTGCCGCAGAAGCCGGTATAAATGCGATCAAAACGGGATTCACTAAATACACGGCAGCACAAGGCATGCTAGAGCTTCGAAAAGCGATCATTCAGCGAACAAAAGCAGATCTGAATCAGGATTACACAGTACAAGAAGTGACTGTCACAAGCGGTGCTAAGTACGCTATTTTTGCGGCCTTGCAAGTGTTGTGTGATCCGCAGGATGAAGTCATTGTGCATTCGCCATACTGGGTAAGTTATCCAGCAATGGTCGAGTTGGCCGATGCCGTGCCACGCATTGTAACGTGCCTTGAAAAAGATAATTTTAAGTTAACTGCTGAAGCGCTAGAAAAAAACATCACCGCAAAAACCAAAGCTTTTTTATTTTGTTCACCATCAAATCCTACAGGATTTGTCTACACGAAAGATGAATTAGAAAAATTAGCAGCAGTTCTTGATAAGCATCCGCGCGTTCACATTATCACAGATGATATGTATCACCGCTTGATGTTTGACGGCAGCCACCG
>JAYTMU010000014.1:0-7919 GCA_043728195.1 Bdellovibrionales bacterium
GCCATCGCACATACAGCTAAATAGTTTTTAAAGTAACCACTGTTACAGCTTAGCGAAAATAGTTTTCACATGATCACGCCAGACAACGAAGTAATTCAAGTCTGGCATTTCTTTTTTAATGACGACGCTTTCGCTTAGCATATCGTGTAGCGTTTGACGTTTTGCAGTGAAGGGTTGCATTAAGTAACCAATGCCCGCGATTGCCAATGAAATATAGGCGCAAAAGAATCGAATCAGGGCTTGCTTAAAAGAAATTTGTTGGCCACTTTCACTTTGCACGATGATCCCTAAAAGTGCTTTTCCAGGAGTTGCCTGCATGACCGAACTTTCAAAAACGGGCTTGTATAGGATGCCCATGATGACCCCGATGCCAATGCCTGCAAACATATGTTTAACAAGCCCACCCATTAAAAGGCTTGGAATTGCTAAGATGATAGCGTCTATAAATGAAGCGGCATAGCGTCTGAAAAAACCGGCATAAACCATTTTTTGCTCCTTAAGCAGGAATTTGTGAGATTCCTTAAATCGTTGTTAGAACGATGTGGATACACTTAAAGAATAATCTTGGGAATCTAATTTGTTAAAGTAGCTATCAACTTTTTCGCCATTGGTAAAAGTTTTCCCTTCAACGGTTTTATATTGATTAAGATTGTACTGAAGCCCTAGTTGTACCATCGGAAAAAGTTTAAACTGCAAACCTGCCTGATAAGCCTGTCCACGTAAATTAATGTTAGATGCCGTTAGGCCTTCAGCAACCTTAAGCTCATTCATAAACCCGTACCCTAGGTAAATCTTAAGTGCCCCCAAAGCGCTAACTCCCAATTGAACTGCGGCTGTGCTTTGTGTGAAATTATTTTTCTCGTTCACCGGCATAAGTTCTGCCTTGCCTGAAGAATAATCATAAGCCAAGTTGATATCAATTCCCATAAGACTACGATATCCAACACGCAGGCCATAAACGGGTGAAGCCATTTTAATTTCGGAAGGTGAATTAGCTAGGTCTGTTAATTTTAATGTGTGCGATCGATATCCAACACTCGGTTCGAAAAAAATTCCGGCTTGGCTGTTAGAAATGAACGCCAGGAACGTCAAGCACAGAACGGAAAGTGTTTTAAAAAAATACATGAAACCTCCGTCTACTATTTTACTATCTAACCCCGAGTGTTATTAAATAGAAATCGACCCGAAGCAGGACTAACGTCGATGACTTTTAAGCAACACGTCGTTTAAAGACCAAAATAACCACAAAAATTTCTAATCTGGACCAGACTTTTAGCCGACACGAATCCATGCGGTATTACATTTGTATTTTGATGTTTGTTTTCGTGTCGGTAGCTGTTCATGCTAAAGATTCGCGTAAGCCGCAGTCGACGTGGTCGGCTCCGCAGTGGATTCAGCCAGCCACTGCTAGCTATGACGAGGGAACTTTTGCTGTACCTGAAAGCTTACGTCCCGAGGTCGATTTTTGGATCAAGATATACACGCAGTATTCAACCCAGCAGGGAATTTTTCATTATCCAGGTGACACCAGTCAGGTTCTTGGTGAAGTCGATCTGACTCAGGTTTATGCCAATCAAAAATGGTCTGCCGTACGTAAACAATTAGAAGCCGAACTGATCGTCAGACGACAAAAGCGTATACTTGCCAAGAAATTGAAGGTGAAGGATTTAAATAAAATTCGACTGCAAGTGGGGCTAAAAGATCGCATGCGTGAAGCCATAAAAATTTCTGGCCGCTATCTACCCATGATGGAGAAAATTTTTGCAGAGAAAAAATTGCCGTTAGAGCTAACCCGTGTGGTTTTTGTCGAAAGTTCTTTCAATATACTTGCGGGCTCTAAAGTCGGAGCTAGTGGGCTGTGGCAGATCATGCCCCGGGTAGCAAATCAGTTTAATTATATTAGTGATGCGCAAGATTTACGAAATCACCCGATGTATGCAACTCAGGTGGCGGCTAAAATTTTTAAACAAAATCATCAGATTTTAAAATCGTGGCCCTTGGCGGTAACGGCATACAATCATGGGGTTGGCAGCCTTGGAAAAATTATAAAAAAGTACAAATCAAATGATATTGCCTTTTTGATTGATAACGTGAATTCGAAAAAAAGCTTTGGCTTTGCCTCGCGCAGCTTTTATGCAACCTATTTGGCAGCATTACATGTGGAAAGAAATGCGAACCTTTATTTTCCGGAACCTATCTATAAAGATCCACCGCTGGAAATTACCTATTTAAAGTTATCTAAAAAAATTAAGTATGATGACCTGCTTGCGGTCTTTAATAATGATACCGTAAAACTTAAGCTGTACAATCCGCACTTGCGGGGGATTTATCTAAAATCAGGAAAAACGATTCCGGCACAAGTAGTGGTTAATGTACCGAAATCCATTCCTAATCGTTTGGCAGCAACGAAAGAAATTACGTTTTAGCGAATCGCCTGGCCAGAAACATAGAATATAATATCGTTGAAATTCGCAAACAGCATTTCTAATTGGCCATGGTGAAAACCTTCAAATGCTGGCCAGTATCTGATTTCTACCCAACAACGACCGAAAGGCTGAATTCCGTTTTGGCATGTGTGGCGCGCATCAAAGAACATTCCAAACATGTTAGCTTGTTGAAACGGTAAATACTGATCGCCGTTGTTTGTAATATCATAGCGAACATAGCGCGGCTGGTTTGTGTACGTCTGGCCAAAATGGTAGTTAACGGACTGATTAAATGGCTGTGCGGACGTTACAGTTAAAGTCGACTTTACTTCAACCGCTTGGGCTGCGATCGACATTGCAAAAACTAAGATAACAGAAAATAACTTCATTGAATGACCTCCGTGTTGGTTTTGGTCATCATTCAACAGAGGTTAACTGCACGCAAGCGAATGTTGGTTGTTACGGTTTTATATACAACGCTGTGTCGATACAGCTGGAAATGATTTCGAATAAGCGGCGCTCAGCTTCGTAAAGCTGTTCACCGTGGGATGTGTGAAGTGTGTCCAAAAAAATCTGTGCATCAGGAATTTCGCAGTGAAACGGAATTGATGAAGCTGTACTTTCATCTGAAGAATCTGCGGTTGTCGCTGCCGCCAAAACGTAAGCCTTGTACGATGGATTAAACTGAATCGATTTGAACTGGATATCGTATGCGCCTTCGCACCACGCATCACCACAAAAGTTATTAAGTAGCAAAAGCACCTTTTTTTCTTCAGTCTGAGTGATCGCGTTAGCTTGTGCAGCGAAGAAGATGAAGAAAAGGCTGGTTATAATAAATAAGATTTTAGAGTTCATGTAGTTCTTATAGCGCTAATCTGCTGCTGAAGTGAAATGCAAAGTAAGGTCATTATCATACATTAAATGAATGATTAAGTTCGTTTAACATTCGCATTTGATCGCGAGCGAATGAGATCACTAGCTTCTAAGATAAGAATAAGTTACCGTGTTGTTATGCGGTGGTTACTAGGAATTTTTTTGTTTACGTTCGGATGCGCAAACAGATCTTATGTGCCGGGTCAGTACCTTAATAAGGTAAGTAAAAACCAAGTAGCTAGCCAGATATCTAATCAGCAAACGGTAATTGTGTTTCTCATAGATGGATTAACGTACACCATCTTGAGTGAACAGCAGGCCAAAAATAATTTACCGCAGATAAAACGTTTTTTTTCGAAGGGGGCCCACCCAATAGTTAAGGCCCATACTACTTTTCCGTCAGTGACTTTCACAAATATCGCTGGGTTACTGCAAGAAAAACCAGTTCACTTAACCGGAGCTGTCGGCAATAAACTTATTTTTAAAAATCGTTTAGTTGATTTTGAATCGATAAAAGACCGAGCCTATTTTTCTGAAATGATAGCTGGCAAAAGTATTTTTACACGCTTAAACCAGGATCAACTTTTTACGGTTAGTTTGGATTATGGGCTTGGCACCGAAGCCACTGTGGCCTCTGGATTTGATTTTCAATCGGGCTATGCAGCAAGCCAATTGGACTATAATTATTTAGATCGCAAGAAGCTTGATAGTTTACACCTTTTGCTGACAGAAACTAAACCAACTGATTGGCCACAATTTATTTTTGTACACCTAGTTGGTTTGGATTTTATCAGCCACCGGTTTGGTCCGGATTCGAAAGAGGCAATGAATTATTTGCTACAGCTTGATTTTAATTTGCAATCCATATTTAGCGTTTTACGAAAGGCCGAAACTGCAAAAAGTGTCATCACGTTGTTGACTTCAGACCATGGGTTTAACCGCAGGCCGAGCCAGTTTTTTAATATCGAAGCGGCCATTAAAAAACTGAACCCTAATGTACGGACTTTAAATGAAAGCCGTTATGCCGGGTTATTTTTTTTAGCGGAACCTTCAGTTGACGACTTAAATAATATATCAAGGCAGCTGTTGCAGTTGCCAGGAACAGAAATTGTAGCCTACAAAAATCAAAACTCAGTCGTTATTAAAAATAAAAAAAATGAGATCCGTTTTACTGTGGAAAATGTGAACAAATGTCCTGAAGCTTCAGTTGGTGTTGTGTTTCAGGGTATTGGTCCAATGTGCAGTGACCGACTTCCTTTGGAATTACAAAATAAGTTTTATCCATTTTTTATCGAAAATATGACGTCTTATTTCAAGGCAGAAAAATCAGCCGATGTGGTGGTAATTCCGCGGGACGACACTCACTTTTCGCCAAGCGGGCGCGGCTTTCACGGTGGACCTTCTGCTGACGAAGTCATTGTTCCAGTTCTTGTGCGTAATGCACTATTTTCAGTTCAGGGGGAAGTTGTTCCGTCCTGGAAGTTGCTGCAGTTTATTGGTCGCTAAATAAATAGTCAGGTACCGATCGGTCTTGCTCACGCAATCAGGCTGCGTTTTTTTTAAAAGCAATTAATGTTAAGTGTGTGCTTTACTGCACTTAATTGCGGTAAAGCCTACTCAAGTCGACCGTACTTGCACTCACTTCCAAAACGATAATTTTTCCTTTATAGAACCGGGCTTCAGTTGTTACCACTTATTCCACCTAGGTAAGGCGGTACAATGACAACAACTAGAATTGTAAAACCTAATGTATTAGCTGTTGATGATTATCCAGCAAACATAACTGCCTTAGAAGCGGTACTTTCCGGCGAATACTAATCTCATACCCGCAGCATCGGGCCCTGAAGCCATTTCCATTATGTTATCACGAAGTGATCTTCACGTTGTCCTAATGCATTTGCAAATGCCCGAGATGGACGGCTACGAGGCCGCACGACAAATTAAAAAAATAAAAGAATGTATCAATGTGCCGATTATTTTCATTACCGCAATCTACAAAGAAGATCCGTTTATTAAAAAAGGCTACGAAGTTGGCCGATGGTGATGGACGGATTTGTCAAATTAACAATTTAATTACGCAAATTTTAGGCGGCGAATTATCCGCAGACAGTCAATCCTACAGTGAAGCGATTGGTTGGTGGGATGCAACGGGGCACATGATTAATGATGCCGACGGTCCGCTATCCAAAGCAGTTCATCAGAAAATCACAACGCACAATCAGCCTATAAAAATTTTAAGCCACGAGGGTGTAGAAAAAATTATTTATGGTTCGGCTTCGCCACTTTTCGGTCGAGACGGCAAAACCGTTGGCGCAGTCGCTGTTATTCAAGACGTCACCGAGTCGAAAAAAATTGAAAAAGATTTAGAAAACCAAATTACAAAGTTTGTTGCCGCTGGTGTCGAACTTGAAGAGCGACTACGACACTAGTCTTTACGTATTCCACTATTGAAATCGGCGCATAAAGCGGCGGTCGATGTAATCTTTCAATTTCCAGGCAAGCCAGCCTTTGAGATAAAAGTTTTTGTAATTTGCAATGGCATGATTATGACCACTGACCATAATTTTTAAAAAATCTTTTTGCGGTTTATATTTCTTCAAACTTGTTTTTCTTGCTAACACTGCTTTTATATTATTAAACAAAACAGGGCCTTGGCGGACGGCAAATACGCCAGCTTTCGGTAACGACGTTGTTGCGAAATCACAACAGTCACCCGCAGCAAAAATATTTTTATAACCATGTATGCGTAGTTCTTCGTCGATGCGAACAAAGCCCTGAACATTCGTGGGAAGATTTGAGTTTCGAAAAATGGGGCCAACCTGCGCAGATGTAGCAACTAAACAGAACTGCCGTGGCAATTTGGTTTTGTCTGAAAGTTGCACCTGATCCGCATAAATTTTTTCCACTTTACTGTTTTCAATAAGGTTTATTTTTTGCTTACGCAGTCTAAATTTAGCGGCAGCTTTTAGTTTTTCACTTTCGTTTGCTAATAATCCATGCTGACCAGCAATCATTACAATATCAGCTTCAGAAAATCGACGTCGACAGGCAATTGCAACTTCGAACGCGCCGGCTCCGCCACCAATAATCATTATTTTTTGTACGTCTGCTGATACCATTTTCTGCCAAAGATTTATAAACTGCGAAATGGGTTTAAGGTAAATTACGTTCTCACCAGCTGCTGTATCAGTCAAAATTTCTGCAGGTCGTATTCCTAAATTTACTGAGCAAATATCATATCTAATCTGTTCACCATCTGCAGTTTGCACACAATTGTCATCAGCATGTATTAACTGAGCCGCTGCATGCACAAATTTAAATTGAAAGCGCTTGCAAATTTCTTGCAAATCAAATTGCAGATCAGCCTCAGGGTAAATGCCAGCCATGTATGATGGAATCATTCCTGAATAGGGTGATTTGATGACGTCAGAAATAAGGGTAACTGTAGTGGAATCAGCATTTAAGCGCGCCAGGCTGTGTAACACTTGAATGTTTGCATGCCCGCCACCGACAAGCACAATTTGTTTTTTCAAATTCATTGCGGCAAGTTTTTTAAATGGGTTTGCCATTCGCTTTCGGTCAAAATGGTAACGCTTTCTGTGTTTGGGTCGTAAGCAATTTTTATCCGTCCCGTTTCAAGCTGTTTTTGCACCTTTAAAACTTTTGTTTCGTGCTGAAGCTCATGAGCCCCATAATCGGTGCCTTCCCGAAGAATAAAGGAATCAATCAAATTTTTTAAAGCATCCTGACTTAGTGCCGACACCGGAATTTCAATGGGTGGTAGGATGACGGCTTCTGTTTTGTCTGTTTGGTCCATTCTAAAAGCTTAGCAGACTGCTGACCTAGCGCAACCGCTGGCCCACAATTTGGTAGTGCTGTATTAAACTATGACACCTAGCAGGCTGCCTAAAGCGAACTAGCCGCATTGGACTGTGTTATATCGCGAACGATTTTTGAAGGTTATTGCCTGATGTCTACCTTCATATCTACCTTCATATCTACCTTATTTGGTTTAGTTCTTTTAATTATTCCGCTGCATACGCTGGCAAAAGCTGTAGTGAAGAAAAACCTGTGCACCATTACCATTAATTCTAATGATGAAGCCGAATTATTTAAAAAGCACTTAGGCCCTGCAAATTGGAATGTGATCGAGCTTGTACCCTCTACAGGGGATGCAGCCAGCAAGTCCTGGTTTAACGAGGCCTGCAAAAAAAATATTCGCTGTGATGTGCTGATTATATCAGGCCATTTTGGTGGAACATTTTTTGGTAGTTCAAAATTCTCCCTGTCGATGCAAGATCTTGAAAGTAATTCGTGCGATCAGAAATGTGACGGCATATTAAAGCAACCGCGCGAGGTTTTCCTGTTCGGGTGCAACACGTTGGCGTCGAAAGAAAAAGACCACCGTTCGCCAGAAGAGTATATGCAGGTTTTATTAAGTGATGGTTTTTCTACAACTCAGGCAAGCCAAATTGTTTCTTTTCGCTACAGTGGCTTTGGCGATTCATTTAAACATAGCATGACACAAGTATTTGCGACGACGCCACGAATTTACGGATTCACTTCCGTTGGTCCTAGTGGAAAAAAGATCGCGCCATTGTTAAGTAAATACTTAGTAGA
>JAYTMU010000015.1:0-4477 GCA_043728195.1 Bdellovibrionales bacterium
AATTCAGTAAATGAACGAATGACAGTTTCACAAGCCCTAGATTTTTTTATTAAAGAAAAAGATCACATGGCATTAGTTGTCGATGACTACGGCGGAGTCACCGGTTTAGTGACTTTAGAAGACACCGTCGAAACCCTACTAGGAGTAGAAATAGTCGACGAATTCGACAACATAGAAGACATGCGCAAATACGCAATGGAACAATGGCAGCAAAGAAAAAACGTAACAAGGCGGTAAAGACCCATCGCCCTAAGTCGTCTTGCTGTAATGAATTCTAGAAATGGTCAGAAACTTACCTAAATAAATTTTAGAGCTGAAATAATTGCGCCTAATTTCCTTTGCTACAAAATTTCAGGCGAAGCCACAAATGGCAATATCAAAATATTTCATCGCTAAAACCAAAAAGTTAAACTGAAACAAGATTGTCCGCATATTTCATGATCCAAAGAAGTAATCCCCATTTCGTAGGATCCGACCTCCGTTCCATAGTTCGGATCAACTCATAATCCGAGTTCTGGGGGCATAGCCCCACTCTTGAAGTAATAAATCAGTATGAAAAAAACCTTCGAACAATTATTTCTTTCAAGCGCTTCTGGTCCACGAAAAACCCGACCGAAAGATCATGAATTTTTTAAAACTCAAAAATTCTTCGGCGGAGCTTTACTTCACAAAAAAAGAAAATCTCAGCGACCGCTATCTAAAAAAAACTCGATCCACTTTGTACTTCGAAGCACATGGCTATGGGTCCAGATAGCTTCTTAGCTAAAAGAAATCACCATGCTATTAGACATATCATTCTTAAGTTTGGTAAGAAGTTTGGAGTTCGTATTTACCAGCAGTCAATAAACTCGAATCATCTTCATTTACTTTTACGGATCACTAATCGAAGCCTGTACAAAGCGTTTATTAAGGCGCTGTCGGGTCAGATCGCAAGTCATGTGATGCAGAACCAGAGTTTTCTGGATTATGCATGCGGACATGCAAAATCGCGATCAAATTCACCAGCACCCTCAAGAGCAAAGCCAAATGCGGGCGATGGGTCCCCAGCTTCAAATAAAGTACAACAAAGCGATAGAACCAAGATGGAGAAAGAACAAGATCTACCAGTTAAGCAAAGCTTCTGGGAGTATCGACCATTCTCTCGTATCGTAAATTGGGGCCGGGATTTTAAAGAAAGCGTCGAGTACCTAAAACAGAACGTGCTTGAGGCATTTGGCTTTGTGCCTTACAAACCCCGGAAGAACTATTACGCTAAATGGACATTTTCATAAAACCTTTGAGGTAAAATCAAAGTTACCTTACGAAACCCTGGTCGCTAGTTGAACAGTTTAAAAAACTAATCGTTAACGGACTCATCCGCGCTGCTATTTGAATATTCGCTGGGATTACCTGAGATAAAATTTAAGTTAATTCCTGTGTTTAACTGGGTATTTAGATGGGCTTTGTTTTGCTGGCCAATTATTTCAGCAGGGATGCGGGTTGGTAAGGTATGAGTTGGTCCAAACAGCACCACTTTAAATAGCAAAACTGCAATAAGGGTCAGAGCCCCTAAGGTGGCGAAAAGACGTACAGTTTGGTATTCTTTATTTTTTGCGTGCTTCTGTTCCATAGTTTTTCCGCGTAATCCCTTTCCAAGAACAATGTAAAAAGCATAAAGTAAGCCAAATGAAAAAGAGCCTAAAGGGGACCGAATGACTCATGCCGAATTAGCAAAAAAGATTGATGCTATTTGCCATTTAAAAGGCGATTTTTTACTTCGAAGCGGAACCCGCTCCAGTGAATATTTCGATAAATACCGCTTTGAATCGCAACCGAAATTACTTAAAGAAATTGCCGACCAGCTTAAAGTATTTATTCCCGCAGGGACCGAAGCCCTAGCCGCTTTGGAAATGGGTGGAATTCCTATAGGCACCGCCCTATCCTTAGCAACCGGAATTCCGTGCGCATTTATTCGAAAAGAAGCTAAAGCCTACGGCACTTGCCAATTCGCTGAGGGTTTCGATGTTAAAGGAAAAAATTTATGCCTTATAGAAGACGTGATTACCTCAGGCGGCCAAGTTCTATTAAGCACAGAAGACTTGCGTGCCTCGGGGGCGATAGTCGAAAATGTACTTTGTGTTATTAACCGCGGCGGGCCTGAAGCCGCAGCCAAGCTGAAAGAAAAAAACTTAGTTCTGCGCAGCTTGTTTGTACGCGGCGACTTTCTTTAAAACGTCGCCAACCAAATACAATGAACCCGTTACTAAAACAATGTCATTAGCGGTTGCCTTTGCCGCAACCGCGTCCAAACAGCCAGCCACATGAGCATTACTAAACTTTGATAATTCTTGAAATTTTTCAGAGTATTCCGCTAACGCTAATCCTTTAAATGGAGTTTCAGTTAAACACAAAATACAATTCCGAAGCGATACTAACCGCTGTAGTATTTGCTGCGCATCCTTATCTTTACCAATTCCAACAATCACATAAATATTTTCCCACGAAAAATCACCTAAAAGTTGCAATAGGCTGTCAACTCCGTGCGGATTATGATCGCCCGACACATATAATGCCGCTTTCAAGCTTGGCCACCGAATCTGTTGCATCCGGCCCTGCCAGTCCACTTCAGCTAATGCAGTTAGCGAAAGTTTCGGATCAAATCCCAATTTTTCAAAAACTGTCAGTGCAATTGCGGCATTTTCTGCCGCTCGCTGACCAAGTAAATTTAGTCGTCCACTACCCCACTTGGTTTGCAAAACATAAGATGCTGCACAACCTAAGTCTTTACTGCGCGTTTTTTCTAAACTGACTGCCGCAGCCTGGTACCAAATAGAATTTGTATTTTTCTGCGTTTTATTCTGCAAATCGATAAGCTCAGTCGGTAACGGATGGTGCACGACCAAATTACCCGACTGAATAATGCCAAACTTGTTCTTGGCAATAGAAAGCAAATCATGACCTAAAATATTCATATGATCTAATGACAATGCGGTCACCACCGAGGTCGCATGCGGAATTGCATTCGTCGCATCAAACGTACCGCCCAGACCCACTTCAAAAATGACGAAATCTAACGGTTTAGCACGTGTGTCTGAGAAAAAATAATCAGCCGCCATTAACGTTAATGCCTCAAAGTGCGTTAGCTCAAATTTTTCGATACCGGCTAGATTTCGTTGGTACAACTTTACAAATTCATTTTTAGAAATTTGCTTTCGGTTCACGCGTATGCGCTCGGTGGTATCAATTAAGTGCGGCGAACTGTAAAAACCAACTGTTTTTCCTGCTTTGACAAGCAATGATTCTAAAATAGCGCACGTACTGCCTTTGCCATTAGTCCCTGCTACAACAATGACTTTTTTTGCATCAACTAAAGAAAACCAGCTTGCGTCAGTAAGCGCTCGTTTTATTTTTTCAATACCAGGCATCTCTTTTGGCATAATGCTAAGAAGCTCAAGCTTGGCGACACAGGTTTCAAAATCACTAGAATTTTGAATCATCTAAAACTCATTGCTACTTGCTGCGTTGGCAAATCGTGAATACGTAAAAACTGAGCGTAAGCCAGGTTCAACTGCGACGTCACCAGCGCCGTTTCTAAATCCCTAGCCGAAGCTTCGCGATTAGAAAAAATAGTTTGATATGATTTACGCGAATGCCCGATCAAAATTGGTTCCTGAATACTTTGGAACTGCTGCAAATTTCTTAAGATGTGTAAGTTCTGCTGCTTCGTTTTACCAAAACCTATTCCGGGATCAAAAATTAATTGCTCTTCGCTTAGACCAGCATTTAGCAGCTGCAACTTTTTTTCGTGCCACCACCCTGACAAAGTTTCTACCGGATTAACTGTTTCAGAAATAAATTCATTTTCTTTCGACGGCACCGATAGCGAATGCATAACAAATACTTTTTTACCAGATTCAAGAGCTAATTTTTGCATTGCTGAGCTGTTTAGTCCGGTCACATCATTTAAATAATCAATCTGGTACTGCTGCAAACATTTTTCGACAACTTCAGGGCTAAATGAATCAATGCTGATTTGGAATTTATATTTAGTTTTTGTTTTTAATATATCCAGAGCCAATTTTAAATTTTGCCACTCGTCCTGGGGACTAACACTTTTTGCACCGGGCCGTGTGGATACGGCACCTACATCTATGACATCAACCTTTGCCTTTAATAAGGAATCAATTTTTTCCAAATTAAGATTTTCTGCACCATCCGAAAATGAGTCTGTCGTCACATTCAAGACCCCAACCAACTTTGGCCAAAAGTAAGTTAATGATCGCTTAGTCTGAAATGGAATCAGCGAATGGTAGCCACTAGCCCAAGCAGGCCTATCGACTTTAGCCGAAGGATGCACATCAAGCAGTGGCAACAAGGCAAATGGCCTTTGAGTTAACTGCGGATGCGGAATGGTTAGCGCCAAATCAGCGCCTTGATCTTTAAGTATGACATTATCCCAATACAAAATATCAAGATCAATCGGACGCGGTGCCCACAC
>JAYTMU010000016.1:0-3513 GCA_043728195.1 Bdellovibrionales bacterium
ATCGAAGGCCGGGCCGCAGGGCAATCGATCAAACACTTAAAAGAAACCGGACTTAAGGGTTTTGAAGAGGTATTTAACACGTTTATCCTTATTGAAAAGCCCGAGCTAGAAAAGTATTTAGCCGTTTTGGCAACAATTGCTTCTAATGCACCATTCATCGGATTGTTAGGAACAGTGCTTGGAATTATGAAAGCCTTTAACGATTTAGCGCAAGCTACAGATGCTGGACAGCAAACTGTTATGGCCGGAATATCTGTTGCCCTTGTGGCAACTGCATCGGGCCTGTTTGTGGCAATACCAGCTGGTATTTTTTATAACTATTTTACTCGTAAAGTAAAAGGTATTTTAGGAAGTCTTGAAAGCGTTAAAGAGCTTGGCGTTGCGTACGCGAAAAAGAAAGGCCTGTAGTCATGGCTTTTAAATCAGATTCAGGCGATGACATTATCTCAGAAATAAATATTGTTCCGATGGTCGATGTTATTTTGGTGGTGCTCATTATTTTCATGGTGACAGCACCCATGATTATGAAACCATCTATCAATATTAATTTACCGAAGGCAGCAACAGGTGAAGCCACAGTTCCAAGTAAATTGAACATCACCCTTACTGCCGATGGAAAAATAAATTTAGACGGTAAGCTTGTGGACGATGCTGAAGTGCTTGCCACTGCAGCGGAAGAAGTGAAAAAAAATCCAGAAATACAGGCGATCATAGCAGCCGATAAAGATGTACCGCACGGTCGCGTTGTATCCGTACTAGATATCGTCAAAGGATCTGGCGTAAAGAAATTCGCAATCAGCATCGACAAGAAGTAACCAGCCTGCTGCTCAAACGGCTAGTTTGTATCAAATCAAACGGCTAGTTTGTATCAAATAGATCCGCCAAAAGTCCTAAATATTAAGTCCCGCTTATCCGATAAATAGGGGTGAGCTTTTTTTGGCAGCAAAACAAAACAATTATCCTTTTCTTCATTTTGTTATCTGGGGTGACAGCCCTTAGTTTTATTGATGACAAGCCTGAAGAAAAAACTAAAAGTTTAACGCAAATTCTTGCTGAACCAGTCGAAAGTAAACGTTCGCCTGCAGAGCGATTCAATGACAGAAGTCCAGCGGCGACCGAATCTAGCGCGTCGGGTGTGGCAGTTGATAGAAAGCCGCAGCAGAAAATTAAGCTTAGCATTTTTTGTAATCCGGAAAGTTTAAAGTCAGCTTTTAAGACCCATTTGGCATCGCTTGAACTTTCCAGCTGTGTTGAACTAAAAGAAAAGCACCAACTTTGGGTCCGAAATGAAACGAATGGATTTCGAGCACATGTTTTCAACGTCGAGCGAGGTAAATTTAAAACGGATTTCATTCAACTCAAGCAAGGGAATAATAAAATTGTGCTTGAAGGAATCCTAAAAGATGGGCAAAGGGTTGTGCAAACGCTTGATATCATATCAGGTTCGTAACTCATGGCGAAAAATCAATAGCAAATCGCGTCTCATTTCCAATGAAAATCAGTAAATTCATAGACACCTTATGCGTCATTACCTAATGTCAGCAGGCTGTGATGACAGATAGTAATTTAACGCCTAGCGGCTTCAAAAACAGATCCGATCTGCACGTCGAGCGAAAAGCTTGGCATGTGACGGCCGTTTTTTTCATATTTTTCTGTTGGGTAACAATTCCATATTACTGGTTGTCGATCACATTATTAGCATTAGCTTGGATCTTATTTATTCCGCTCGATATTTTGCGCCAAAAAAATTCCGAGCTAAATATAAAGTTAACCCGCTTTTTGCGACCAATCATGCGCAGTACCGAGCTAAATCGCTTGGCAGGCACGACATATTTGTTAACTGGCGTACTGCTTATTGCAATTCTGTTTAACTCGGGTGTGGTTGCACTCAGCTTACTTTACCTAGCATTTGCAGATCCGCTAGCTAGTTACGTGGGCATAAAATACGGCAAAGATAAAATTTTCGGTCATAAATCGGTGCAGGGTTTCGTGGCCGCATTTGTTGTGTGTGCCATCATGACAGGACTTTACCTTACGTACTACCGAGTTCCACAGCAGGTCTTAATCGTTAGCCTTCTTGGTGGACTTGTCGGAGCCTTTGCAGAGCTTATTCCTGTTGGTAAAATTGATGATAACTTTTCGATGCCTGTCTTAAGCAGCATTGGCTTAACAATATTATTTTATTTCTTTGGATTTTTCTCATATTTTAATTAATCTCTCGGCATGGCAGATACAAACGGACAATTAGAAGGCTACTCGAAGAGCGGCAAAAAATTAGGGATGTATATTTATATACTTCCAAATTTAGTCACCACCGCAAACTTATTTTGTGGATTTTACTCGATCATTTTTTCTATAAAAGGTGAATTTAAAGTGGCTGCGATCGCTGTTGTAGTAGCTGCTATTTTTGATCTGCTTGATGGCAGATTGGCGCGTTTAACCCATGCGACAAGCAAATTTGGTGCGGAATACGATTCACTTTGTGATTTGGTCAGCTTCGGGTTAGCGCCATCATTGTTGATGTTTCAGTGGGCTTTAAGTCCATTCGGTCGTTTAGGTTGGCTTGCTTGTTTTCTTTTTGCAGCTTGCGGCGCTTTACGACTAGCACGATTTAATGTGCAAGTTGGCGTCGTTGAAAAAAATTATTTCCAAGGTTTACCTATTCCAATGGCAGCTGGAATTGTTGCATCGGCTTATTTAGCGTTCGAAGACATGGGCTGGAGCGAAGTTGAAGAATGGCAATCGCGCGGCTTACTTTTCATGGTCATGCTTTTAGGAATTGTGATGGTATCTAATTTTCGTTACCGTTCGTTTAAGGATTTAGATTTAAAACAAAGGATGCCATTTAAATATTTAATTATGGGAGTCATCTTACTTTTCGTCGTAGCGCTTCGACCAGAGGTTATGCTTTTCATTTTATTCTTTTCGTATGCCGTCTTAGGTGCTGTATTTGGAGTTTTACGTCTGGGTAAAAAACAGCGTGAAATTAAAGCTAGTGTTTATGCCCCGCAAGTTACCGGTGAAACAGATTTACAAGAAGAGACTGAGGAAGGCTAACATTATGAAGCCCTGGAAAAAACCCTTAAAAATAGGCTTAGTTGGCGCAACCGGTGTGGTCGGCGAAACGTTTATAAATATTATTGAAGAATACGCACTACCCATTAGTGAATTTCGTCCGTTTGCTAGCGCCAATTCTGCTGGTCAGAAATTAGATGTGGCGGGAAAACAGTGGACCGTACAGGTACTTAAGCCAAATTGCTTTGATGGTTTAGACATGGTTTTTTTCAGCTCAGGCGACGACATTTCAAAAGAGTGGGCTCCGCAAGCGGTAAAGTCTGGCGCCTTTGCCATAGATAATTCCAACGCATTTCGTATGAATCCAGAAATTTTACTGATGGTACCAGAAGTGAACGGAAATTTAATTAATGAAAATTCGAAACCGCAAATTTTAGCGAACCCAAATTGTTCGACCATTCAGTTGGTTGTTCCGCTGAAGCCCTTGTCAGATCAATT
>JAYTMU010000017.1:0-4900 GCA_043728195.1 Bdellovibrionales bacterium
TCAGACACTATCCTTAACTTTGCAAATAAGGCCCAGGTTGTTTTGGTTGGCGCTTCTGCGATTGCTTTAAATTCACATATAAGACAGGCAGAAAAAGCACAGTACATGTTGCAGCTTGCGGCAGTGACAGCATTACTAAACACATTTATTCGTCATTACTCAGAAGTTAAAAATTTAAAACCAAGCGAAGTTGGAGTTTTCTTAAATCAATTTACTTATGAAATGACTCAGAACAAAGCTTTAACTCCGGAAATGATCGAAATGGCTGATAGTTTAAACCAAATCAGCAATCAGTTAATCGCGCAAAAGTCACAGATCGATACCGTTGTAAATGCACTAGGCGGAAGTTCTGATATGGCCACGGGCGCGCTTATTATTCTTTCGATTGCGCATTACATTTCTCCGAAATTAGCTAAGCAGGGTGAAGCCATTTTGAAAACAATGACACAAAAAGTTGCCGCCGGCGGAACTGTTGTTGCAAATAATTCGCGTATAGTTGGTGGATCAGGTGCCGTAGCGGGTTTACCAGATTTAATCGGTATAACGCTAGGGCTAGATTCTACAAAATCGCAGGAAATGATATCGTCAACGTTGAACAATCTAGACATCGCTTCACGCAAATTACAAATGCAGATTAACGCTAAAAAGAAGTAGCATGCTTCGTCTTTCGTTATTCATTACAATGATTTTATTTCTACTTAACAGCGAGGCTCAGGGGCTTCGCTGTTTTGATTTATTCGCTAAACATGAACTTACAGTTACAAAAAAATCTGCTTTTTTTTATGCGGAAGCATTGGATCACCTAAATACTAAGTACAATAATTTTTTATTTAACGATAGCTTACTGGATATCCTATCCCCTACCAAATCTGAAGCTAGTTTTAAAATCCGCACCCAAGCCCGATACCGCGCTTTTAAATTACGGCGAATTTTAAAATCGATTTATCAACACGATCAATTTCTTAATGCAACCGATGATCTAAAAGCCCATGCCTATGCAATTGAAAAAATTGCTAGCAAACTGGAAAAGCTAACATTTTTAAATGACGAAAGTGTTACCATTACCATGAGCCTTGCTGACAAAGTCGCTTACCGGCAGGCGCAACATTCCTTACTTGCGCAAGGACTAGCTCGATTTCTTTTTCACGACGAAAAAGTTCTGAGCCCTAGTCAGACGAAAAAAATTTTGAAAGCCATCATGATCCCCTTCAAAGATATTTATTTACGCTGGAGCTACGCTTTAGCATATATGCCTAAACTAACTGGATCCGTAATTCCCTACCCGATCGTTGAAAAAGTTGCCATCGACGGCTACGAAAACAATATGGCTTTGCTAGCCCCCTACACCAATTCCACGCGCGGAAAATATGCATTCAATACTTTTTCTACAGCGTACAATTGGATTGTTGCCGGAACCATGACTGTGGCCGCTGGCCAGCTTGTTGGTGATATGCATGAGGTTTACACGCAGGGACAAGTCGCTGCGCTAAAGTTACTAAGTCCTTCATTTGAAAATTCGAAAAAAATTGCTGATACCGATTATGCTGCAGTTCGAAAACAAAAAAACTTAGAGCTTATCCTAGCTGAATTTAAAATTCAGTACCAGCGCGAGCCTTTAAACGATGAACTTGCGATGATAAAAGAGCTTATCGAACAAAATCAGGATAACTAGAATAAGTATTGAACACCGACATCTAAACTGGTGCTGATACGCATTTTACTGCTAAAGCTTGATTCTGGCGGCACAGGCGATGCCCCCCGAAGATCCGCGGATAAGGGGTCTAAAGCCATGCGTAATAACAAACGCAGTCCAATATCTAAGCTCCAGTTTTTGGAAAAATAAAGTGAATTCAAAATTCCAATACCTGCTAATGGAAGATTTTTAGATCCATACTTGATCATTCCAGCTTCGTACGTAACTGCTAAAGTTGCAGGGCGCACGAAATCTTTTGAAAAGCTGACTTTGCCGTAAAGTAACCGGTAGTTGTAAGCTAGCGTGTAACCAATCTCGGGGCCGCTGGCTCTGGCAAATTGCAACTTAGCTGCCGTGCTGCCAAACTGGTTTGAGTAGTCTGAAAGGCCTTTACTCCAATTCATAAAACGAAGTGTAACACTGTCAAATTCGTTCCACGAATACGTTAAGCCAACTGCCAAATACCGACTTTGATAAAATGGTTCATCTAATAACCAGCCGTATGATAATTCGGGCTCAAAGTGGTTTTTAAAAGTAATTAGCTTCGTAGCAACCGCCTGCGGAGAATCCAATCGTGGCGGGAAGGCCTCGCTGGGAAGCTCTTCGATTGGAAAGCTAATTTCTACAGCCACGGCAGAAAATGAAATTAGTAATGAAAAACCTAAGATAAATTTATTTAGAGCCACTGAAGTCTCGTTTCCCTTTTTTAACTTCGGTCAGAAAATTTTCACGAAGTTTCATCATTTTTTTATAGTTTGCTTCTTTTCTATTAAATAAATAATCAACGCCAGGGTTTTCGCGCTGGCCATCGACAAGTTCGTTGTCGAATTGAATAAAAATCTTTTTCTTATCTGCAGCAGGAACTGCTGTTTTTCCTGGGTTGTCTTTGGCAAATGCCAAGCACGGTAAAATAAGAAGGCCCACTAAAAACAATTTTAAATTATTTCTGACAACGATTGATTCCAACATATTGGAAACTTCCTATCTCGTCTCGCCAAAACTCGCCGTCGAATGGCCAGTAGCGATAACCGTTTTGCGCGTAGTATTCTCGGGACACATCATTTTCAAGACTTAATTCAGCGCCAACCATTAACTTATCTTTAATTTGTAAACGCTGGCCATTTAATGCCTCGTACTTAATAAAACCAATTTGATCCGCCAAAGCAATAGTCCGTCCCAAATATGTTTTTACGTACGATTCAACAGCTTTTGCTAAAGCCCGCTTAGTTGCCAGCGTTCGACCTTTTATTATTTTTCGACCATACTGCAAGAATGGGCTATCTGTAAAATTCTGAGTCATTTTCACAGATTCCATGTCGAGGCGTTTTAAATATTTTATTCCGGCCTGAATATCGGGCTCGGTCATAATAGTGCGCATAACGAAAAATGGCAGCTGACCCTGACTTTCAATGCGTCCAGTTCTATTTAAAAACTCTAAAGATTTTTGCGCTGTTACTAACTCGGAATAAAAATCATCAATTGAACGCAGGCCCTTTAGCCAATTGTCCAACTGGTCTATAATTGGCAAATAATTCTTTTCAAATGCATTCGCATTCGAAAGTGCATCATTGTACTGGCACGAAAAGATATAAATGCTGCTTGATAAAACAAAAGTTTCGGGATCAAAAAACTGCGAATAAAATGGAGTCAGTAATGACTGAATTGGTGAAAGTGCGCTTCGTAGTTGAGCTCCGCGAAGTAAGGCCCAGGAAAGCTCTTGCATAGCGGTTCTATAATCGGGGTGATCCTTAGATACCTGTCGGTAGTATTCTGCAGCGCGGGCCCAATCTTTCATTTGATAATAGACCCTAGCAACGTTCATCGTAAGGACCCCGCGGCGTTTATCAGACGGGCTCTTGTCTTTGTATTTTTCAAGCAGCTGCGAAAAATAAGCTAAAGCGTCAGAGTATTTTTGTTTTTCCAATGACAAGTAGCCCATTTGATATAAAGCTTCATCATTTTTAGGGTTAGATTCAAAACTTTTTTGCGCCCAAATGAAAGCTTTCTCGGGTTGGCCTTCGTCGTGTGAAATTTCTGACATATTTAAATAAAAAGCCGACTTGGATAATTCTGTTAATTCATCTGGCCCAAGCTTTTCCAACGTAAATTTAAGTAAAGCTTTTTCGTCCAACTGATTGGCAAAAATGGCCAGCTGGTTCAATGCACTTTTTCGAAATTTACCCTGACCAGACCGAACAACATCAACCAAAGGAAAAGTTCCAACCTGCAAGATGTCTAATTTAGCTAGCGCCATGCCTAAATAAAATTTAGCTTCTTGACGTTCGCTTAATACTTTTGCTTGGCGGGACCATTTATAAAAACTGATCACAGCTTTTGGATAGGCCTTTGCTTTAAACGCGTTTAGCCCCTCGGCGCGCAGTGGATCGCTTGCAGCAAATGAATGCGCCCCTGCTACAAGTAAAGATACGGTCACGAAAAAATTTAAAAACGTCATGCGATTTACCATCTTTTACCTACCGATGGAAAAAGTCCGTCGTACGCTATTGTGATTAATAAGGACGTGGCTTGTTGCTTGTCCTTAGTTACTGTTTCTGTACTGTAAAGTAGAAGACTTAAATCAACCCGCACCGCTTCATTGCGCGATAATGAAAGCAACTGGCCGACTCCAGCGCTAAACGCTGGACTAGAAGATTTATCAGTTGTAACTGTTCCCACGCCCAAAGTTTGATAAATTTCAAATGGAAAAATCTTTCGATCGCTCATGGCATACTTACCGTACATATTACTAAAGTAAATATTAGCGCCAACATAACTTTTAAGCGTTGCTAGGTTACTTGCAGTCACACTTTGTTTATCTTCTAAATCTTTAAGCTCTGTGCTTTTAGATGACGTCAGTAAAATACCGCTTAGCTCGGCACCCCATTTTTCATTCATATGGTAGCCAACACGCAGTTGCGCGCCGAAGGTCTTAAAAAAAACATCTGATGGAAATAAGGTTAGGCCGCCTGCAACATTGAAGCGGCCCGTTTTAGGCATATAGTTTTTTTGAATAACTACGACTTGAGATTTGCCTTCAGAATCTTTACTGACTTCGACATCCAAGGCATCTTTTTTCTTACCGATGCTTACAGTTGGGGTAATTTCGGGGTTCACACGAACAGGAATATTTTTTTCTAATTCAGCTTCGACGCCGCGAATTTCACTGTCTTCATCGGCGTCCTGTGCAAAAGCGGAATTTGTAGTAAT
>JAYTMU010000018.1:0-5918 GCA_043728195.1 Bdellovibrionales bacterium
GCGAAAATAAAAATGGCGATGATGGCACTGCTTAGCGGATCGATCCAGGTATAACCTTTGTAGTAAATAAACAAACCAGCAACGATGACCCCGGCCGAAACCACGGCGTCAGACATCAAGTGAAGAAAGGCGGCTTTCATATTTAGATCCTGGTCAGCCTCTTGATGAAATAAAATTGCGGTCGAGAAATTAATGACCACGCCAATTGCTGCAATGATCATAATGGTAAGACCCGGTAAAGGACTGTCGGACGTGTAGCGTTCAAGAGCCTCTTTACAGATCCAGACGGTTGTTAGGAGCATGATGGCCGAATTTGCAAAGGCTGCTAAAATCGAGAATTTTTTTAGGCCAAAAGACATGCGTGCCGTAGCTTTTCGACGAAGCAGAACAAACCCAAGCCACGCGACTAAAAGCCCGCAAACATCGCCAAAATTATGAACGGCATCCGCTATAAGGGCCAAAGAATCAATTTTGAATCCATAAACCAGCTCGATGATCACGTATAAAAAATTAAGGCCGACTCCCCACTTAAACGCACGACTGTGTATATTTTTTTCAGATAGCGAATCATGGTTGTGGCTGTGATCATGACTGTGATCACGGCTGTGCTTGTGACTGTGCTGATCGCTCATGGATTCTCCCTGGCCAGTAGTGGCCACAACTAACAAGCCACAGAGTGGCCAGTCCTTACACACTTCCTACCAAAAATTATGTATTACGCTTGGATACCTTGTCATGAGTTAATTGAGCATGTACAAGTTTGCTCTATGCAATTTAAAGATTTGAACTTAATCGAGCCCATTCAGTTAGCACTTAAAAAGTCTGGCTACACAACTCCAACCCCAATCCAAACGCAGGCAATTCCCCATCTGCTTTTAGGCAAAGACTTACTAGGTTGCGCACAGACGGGAACCGGTAAAACGGCAGCGTTTGCTTTACCTATTCTTAATCACTTAGCAACGACGAAACATCTTTTACAGCCTAAGAACACGCATGTGCTTGTACTAACACCTACACGCGAACTTGCCCTGCAAATTTATGAAAGTTTTCAGACGTACGGAGAAAATTTACGCTTGAAAATGGCGGTTGTGTTCGGTGGCGTTGGTCAAGGACCACAAGTAAAAGCACTTAGCACCGGGGTTGATATTTTGGTTGCAACCCCGGGACGATTACTGGATCTTATTTCCCAGAATCATATCAACATCCGCAATTTAAAAGTTTTTGTTTTGGACGAAGCTGACCGCATGCTGGATATGGGTTTCATTCGCGACATTCAAAAAGTTTTAACGATGATCCCGAAACAACGACAAACTTTGTTTTTCTCGGCGACAATGCCGAATGACATTCAGAAATTGGCGTCGTCTATGCTGACCAATCCTGTTCGGGTGGAAGTTACACCCGTATCGTCGACTGCTGAAAAAATTGATCAGCGGGTCATGTTCGTTGAAAAATCACAGAAAAAAGATCTCCTGCAGTTTGTATTGAAAGATCCCAAATTACAGCGCGTGATAGTTTTTACCAGAACTAAACATGGTGCCAATCGCGTATCAGAACTGTTAACTAAAAACCGTGTGCCATCTGAAGCCATTCACGGAAATAAATCACAAAATGCGCGTCAACGCGCCTTAGACGCCTTTAAAGAAGGTAAAATTCGTGTGCTTATCGCTACGGATATTGCAGCCCGTGGTATTGACGTTGATGGAATTAGTCATGTCATCAATTACGAAGTTCCTAATATTGCCGAAAGCTATGTTCACCGCATTGGTCGAACAGCTCGTGCCGGAGCAGAAGGTTCAGCCATTTCATTTTGTGACGCTGAAGAGCGCTCATTCATTCGCGATATTGAAAAATTAATTGGCCAAAGTATTCCGGTCGATAAAGATCATCCGTACCATTCAATGCAAGTTGAAAATGCGCGCGTGATGTCGTCAGGAAAAGCTAAAGCTATGATCGAAGCTGGCAATCAATCATCGGGCGGTCACCATCGTAACCGCAGCCGCAGCGGTCCGCCGAAACCCCGCCATGGAAGCGCCAGTATTGGCGGCGGTCAAACAAAAGATGCTGACGGCAGGCCCCAGGTTGGACCAGTGCCAAAGAAACCTAAACGCAGTTTTTTTGGCTTCGGTAAAAAATCTTAAATTTATTTAGAAACAACTGTCTTTTCGTAAAATAACTTTTTCAGTCTGCGAAGTCGCACCTGAAAAAGTTGCTAAAATGGGCTCCATGCCAGGGGCTACGTCTAATGCATTGATCGCTAATTCTTGCTCGACAGTCCGATTGTAATATTCGGTGTACTGGTGTCCCCAACGGGTTACCGGAAATTCACGGCAGCCATGCTGGTCGCAAACAACATCACGGTACGTGTATGAGCACGATTCATATTCCGATCTGATAGATCCGCGTGTTTCAATTGTTTTTTGTGTACCAGACACGGCAAAAGGTTGACCAGCTTCAGCGGCGCTAATTAAAAATTCACCATTAGCAGGAATTTTTGTTCCTTGCGGAATGCGAATTGTCATACGAGTCGCAGCATCAGCGGTCATGAGTGTCACAACAACTTTTTCTTTTTTAAAATCTAAAGATGATTCGAAATTACCCACGGGTATAGTTTTTAATCCTTCTTTAGCGTTTACGTGAAAAGGTTGGAACACCTTAAATGTACCTTCCATATCTTCGCAACCAACTAAAACAGATACTGCTAAAAGCCCTAATAACTTTTTCATAAAATCTCCTTTTTTATTCAACTAATTTTTCTAAAGCGTCTTCGTCTTGTTTTTCTGCTGAGGGCGCCTGGTTTTTCAAATTGGCTACAGAGCGACTGATTCGGTCCTTCAAGAAAGATTCGCTAATGAGTGGATTTAGCTGTGTCAATGACGTGATGGCTAAATCTTTCTGTGGAAACGCAGCAATACCTTCGACAGCTTGAGCCCGCAGCACAGATTCAAATTCGCGTTCACGGCTCCAGGTGCCGGAATCATCATGATCCTGCACAAATTGTTCTAATTTTTTTAAAGCCTCTACCGAGTGATGGCGCGATAAAAGCTCGACAGCCATTGCGCGCTGGTCACCGACAGCATTTTTATCGCTAATGACATTAGATAGACTATTTAAATCGCGTGCTGTTAGCGTGGACGCCAATGACTGAATTTTCTGTTCGGCTTCATCTGGATTAGACTGCAACTGCCCGACTTCGGCAGAAACTTGGCTTAGTTTTTCCGAAAGTGGATCGGTCAATTTCATTACGGCAGGGTTTCCTTGCGTAATTGCCGGCCCAGTGCCTTGGGGTGCTGGGTTTGATTTCAGTTTAACAAAACGCGGTTGTCCATCTGGCTTCGTGGATCTTTTCGTTAAATCATATTCAACAAAAAGAACCAAGGCCATTAAACCAAAAGCAAAATACCAATATGGTTTTCTCATTTTACTGTTTCACTTTTCTGTTTCAATCTATTCTTTAATTACGTCAAACGCGTCGTACACTGGAACTGTAACTATGCCTGAATACGTGCCGTTTGCTTCAGACCATGGTTGCAAAGTTGATCCGGCTTGAACATAGATTTTTCCATCGTTGCGTAAAATTAAGTTTTGATTTTTAAAATTTACTACTTCTGTATTGCTTGAATCCCATGCCGCATTTTGGCGAACCAAACGCTGGGTTTCGGGCACGTAGTTATAAATTTGGCCGTCGTCAGCTAACAGATATAATCCTGATTTTGTTACGCCTGGAATAGCTGTCATCACTTTCGTAACCGAAAATGGCAATGGCTGCTCGGCGCCCCATGATCCCTTTGGAAAGTTAAAGGCAGCTATTTTATTGTCGTTGCCAATTTTTACAACGTGGCGCTTGACTCCAGAATCAAATTCTTCGAAGTCTTTAATGTTCGATGTTTCGTTCATTAGTTTGTAATACGAATAGGTGTCAGCTACTAAATCAGAAAATCCCGAATTTTGATACAGCTCGATGGCCATCGCGCGAACACCGTCAAATAGGACAGCACCGAAGCTAGTGCGTTTTAAGCGGCCATCAATGGCTGGCACTTCGCGAGCAAACCATTTTCCGTTATCAAATAAAGCTGATGATTTTCCGTCATGGCTTAAGGTAAGAACCGCTTCACGGGGTTGCATGACGGCCGTATTAAAAACAAAATTGCTACGAGCCATCGCCATTAAGCGGGCCATCTTTTTATAAACCGGGTGAAAATTTGTTCCCTGCACACTGACGCGTGCATAGTATTCCATTTCAACCGCGTGCGAACCGCCGTAATTATAATTACTATCGCAACCTGCTAACGAAACACCTTGATACGGTCCTTGGTTACAAGGAATGTGACGGTAGCCTTCTGTGTGTCTTGCTTCGTGAATAAAAGTACCGACACGGCCTAATGTTGAAAGCTGAGCCCAGCCATCCTGCATAGTGAAGTATCCGCCTGCGTTGTACGCCGTTGCCCAGGGGACATCATTACCGCGCTCAACACCACGAGTTTGCGAAATTAGCCATGAATAATATTTCGAGCCGTCGACGAATCCTTTAATAAGATTGTTTTCACCCGTCTTAAATTTGCCGCCTTCGACAATTTTTATATCGTTGAATAATTTTTTTGTATCAATTGTAGCGTCACAAAGTTCTTTACCACCAAACGAAGTCACGTCGATATTGAAATCTTTAACGTACTTGTCAGCTTCTGCATTTGTTAAGCAGGAAAATTCACTGTCTTGATACGGAATTTCTGCGACTGCGACGTTTACGAAAAACAATGCGACTATTAATGCTTGAACCATATGTCCCCCCATGGAATGCCTTGGCAGAAAGGCTACTATGGTACAGGGTAGACTCAAGAAAATTTTAAATGGTTTGGCGGATTTTCTTTAGTTCCTTATAGATTGAAAGGTAATTGGTTAAAACCCTTTCATAATACGGGTGATTGATTTGGTTTTCGGCAGGTAGACGCTGCAAGTTATTAATTCCCATATTGTAAGCGTTAACATAATGGGCATTTTTAGAGCGTAGTTTTTTCTTAAGATAGTCAAAATAAGCAGCACCCACCAACACATTATACGCCGGATCTTTTAACGCTTCGGCGCCTTTCCAACTGATTTTCTTTTTTATACAAATCCATTCAGCAGTGCCAGGCTTAATTTGCATCAGTCCAATTTCGCCGGCTAATCCTATTGCATTGGGGTTAAATTGACTTTCGGTTTTTGCCACAGCCAATAAGAAAACCGGATCGTAGTAATATTGACTGCTGACTTTAAATAAACTTTGGCTTAATTCGTGCGTATCGATAGTGGCATTTTCTTTCGAGATATATTTAGCTAAGTAACTTGCGAACATAGAATCGCTTTCAAACTCTTTGGCAATGGATCCGGCGTAGTTTTTCTTTAAGAGTTGGCGCGCATGATGAGTTCGTGCTGTTTGACTGAGGTTAAAAACTTCTAACTTAAGTCTATCGCAACCCTGCATCAGGAAGAAAATTGTGAAAATTGGAAGAAATAAAAAAAACTTAATATTTAGTTTTCTCATAATATTTTCCTCCTGGTTAAAAGTTTAAAAGTACTTTGTTGCTACCTTCATATACTTCAATTAGGGGGCCAAAATGGTGTCTTTAAGTGCTACAGAAAATGCGTCGATAACGTATGGATAAGACTGAGATCTTAGGATGAAACGCGTAAACCTGCTATGAAAACGTCGTGAATTTAGAGGTGTTCGTTAGATCTTAGACAGTGAAGGTAAGATCGACAGTCATTCTGATATTGAGACTAAAATGGGGTGTGGTTTATTCAAACCTAAAATCTAATA
The DNA here is from genome assembly GCA_043728195.1 of Bdellovibrionales bacterium. Classification (GTDB taxonomy): domain Bacteria; phylum Bdellovibrionota; class Bdellovibrionia; order Bdellovibrionales; family Bdellovibrionaceae; genus Pseudobdellovibrio. The sequence goes on from JAYTMU010000018.1 coordinate 5,795, forward strand.
TCGTAACTGTCTCATCGCCGCTGGGCTTTTTGATCGTGACTTCGTCATCTTGTTTTTTCCCTAGCAGTGCTTTTGCCACTGGTGAATTCCATGAGATTTTTCCAAGCTTGATATCGATTTCGTC
>JAYTMU010000019.1:0-11627 GCA_043728195.1 Bdellovibrionales bacterium
TGGTGTGCAGGTTGGGGAATACGTCTTACAAAACCAAAGCGGGCTTCCAACGCTATTAATCAGTACGTTAACCGGTGCTTTTATTGGATTAGTTTTAGGGGCTGCAAGTGGCGCCTTGGCCGGAAACGGAGTACCCAAGGTCATAAGTAATCGCTACGGCTTTTATCTTAAAGAAGGCGGGTTATTACTAGCAGTGCACATTGAAACGAATAACGAAAATAAAAAGGCAACCGATATACTAAAAGCCAGCGGGGCGCAGGATGTCTGTGGAATGTACGACGGAGAGATTTGGGAATTAGCACAACAAATTTAAGCCAAAAAAAAGGAACTTGAACGCCAAATTATAAGCTGAATCGATGAACTGTTACGTTCAATAACACCACTTTGTATTCGTCATCCAAGTTCCAATAAATTTAAAAAACTAAATTAACTAGTAAATTAACTCTGCGGTCGAGATTTTCAACCGCATGTTAACTATATAAATAACTATTGCAAAGTGGTGGCCAAAGTTAAGATCAAAAATATCGGCGCCAGAGCCATTTCGTTAGGAAAACTATGTTAACTGCTAGGGGAGAATTTCTACCAAAGACCTTATCTTATGACTTTTGCCCCAGTGAAGAAATTGGAATTAGAAAAATGATTCCCGACAGGATAAAGAATAAACCAACCACGCCACCAAAAAAATTTGCTAACAACTGTGGATTGCCAGTAGAAATTTCAATGATAGGCCCTGCAAGTCCAATCGCTATGGCACGCGAGACCTTTGCAGCCATTTTCCAAAGTCCTAGAAACTGCCCGGAAAGGCTTTGCTTATGTTCAAGCTCTTTTTCATTTAAGTAATCAGCTAAGTAAATTTCCATCACCACGGCTACACCAACAAGTAATCCACCCAAAGCACTAGCCACTGTAAAGACGACCCAAAAATTTGCTTTAGAAAATAGTGGGAACGAGATCATTGTCATAAGCCCTAAAGCAATAGCGCCGTACACGATCAGGTTTTTTTTCGTAAAAAAGCGCGTAAGTATCACCCACAGTGGAATTGAGACCGTAAAAAAAAGTAAGAAAGACACCAAGATAAGCTGGGTTTTTTCTTGGGTGAAATTAAGGAACTCTTTATAATAATAAAGTGCTAAGGTTGAATTTAAACCTAACCCGCAGTTCACAACAAAAAAAGCCAGAAGTACTTGTAAGAAAATTTTATCTTTGAGTATAGTTTTTAGTTTTAAATTTCGATTGTGCTTAACCAAAGCATCTTTTTCAGTTTTGTAATACATAAAGTGAGTCGTGATAAGTGTTAAAACAATGGTCATTGTTACTAAAAAAGTGACTGCATGCAGATAGGGTTCTTGGGGTAATAGCACTTTACCTTGCGTTAAAAAGTAAGCTGGAACGGAAAGCCCGATCAGTGATCCCACATTAAAAAACACTAAGCGCCAGCCAATCCAGGTTCTGCGTTTATCATTATCTTTTTCTAAATCGTTAGCGATAGCGTAATAGGGCACCGAAAAAAAAGAGATGCACGAATTTAAAATGGCACTAATGACAAATAATAAAATATAAGACGAATTGTGATTGCCAACTGGGATGCGCCAAAGCGTAAAAAAAATTGCAGCCATTGCAGCGCCCGCAATAAATAGTATTAATTTTCTATTTCCATATTTTTCTTTGTAGCGATCACTTATGCCGCCAATCCAAGGGTCTATGAGCGCGTCCCACAGAACGCTTGCGCCAATGACAAAACTGGTTAGTGTCGCAGATAAGCCTAAAACCTGATTAAAATAGATCAGCAAATAAACTTTTAAGAAAATATCAATCGCTGAGGGACTTAGTTCAGCAAGGCCATAAAAAAAAGGTCGCAGTTTTAACATAATGAAATATTTAATCATGCAGGCAAAATGCTGTCAGTAGTACTTGATAACATTGTTAGAACTCGACCATAGTTTGTTGTAATTAAGTATTTACATCTGCCAAACGTCCTGCTTTGCAAATTAAGACTTAATGAATTCCTGTTATCGACCGTTAACGACATGTAACAAAGGATAGGAAATTATGTCGTTTCAATACAAAAAAAGTGGCGACGGTTCTCAGGGCGAAAGCTTTTGGACCTCCAATTCAGACTTATTCTTAGGTCTGTCTTCTATTTTTCTTCTACTTTACGTGGTCGCAAGTTTGCGCTCGGGTGCGGACGGGGTAAATAATGCAAATGAAAATAAGAAATTAAAAACGCAAATTCAAGATTTACAAAATCAATTAGCGACTTACGAATCAGTTAAAGAACAGTACATTAAAAATCAAGCTTCTAAAACCGAAACTGACGAATACAATGAATTAATGGATAAGCTGACGTTACTTCAACAAGAAGCTAAAAGTGAAAAAGACGAACTTCGTAAGCAAGCCGGCGAAAATGAACAAAAAGAGCAAGCGCTTAATAAATATCAAAAGTTAGTGCGTAATATTATAAACGCCAACAGCTTTGCAAAAACTAAAATCACCAATCGTAATGAAGTGATCGTTGAAAAAGACCAGGTCATCGACGAGAAAAATGAAACAATAACGGTACAAACTTCAAAAATTGGATCACTTAATAACGACATTCAGCAAAAAGAATCAGTTATTAAAAATAAAGATCAGCAAATTGGACAGATTAATAATAATTTAGCAGTACGCGTGAAAGAACTGAAAGCTACGTACAAGCGGGCTAAACTTTCACAGGCGGCTTACCAGCAGAAAATGAAACAGTTGCAAGCCGAAGCTGAAGGTAAAGTTGCTACGATTGAAAATCAGAAGCGTATGACCCAGGCGGAATTACAAAAATCACGTTCGGCGTTAAACGCTACCAACGCACAACTTAATCAAACCAGAAATCAGTTGGATGCGACCGCTGGTCAATTAGAAGACACTAAAGGACAGCTTGGTTCAGTTAAGGGTCAGCTAACTGCTGCAACGGCCGAGGCACAGGGAAAAATTGACGGTCTACGCAAACAATTTAATGCGGAACGTGGTAATGAACGTGCGGCTTTCGATGCCGCCCTTCGAAACCAGAAAAATTTAGGTCAGGCTGAAATCGGCCGGCGTGAAGCAGCTTTCAAAGCCGCGGGCGATGCCAAAGAGCGAAAACTTGCTGGTGAAATTGCTGGCTTAGCAAATCAATTAAAATCGACCGAGGGTCAATTAAACGAAGTGAAGGCAGAGCTTGCTGCGCGTAAAGGTATTGCTGGCGAAATTAAACGCGGATTTGATAAACTTGGAATTAAAGCAGATATCAACCTTGAAACGGGCGATGTCTTATTAGATTTCGGACAAGCCTATTTTGAAAGTGATTCGTCAACGCTAAAGGAAGACATGCGAAACGTCTTACGAAAGGCAATGCCTGTTTATTCAAAATCACTATTTGGAAACCCAACGGTTTCGAATCAAATTTCATCTGTGGAAGTCATCGGCTTTGCGTCGCCAACTTATCGTGGAAAACTTGTGAATCCAATGTCAACCAAGCCTGAAGACCGCGAAGCTTTAAAATACAACATGGATTTAAGTTACAAACGTGCAAAATCCATTTTTAATTATATTTTAGATGAAAAAGAAATGAATTTTCAGCACCGTGAAACACTCGTACCTAATTTAAAAGTTTCAGGCCGAAGTTTTCTAGATTTAATGAAAATGGACCGCAACGTGGCCTCGGCAGATGAGTATTGTAAAAAGAACGATTGTAAAAAAACACAAAGAGTTATTATTCGATTTAGCATGGAAAGAAAGAAATAAGGAGTTCATATGAATGATCAATTGTTGCAGAACACTATCAAGAATTTTATCAACTATTTACCCTACGTTATGGGAGCCGTCTTTATCGGCGCCGCATTTCTAAGATGGGTCATCTACTACACTGTTCGAAGGCACGAATGGTTTGCTAGGCAATTTGAAATGCGAGTTTTAAAGTTTATGGATTCAGAGGCAAGTAAGAATATGAAGAATGTTTCCTTCTTTCTACTAACTAAAAAGCTTTTAGAAAAATCGTATTACGAAGCATTTGCAATGCGTGATCGTAAACACAAAGAAAGCTTTGATTCCGTCATGACAATGAATGATCGTATATTTTTAGTAAAACAGGGAAGCGCTTGGATGGTCAAAGACATTTTAAAGCAGCTGCGCTATTTAAAATGGTCTAAAGAAACACCAAAGTTGCAACAGATCACACGTGCAACACTTCATCACAACCCATGCTTTAACAAAGTATTTGGAGTTCTACCGATGAGCGGTCTTAATGATTTAATTACAATCTTACCAGGACTTTTCGTTGTGGCAGGTATTTTAGGTACATTCTTAGGTATCAAAGGCGGATTGGTTCAACTGGGCGGAATGGATCTAAATGACGTTGAAGGTACAAAAACAATCATGGATGCGTTCTTACACGAGATCAGTTTTGCCATGGCATCATCGATCGTAGGTATTGCATTTTCATTATCGCTTCATATCTATAATGTGCTGTTATCGCCTGAGCGTGTGTTTGTATCCTTAGTCGATCGTTTCGAAAGTACGATGGATCTATTGTGGTATCGCTCGGACAATAATGAAGTGACTTCTGCAGATGACAAGTTCAATGAAAATCGTGATCCCGTAGAAGCACTTGCTGAAGAAGCACTAAATTTAGAGATAGCAAAAACAAATAAAGCAATGGGTGGGCATGCAGCCTAAGGTGTAATGAGTACTCAGAAACAGATCATTTTATTACAAGTTATTCGGCCAGATGGAACTCAGAGTTATGATATTCATAAGTCTGAGTTCGTGCTTGGACGGGGCGACACTTCAGAAGTGCCGATCAAAGACAGCGGAATTTCCCGTGAGCATGTTCTTATTCGCATGCATGATAATTTAATCCAAATTAAAGATTTAAACTCTTCGAACGGAACCTTCGTTGGCGATTCCAAGGTAGCGCCACTAGCAATGACACCGGTTTTTGCTAACGACACCATAAGCTTTGGTAATTCTGCTGTAAAAATAAAATTAAAAGTTGTCGTAATTAGCGAACAAATTGCGCAAGAAGTAGCGGTTGCTATTAAAAAAGATGAGCCAGCTGAAGTCGTTGTGGATTTGTCCGCATTTCCAAAGACGCCCGAAGATTTTAAGATGAATTTTAAAAATGTGGGATTACAGCTTCCGAAAACAGAAAGTGTATCTGACAAATCTAAAGATATTATCAAACAAGCTGAATTCATAAAGCATTCAATCATAAAAAGTGCAGAAGTATATAAAGCAAAAACCATAAACGAAGCCAACTTACAAATCAAGAAGGCAAAAGATGAAGCGTATACTGACTACCAATTGCATATCGACCGTCTGCTAGAAGATACGAAAAAACAGCTTTCTGAAATGAAAACTGAAACCGAAATTATGTTAGATGAAAAGCGTCTACAAGCTGGTGACGAGATCCAAAACCTGTGGAAAGAGCACAACGCCTTAATAGCAGCAGATAAAGCACAGCAATTAGAAATTCTTGAAAAAGAAAATTTTCTAAAGTTAGAACTTACCAGTGAAAAATTAAAGTCGGAAATGTTTGCTGAGCGAAACAAATTGCTAACGCAGGCTGAAAACGAAGTGCTGCAGCAGCGACGTCTACTACAAATTAAGTACGAAAATGAAAATGCAGAACATGTCAGTCGCAACAAAATGTACGCCGACGAACTTAAAAAAGTTCAAACCAGCATTGCTGACTGCGAAACAAGTCTAAAACTATTAACGGCGCAAAAAGATGACGCTGAAGTAGAATACAGTAAAATCAGCAGTCAGTTAAAACAGGAAACCGAAAGTTTAGAATTTGTGAACAACGCTTTGGCTGAAAAGTCCGAGAATCATAAAAAGATAGAAAGTGATCTAGCGCGCTTTGGCGAACATCGTAATAACTGGCAAGCTGAAAAAGAAGTAGCAGTGCAGCAGCTTAAAGAATTAAATCATCAGTTTTCTTTACTTTCAGAAAAAAAGCAGAAGGTCGAAGAGCAAATAACCGCTTTACACCAGACTTTGGAAGATACAAACCGCCAAGTAAAAGCCAAAGTCGAAACTGAATATCGAGTTTTAAAAGAAATCGAAGTTAAAAAGTTTGCCGATTATAAAGCTAATGAATTAAAAGAATTACAAAGCATCAGGGATTCACATGCAGCAGGCATAAAGAAATTCAGTGTTGATTTGTCGTTAGAAATTGCTACCAAACTAGAAATGCTATTTAAGAAAAATGATACAGCTGGAATGGATTTTGATCAAACATTCGAACTGATTAACTCGGTCATTCAAGTAAAAAGCGCTGTTACTACGGGCTCAGAATCAAGCCATGCTGATCAAATTGATAACTGGAAACAGCGAAATCGTAAAGAGACGTTTATACGTCTTTCAACAGGCTTCGTGGCAGGTCTTATCGCAGTATCGGCAAGCACAGCTATTTACAAGCGAATTAATACTGATCCTGTACAAGAAGAACTTGCGCGCATGAACGTGCAGCGCAAGCAGCGTGAAATTGAAAATCAGTTTGTACCTGAAAAAGTAAGTAAGTACTTTGATTCGTATGTTGAATCCACTTTGTATACGAAAAACTTCACAGAAGTTTACTTAGACGAAGATATTCACCAAGAGTGGGTTAAATTTGCAAGTCGTCATTTTCTACGCCAGTGGAAGGTGGACGAAGAAAAAGTAATCAAAGTCATATCAAATTCAAAAGCCCTTGTGCAAAACGTAAATGAAGCTAAAGCCACATTGAAAAAAAGTCGAATTACCGCAGACCTTGCTAAATTAAAAGCGCAAGAAGAAGACAGCGTCAAAGGTCAGTCGCGGATTTTAGGCACTATGGTTAAGTATGAAGCCTACAAAAAACTTGAGCGTGAATTTTTCACTCAAAAGCTACAGCGCCGAATTCCAGCGCAGCAGTAATGTTATGGCCACCTTCTAGTATCGATAGGCTATTTCGGCTTAGTAGCTTGCAACTGTGTGTGCAAGGCTTTCACTTCATCATACTTTTTATTATATTCTAAACGACTTAAAACGCCAAATTCCAGTGTGCCTTTTGCAGTATCCATCAGTTCAAACCAAGACGTATCCTTTCGTGTGACGCACAAGAATTGGAAAAAATGGGTATCACTAGCGCGGTACATAATATAAACTGTTCCAGTAGGAATTGCTTTCGCAGTTTCTTTAGCGACCCCTTTTTCAACAGCGATATACGTCAGCTTTGGATCGAATTCTCCTGATTTATCATCGATCACGCAGGCCATTTTTGCTTTTTCTGTTTCAACCAAAGCTACTGCGTCTGTAGCATCTAAGATTTCTTGCTTAACTATTGCCTGTGACGTTCCTTTATCTGAAAGTACAAGTTTTTCTAATTTTTGCGGATCCTTAATCCGTATTGCGTGCAAATGGCGCTTTAAAGTTTTCTCGTTTACATAACCAGCAGTTTTTATTAACTTTCCATCCGGCATAACGACATCTAAGTACGCAGCAAAGTTTATGGCAAAATCTTCGATAAAAAAGTTAGGTGTCGTATGGTGACAACTAAATAAAAGACTGCCTTTTGCATTTTTAAATTCAAGTTCGGAAATAAATAGATCAAATTCTTTATCAATTTGCTTTCTATCATTTCTGTCTAAAGCCATTTTTTCACCTGCGGCTAAGTTTCCGGTCACGGCTACTTGACAGAAGTGATCTTCATCAGAATTTTTTAGATTCTTTTCAATTTCTGTTAAAGGGACAACTTTCGTAGCGTGTAGCGCATTCAATTTGTCTTTTGTTAATCCAGCAAGCATGTCTAAATTCTTCAAAACAATTTTGACCACTGGTGATTCTTCAGAATTCGCCTGAGCGGTAGGTACTGATGGCGTAGCGGGTACAGGTGGCTCAACCTTTTTTTTGGGAACGCTAATCGGAGCGGGGATAGTAACCTTTTTTTCTTCAACTTTCGGGGTAGTCACAACATTCTTTTGTGGCACGTTTTCAATGACTGCAGGCTTAGGCTTAGCAGCCTCAACTGTTTCTTTTTTTATAGCGGCATCGTCAATTTTTGCGATGGGCGGAGTTGTCTTTGCGTCAGCCACCGAAGCTACATCATCTGCTTTCGGAAGGACTTGTAGCAGCTCGGGCGCTGTTAAAGGCGCAATAGGCTTATTTGCATCTGTGCCTCTCGCGCAACTTGATCCAACTAAAAGTACAGTTAGGGAAGCTGCAAGTAGACCTGAATTTATAAATGTAATTTTCATGATTAACTCCTGCAAGTACTGCATGCGAGAACTGTCCCAGGTATAAAGCTGTACGTTGGTTTAAATTTCATTTGGCTGTCAATTCCCTGGATTAGTGACATTTTTTGCTTGTGATAAACTAATTCATAAACTAATTCATAAAACCTTGAACAAATCAGGTAATCCAACTTTAAGAACATTGACTGCGGTATTGAAAACAATAGGGCTCAGACTTTCCGTTGATAGAGCCAGTTAAAAACGCGAAGCCCCTTTCGTTCTAAAAACATTCCGTACTTCCGAACTTCTCTAATTTCTGATAAAAAATGAACCAACATTGATGATGGGATTTTTAATTTCAAGCAAGTGGAATTCCTTTTTTGAATCATTCATTTTATAACTTAGATAACGCCAAGCCATCATAGTTTGGTACGGGACCTTCACCGCGTGCGCGATCAGCGGCATCTGCATCAAAGATAAACGTTTGTACCATAAAGCAAAGCCGCTCTGATCCCGTGATTTCACGAAATAGGGTGACCTAGGTGACCCGCGTTTTCAGGTCATCTTTAAGCAGCTTTTGAAAAGCTCACTTTAACTTTTTGTCCCATGCAGCCTAATACACGTAATAAGACATCTAAAGAAATACCAGAAGTGTCTCCATTAAGTATGTTAGTGATTCTAGCTCTTGAAGTTTCTACTTTTTTTGCAAGGTCGGTAATTTTCATTTTCTTTACGTCAAAAACTTCGATGATACGATCTGTGACTTGGGCACGTAATTGCCAATCTAAAGCCACAGAAGACTCACAAAGCCTATTTGCTGTTACCGGTTATGTCTCATTTTTCACTAGCGCTGTTTTAATTTCCAACCCTTTTCGGTGATTAAACGGGCTCCGCGTTTTGAGAAAATATAATTCCAGGCCCACTGAGCTAGCACTGCAGTGCGGTTTTTAAAACTGATTAAGAAAAAAACGTGGATGAATAACCAAGCAAGCCACGCAATGTGGCCGGTCATTTTTATTGATCCAGCTTGTGCCACGGCTCTGTTTTTACCGACTGTGGCCATTTGACCGCGATCACGGTAGACAAAGGACGGGCGATTTTTATTACGTATCGTGGCAATAATAACATTTGCAGCATGTTTACCTAGCTGCAGTGCTGCCGGAGCGACTCCGGGAATAAATTTCCCTGGTGAAATTTCACAGGCGCCCATGTCGCCAACCACAAAGGCAAAGGGATAGTTTGGAATAGATAGATCCTTACTCACTAGCACGCGGCCGCTGCGATCTTTACTGACCTCAGGCTTGAAAGTCATTTTCGTTGCTTGTACACCAGCTGCCCAGATTTTTGTACGAGACGGTATAAATTCATTGCCGACTTGCAGCCCGTATTTGTCGATATGAGTCACCCGGGCAGAGGTTCTGACTTCGACGCCAAGCTCGTGCAAATCCATTAGCGTGTGTTTAGAAAGATCTTCACTAAAAGTAGCTAGCAATCGCGGACCAGCCTCTAAAAGAATAACCTTCGCTTGTGAGGGGTCAATCCGTTTAAAATCATGGACTAAAACTGTTCGACTGATGTCAGAAATAGCCCCAGCCATCTCGACACCGGTAGGACCGCCGCCAACGATAACAAAGGTCATAAAGGCTCGCTGCCGATTTGCATCGAATTCGCTTTCAGCTTTTTCAAAAGCTGAAAGTATACGTCTTCTAATTTCTGTGGCCTGCTCTAACGTCTTTAGACCTGGCGCAAATTCTTCCCATTCTGGATTTGCAAAATAGCTATGCTGGGCACCGCAAGCTACGACAACAAAGTCAAATTCGATTTCCCTGTCGGCCACACGAACGATTTTTTTATCAAGATCGATCTCGGTAACGCAAATTTTATGAACTTCAATATTCTTGGTTTTTTTAAACTGCGCGCGAATTGGAACTGCGATATCTCCGGGGCTTAATCCGGCGGTTGCCACTTGATAAAGCAGCGGTTGAAACAAATGATGATTTCGTTCGTCTATCAAAATAACATAGACATCATGTCGATTGGCTAATTTCTTTGCGGTTGCCATACCAGCAAAACCACCACCAATTACCAGGACCACTTTTTTCCCTAAAAATTTAGAAGGATGTTGATATCGTATAATGGTTTTGTCAGTTGCAGATGATCCATTATTTTGATCGTGTTGTAAAAATTCTTTTTTGTCCATTTTTGCCTGTCCGTGCGTCTGTGACTCAGAGCAGATCATGAATTCTATCGGTCATCTTTCGAAACATTATCTGTTTTTGTACTAAAGTTAGTATTGTTTTCTTAAAATCTGGACCTAATCGCAGAAAATTAAAGATTGTTTGTGCTAGGTGAAATTTTTATTTATGAAATACGCTCGTAGCTAAAAATGGTCGCACTTAGGACACAATGTTGTCAGGTTAAGATTTTTTTTCCGCCTTGATCATTCTTTTGTCCAGTGTTCTTGTGGTTCTCAGGAATGTAGGCGGCACAGATAAATAGGTGGATTGAGAAAAAACAGCACAATTGAAAGTATCACCAGCGTAAGTCGAAGACTCAAATACCATAGAAATCCTAGCGTCAGTCTTTAACTGCACTGGAAAACTCTAGCTACGAATGGCTTAAAAACCAGGGTAACCTCATATATTGTAAGCGTGGCATGAATCTATCAAGCCGCTTTCTGGCGAGCTACCCAGAGGTCATAATCAGCTTGCATGCGGACCCACATTTCAGCCGTAGTGCCTAAAACTTTTTCTAGTTGAATTGCAAATTCTGAAGAAATAGCTCTTTTGCCATTGACGATTTCATTGATTTTGCGGTGCGAGCATTTGCATTTAACAGCCAACTGAGACTGATTGAGTCCCATCTCATTCATGTAGATTTCGTTTAATACGATTCCTGGGTGCATAGGTTTTGGGTTCTTAATCATAAACTTATCCTTTGTGATAATTCTCAATTTTAACTTCTAAAAAATCGCCATTCTTGAACTCAAAAGTGATACACCAAGGAAGCTTAATGGTAACACTCCACTGATTTTTTCTATCACCTTTTAATTTGTGAAGCCGAATGTTCGGCGGTTGTCCTTTAATTTTCAAATCATCCAAAGTATTCGTACTATGCATGATGGTCAGTAAAGCTTTGGCTCTTATCCATAATTCTTGCGGAAGCCCTTTGGACTTATTGTCTTCCCAAATGTCCTGAGCCAATTTATTGCCAAAACTTTGTATCATTTAAACGCCAACTATTACACTATACGGTATAACGTAAATAAACGCAAGAAATTGATTCAGAAATTGTCTTTAACTCATCAAAAATGCTAAGAATAGGGTGGTATGAGCTGACATGCTTTTTTTTGAATCAATCGGCGTCAACAAATTTAATAAGTTAGGTGCCCTATGCCAGAACTACCCGATGTGCAAAAGT
>JAYTMU010000020.1:0-3928 GCA_043728195.1 Bdellovibrionales bacterium
TTAGATTTATCTTTATTCGGCAAAAGGTTTTATTGCAAAGAAAGGGCGAACTACAGTTAGATTTATTTGAACCTCGCGAGCAAGACTACGATTTTAAAGTTATCGTTACAAATAAAACGCAAACAGCTAAAACGATCCTTCTGTTCCACAATGGGCGCGGCGCTCAGGAAAATATTTTTGCACAAAGCAAAACTCAAACTCAGTTAGATTATACGCCGACAAATAATTTAAATGCCAATCGTGCATTTATTGCGGCGGTTATGATGACGCATAATTTATCTCAAGAAGTACAAATGTTTGCAAATGTTGCCGTCAGAAGTACGACTGCAAAAAGATGTACACATTGGGTATTTAAAAAAATAGGTACTTTTAGAAACAATTTAATTCATCGCGCCGGCAGAATCACCTATCCACAAGGAAAATTAACGCTAACTTTAAATGCAAATGATAAAGTAAAACAAGAATTTTTAGATTATTTCAGGTCGTTCGGAGTTGCCGCTTAAATTAGATTGCCGTTAAACGTCAGATTTTATGCAACGCTTGGGTTAAGTGTTGATCAGAACTTTAATGATTTAGCTAATGACAAAAGAAAATCGGAAGCCGAACGTGTTAAGGGGCGGGAACATTACGGAAGCTTACTGACTGGAAGGAACAAATGGATATTTTTAAAGAAATCTACAAGTCGCTCGAAATCAGAAGTTGCACACATTAATGAAGTGATGATGTTAAATGATAATATCGCAAAGCTTGAAGTAATAAAAGAGCGCTTCCATTAAATGTTTAACTGCTCAAATAAAGACGATGCAGAACTTATGTTGTACGAAGTATATCAATGGGCCTGTGACATCGAGGCGTGGCCGATAGCTAATTATTTTTTATCATTAATGGAAGCAAAACAGTTCTGGAATTACTTCACACATCGCTATACAACGAGCGTAGTTGAAGGAATAAAAACATTAAAATGGGTCGCTTACGGATCCTGATTTAGCTTTGATTTTTGGCTTTACGGCTAGGCACAGTCTGATTTGGAATGGAAAACTCAACACCCACTGCCGGATGGGCTGAATTTGGCCGCCATCGTCAGATCAGCTCATTGGAATTGAGCGACCGGTGCTATGCAATCATTTCCTTTTGACTGTCATATTTTGACGGCTGTAAGTTCCTTTTTCGTGGTGTTCTCCAACGTATCAATATACTTATCGACCAAGGCCTTGGAAAGACTCGACCTGCGTCAGTTTCGATTTTTCGAAGATCTTTTGTTCAGCGACTTTTAGCTCTCGTATTGAGCATAGATTTTTTTAAAATATTCAAAAGTTCCCCAATGAAAAAAAAGAAAACGGGACCAATAGGTCCCGTTTTCAAAGAGTCGTTTAGTAAAATAATTGACCAGACTAGTAGTAAACTGTCTTGATAGCATTAATCCAAAGTCCATTTAGTTTTGCCGTGATCCGAGCGTCAATTCCCGCATAACCATCATTAAGAGAAGCAGTTGTCACGTTGACCGTGACACAAAGCTGGCCTGCTAAGATCGTCGCACTTGAAGGAACGCGTGCTGCAGTCGTGCTACTAGAGAAGTTAACCACAACATTTGCTGCAGCTGGCTTTTCGATACAAGCCGTTACAGTAAATCCTTGTGGCGCTGTCACATAACCAGCTGTTGTTGTTAAAGAATACAACCATCCCGTGTATCCAGCATTACAATTATAATTTTGAGTATAACTGTAATAATAGTTGTAGCCATTTGATACGCGTGGAAGCTGAGTCGGCTCAGAAGTGGCAATTAATTGACCGTTGCCCGCGAAAGCAGCCTGACATTGGTTGTAAAGGTTGATTGCAACATCAGTATACATCATTGAATCAAGGCCGTTCTGGTATGCTCTTGCCTCTTGAATCGGGTTTGGTATAACAGTCGTTGATCCTGGGTTCTGAGTAACAGCAACCATCGAGATAGATCCATCGGCATTTCTTGGCCATGGAGCACGAACACTCAACTGCGAGCCTGTGTTGTAACTTTGACCGTAAAAACTTGCTGTGATTGTCACAGTAGTTTTTGCTGAAACTGTTCCCGCTCTAACAGGGAACCTCACAAAAGATTGGCCCGCAGGAACAAGAACTTGTGCAGGTACTGGTGCGGCATTCATGTTACTGCTGCTCATAGAAACTAAGCATCCGCCCGTTGGACAAGAGCCATTCATATTCAGCTGCATATTGATCATTTGACCTGACACCGGAGAATATCCACCGTCGCCAAAAATATACATATGCATAATTCTTGGAGGCACGGCTCCTGGAAAGATGACTATACTCAGAGTTTTAGAGATGCCACCTGCAGTCGCTGTGACTGATACAGTCGTTGGATCGGAGACAACTCCTGCCGTTGCAATAGCTGTCGTAGCTATGAGTGAAGAAGGGATTATCATTGAAGCAGGCATTGGCAGAACCGCTGGATTGCTGCTGGTAAATCTAACTTCGCAACCTGCAGAATTACTGCAAGCAGAAAGAATGTTCGCATAAGCCTCAACTTTAGCGCCGCTGCTTACTCCCATGGAGTTGTAGCCGCTAGCTGCGTCACCAGAAAGTTGAAACACATTCAGCGTTCCAGAGCTCGTAGATTGAGAAGCTACGCAAGATCCGTTTTGCAACGTGTATCCGGAGTTACAAGAAGAAGCCAGGCATGAACTCCAAGCAGAACCGCTTGAGTTACAAGTTTGCTGACCTGATCCATTTGAAATTGTGCAAGATCGTGTTGAGTTTGCAGTACAAATCGGAGTTGGTGCCGGAGCTGTAGCTCCTCCGCTAACAATCAAAGAAGCGCTTGCAGATTTTCCTTCGAATGTTCCCGTAATACTTGCAGAACCACTTGTGCTACCCGCCGCAAAAGTAAATGTTTTGCTTGTCGCTCCGGAAGCTACTGTTGCAGAAGCCGGTACACTTGCTACTGCTGTATTGCTGCTTTTAAGTGTAACGATACATCCAGCTGAATATTTACAGCCTTCGGTTAAATGAGCAGTGCCTGTTATAGATTGCCCGGCTGTTGCGGATGACGGACTTAAAGATATCGACGATATTTCAAGACCAGCATGAGCAACTAATGTTGCTAACATCGTGGTTAAAAAAGTGAGTTTCGTTTTCATTGGATTCCCCCTGTTTATAGTTTTATTCCCTGAATACAGAATAACTGGACTAGGTGAGTACCTGTTCACATAGAATATGCAGGGAAAATTCGAAATGACTAAGCCAATTAACTACTTAAGATTTTGTCTCAAAATAAGATGAAATTTATTGGCGACATTACGCCGACTCTAAACGACTTAAACAGATATCGTAAATAATCTGTTCGTAAGCGCTTCATAATCCCATGCGCCTTCAACCGAATCACTAAATAACCAATTTTTTCTTCCAACGGCAAAAGGCCATTCGGATAATAAATAGTTAAGTGCTTTTCCGATCGCTGAACTCGGTGGAATTTTTAACACTTTTTCATCGGCAAATTAATTTATACTTTTTAAAATGGGTTTCGATAAAAGCTTTAGCATTTGCAAAGCTAACTTGGATCTTACGCCAGATATTTTTTGGACATCATTAAACTTTCTTCGTACATGGGCATACGTAACGGTTCACAACATAAACCTTTTAAGATCGTAAAATTTTCTTGTAATCCCATACTCATTAACTCCTTCTTCTATCTCGGTAGGTGCAGGTGACGTACAAGTAGTCGAACCCCCAGATGCAATTAAAACGGTACTGGTGCGATGGAATAGTGTCAAAATTGATTTAACGGTTTGATTGATAAAATCAAAAGAATAGTCGCAAGGCTTGAACAAACTCCAATTGAGTTAAGAAAACATTTATACTCGAACTTGATAAAATTTGCTGAGATACATCCGACGAAAATCAAGGTGGGCGTTTACGCGCCCACAGGGACGGA
>JAYTMU010000021.1:0-3757 GCA_043728195.1 Bdellovibrionales bacterium
GAGCATCCCGAAAAAATTAATGCCGTCACAATAATTAACTTACTAGACATTTTTACCATAAATAAAAAACTCCTGATTTCCATCTTTGCCTGATAAATCACAAGCAATATAACTTAAGACATTTCCAAACTGTAGGCTAGCCTCTTGTTCAATGTTAATTTGTACGCGCGCGTAGGACTTAGGATTTTTGACAATTCCATTTCTATCCAAGTCTTGAGCAGTTAGCTCGAACTGTGGCTTTACTAAAAATAGATATTCACCGTTTTTTTTTAAAAATTCTTTCAAGTAAAGCATAACTTTCGTTATGGATATAAATGAAACATCCATAACTATAATGTCGAATCCACCCTGGGGAACACTTTGCAGAAATTCATCATTTTTTTTTAGATCTTTTACGTGTAAACCTTCAAAAAAAGTAACATCAGGATGCTTCCGCATTTTTTCATGCAGCTGATTGTGGCCCACGTCAATTCCTACTACTTTAGCTGCAGAATTTTGCACCAAAAAGTCAGTAAAACCACCTGTAGACTGCCCCACGTCTAAAACATTTTTACTGGCGCAACTAATCGCTAACTTTTTCATTGCCATTTCTAACTTGCTACCGCCGCGTGAGACATACTTTTGCAAATCATTAGAAATTATTCTTATTTTTTCAGCTTCTTTTTCAGACACAATATAATTGGGTTTTTTTAAAACTTTATCACCACCGCCATCATCTTGAACAACGAAGCCCGCTTTTATTAAATCTTGAGCCTGAGTCCGTGATACTGCCAATTGTCTAGAAACCAGAAATAAATCTAAGCGCACTTAAGCAGTCCGTGTCAGATTAAATTGAATTAGATCTTTTAAAATTTGATTGGCTTTTAGATCTTGTAAAAAATCAGTCGCCGCAGCGGAATGCAAAGCTAATTCACTTAGCGCAATGTCATGCCCCAGAACCTGAACATAGTTTTTATAATCCGTTTTTTCACAGTTATAATCTAATAAATCATCTTTGATCTGAAACGAAAGTCCAAGATGCAGCGCAAACTTTCCCAACTGCTCAAGTTGATCAGTTGGCAATTCTAAAATTTGACCAGACCCTAGCACAGCTGCTTGAATAAGGTTTCCGGTTTTTAATATGTGTAAGTGCTTGAGCTGTTCTATCTGTAAATGACCATTGACTTGCATGTCCAACACCTGGCCACCAACCATTCCAGATGGCCCAATTTTTTCCGCAAGTAACTGAACTAAATTTATTCGCGTATTTGCCGAAAGTGAAATGTCTTCCGCTATAATTCTGAAGGCTTCACTTATTAAGGAATCACCTGCTAACAAAGCAATGTCTTCACCAAATACTTTGTGATTCGTTGGTAAACCTCTTCGAACGTCGTCGTTATCCATGCACGGTAAATCATCGTGAATTAATGAATAGGTATGGATCAATTCAATTGCTAAACACCAGGCCTTGACGGATTCAAAACTTTTACCGAATACCTGTACTATCAAATATGAAAGAAAGGGCCGAAATCTCTTACCTTTAGATTTTAGCGAATACCGCATACTAGCACTTAGCTTCGAATCCCCTTGTTCAGACAAATAACTATCAATTCTTTTTTCAAACTGTTGTAAAAAATGAGCGTTTTCATTTTTTAAAATTTCAGTCATGACTCTTCGTCTTTAAAAGGTTCTGTGACTGCTTTACCCGTAGCATCAATAGAAACTAATTTCTTCACTTGGGCTTCGGCCTTGGTAAGTTGTGACTGGCAATCCCTTGATAATTTAATGCCCTCTTCGAAAAGCTTTAAAGAATCATCTAATGTTAGATCACCCTTCTCCATCTTTTGCACAATTTCTTCTAAGCGAGAAAGTTTTTTTTCAAAATCCATTTTGGACTCCTTTGACTGTAGCATTGATATACCCATCGGTAACCCGAATGGTAATATCATCATTGGCTTTAACTTCTTGAACAGATTTAACAACTTTATTATTCTTTTGCGTGATTGAAAACCCGCGGTCGACAACGCGAAGCGGACTTAGTGAATCCAGTAAGCTCATTATCGAGCGAACATGAACCTGAGAATTCAAAATATTTTTTTTGGTTTCACTTATAAGTCTTAGATTGAGGTGATCAATGTTAACTCGTAATTTTTGCGCTAACTGTCCAGGTGAAATCATCCGTTGTTGCAAAAGATTTAGATCTTTCTTTTGATTGGTCAAATACACTCGCGCAGCCTGTTCCAGGCGATTAAACAAATCGTCATTTCGAACGCTGTAATCCATTAATTTTCTTTTTGGATCAACCAGTCGCTTACCGGCATTAAATGCCGCTTGATACTTTAAGCGAAATATTTTTTCAAACGAATTTCTTATAAGTCGTTCCCACTGATTTAACTTCTGTAAAAGCTCGCTAGAGCTTTTTGCAACCAGTTCAGCGGCCGCGGATGGCGTAGGTGCTCGCAAGTCAGCTACAAAATCACAAATCGTAAAATCAATCTCATGCCCTACAGCCGAAATAACCGGAATATCACTTCCGGCAATTAGACGCGCAAGGGTCTCATCATTAAAACACCACATATCTTCGATGGATCCACCACCGCGACCGATGATGATAACGTCTGGCTTTAATTTCATGGCATTGCTGAAGGCTTCACATAACAAAGGTGCGGCAGCAGCCCCTTGAACAATTGCTGGCACCACGGTTACGGCTACGTGCGGTGCACGGCGCTTCATGATATTTAAAATATCTTGAATAGCTGCCCCGGTTGGCGAGGTAACTACGGCAATGTGTTTTGGAAATGTGGGTAGCACTTTTTTTCTAAGCGCGTCGAATAGCCCTTCCGACTTTAATTTTTCTTTCAGCTGCTCGAATTGTTTCTGTAACGCGCCAGCCCCCACAGGTTCCATTGTTTCGCAGATAATTTGATAGGTACCCCGCGGCTCGTAAACCGTAATTCGACCGCGCACAATAACTTCAAGTCCGTCGTGGGGCTTGAACTTAAGTTTTGAATTTGAACCTCGAAACATGATCGCAGAAATTTGCGCTTTTGAATCTTTAAGTGAAAAATAAAAGTGACCCGATGTGTGGGGTTTAAAGTTTGATATTTCCGCCTGAAGCCAAATTATACCAAGCTGTCCTTCTAAAGTTTGTCTAATTGTAACATTCAGTTGTTCAACAGAATAAACGACAGAATCTCGATTTTTATTCGAAGAAGAAATACTAGATTCAATTGAAGTGTTCGAGGTGTCTTGCGACATGGAAGGACCTTAGCAGCCCGCCCCTTGCTGTCAATCAAGAAAACCATAGATTTTGCAATGACCACGCACCGCCAACAAATAATGATATCCAAGCGATTTTTTGATGTGCTACTAGATTCGCATAATGGGACGGCATTTCTTTGCGCGCAATAGCAATTAGCGCAGGAATCTCAAGTACCAAACTGGCCACTAGACCATAAAAAAATACAATGAACGGAAAATAGAAATCGAGTTTTAAAAGCATGCCAACTATTCGGCAAATATTGCGTAATCTAAAGTCCTGAACCATGGACTTTTTTGGCTGTTTCAGTTACTATTTATTTGGGGGTTCGATAGGCGTAATACTCATCGAAAATAAACCTTACAAGCATAATATTGGGGACTGTCCCTGACAATGGTGTGCAAGCTTGCCTCGTAGCAAGAAGCCTAAAGTTGTTATCATGGTCACCCACCTTGCAAAAAAGAGGTTTATCTTTCAGAGTTGTCTACGGACCTTTTTTTATTTGTTTTGAACTTTATT
>JAYTMU010000022.1:0-15314 GCA_043728195.1 Bdellovibrionales bacterium
AAAAGTCGTTCGCTGGAATCGGGCGATACTGGTAAAAAAACGCGCATTGAAAGCCAAAGGGGAATCTAAAGCCAGAATCTACAGTCTGGCAAAATGGCAGAAATAAATTATGCACTAACAAAAAGAAGATGCCACTAATTACGGTCGTGACTAAATACATTTCTCTAAAATCTCCCGTGAATTTTTCGAAAGATTTTCTTGATTTAGCACGCGCTGTACCTGTGCAACTGCATTTTCCTTCTGTACAGTTGGAAGTTTTTTTATAAAATTAAAATTGGCACATAACCTTGCTGCTACCTGTGGGTTCCAAGAATCAATTTTTAAAATTTCGTCACAGAACCAGCGATAAGCAGTGCCGTCGTCTGAGTTGAAGGCTTGATAGTTTTTTCCAAATACGGCATGTAGCGAATAAATGCTATTCGGGTTTTGTGAATTGAAGTAAGGGCTGGCCGCAATTTCCTTAACTTTTTCAAAGGTGTCCGGGGCAGGGCTACTGGCTTGTATATTTAGCCATTTACTGAAAACGACCATATCCTCGGACCACTGTTTAAAGAAGGCCTTTAAGTTTAAGTCGCGTTCTGGTGTCATATTTTCGCTTAACAAAGCTAAAGCAGAAATACTATCGGTCATGTTTACAGCGGTTTCATACTGCTGAGTCACCAATTGCAATGAGCCAGGATAGTTAGTTCGATACAAAAAAGACAATAAACGGTTTTTCAAACTGCGATCGGACGGCAGCTGTGACGCTTTTAAACTGAAATACTGTTTAGAAATATCTGCACCATACTGCTTAACGAAGGTATCTCGCAAGACAGCCCGAGCCCGCTCAAAAACTTTGGCGTCTAGCAGTTCTTCTTCAAGCACTAGTACTGAGTCCGAAGGCAAGCCTAACATCAACGCCTTGAAGGCAGAATCTAAATTTGAATCATTCAGAACAGTACCTAGCGAGTGAACAATATCCATGTCCGCTGTAACTGCAGAATTTGCCTGCAGTTTCTGGATGATTCGTCGCACTTCACACAGCACAAGTTTCTGCGCGATCTCGTATCTATTGAATTCATCCGAGTCAAATTTGATAAGATGAATTAACTCTTGAGTCGAAGCTTCCCACTTAATTTTGATAGGTGCCGAGAATTCACGATTCAGCGACAGGACAGGTTTTTCTTTGACATTTTTAAATGTAAAAACCTGTGAAATTTCTTTTAAATGAAGCACGGCTTTTTTATCTGAATTCCAGACGACGTCGGCAGAGTCTATTTCTATTTCCGCTCCGCTATGATCGATAAGTCCAACACGGATTGGAATGTGAAATGGTTTTTTAATTAGGCCTTCATTTTTTTCGGTCAAAGTTAGCGGACACGCTTGGGCTAAGGTTAACTGATATGTCCCTGAGTTTATGTCATATTTTTCTGAAACAGAAACCTCAGGAGTTCCTGCTTGGGAGTACCATAATTTAAACTGCGTCAAGTCCACTTTGTTTGCTTCACTGATACTAGCCGCAAATTCTTCGATTGTGACGGCCTGGCCATCATGGCGTTTAAAGTATTCATTCATACCCTTACGAAACCCATCGCGCCCCACAATGGTTTGCATCATGCGTATAACTTCAGAACCCTTTTCGTAAATTGTAGCTGTGTAAAAATTGTCGACCGCCATGCACGAGCTTGGGCGAACCGGGTGCGCATTAGGCCCAGCATCTTCAGCAAACTGGCGCGTGCGTAACGAGCTAACATCCTTGATACGTTGAACGGGTCGTGAATTCAAATCAGATGAAAATTCTTGATCGCGAAATACGGTTAAGCCCTCCTTCAACGAAAGTTCAAACCAGTTTCTGCAGGTGATGCGATTCCCAGTCCAGTTGTGGAAGTATTCGTGACCCACCACGGATTCAATGGCATCGAAGTCGTCATCTGTAGCTGTTTTGGTGTCTGCTAAAACCAGTTTTGAATTGAAAACATTAAGACCTTTATTTTCCATGGCCCCCATATTGAAATCATCAATGGCTACAATCATGTACTGGTTAAGGTCGTATTCCAGACCAAAGCGTTCTTCGTCCCAGCGCATGGCTTTTTTCAAAGAGGTCATGGCGTGTAAGCAACGGCTTTCTTTTCCATGAGACGCAAAAACCTCAAGCTTTACTTTTTTTCCAGATGCTGTGATGAACTGGTCATGAACAACGCCCATATTGCCGGCAACCAAGGCAAATAGGTAACTTGGTTTTTTGAAAGGATCTTTCCACATCGAATAGTGACGACCGTTAGGTAAGTCACGCTTATCCATTTCGTCGCCATTTGAAAGTAGCAGCGGAAACTTCTTTTTGTCGGCTTCAATTTCGACCGTGTAAGTGGTCATCATATCGGGCCGATCCAGCATGTAGGTTATTTTCCGAAAACTTTCTGCTTCACACTGCGTGCAAAATATTCCGTTTGATAAGTAAAGCCCTTCGCAAGCTTTGTTATCTTGTGGATTAATCCGCACTTGCAGTTGAAGCTCAAAAGCAGCAGGAAGAGAATCAGCACTTATTGTTAACGCTTCTTCTGATGTATTGTATTTTGAAAAAACCACGGAATCCAATTTGACAGAAAGCAATTTTAAATTTTCACCATTTAATATTAAGTCTTCATGTTTCAATTTTTTGAATTTTAAAGTAGAACTTACAACGGTTTCAGTTTCATGCAAATTGAAATACAAATTTATACTTTCAACTGCATAAGCTGGTGCTTTATAGTCTTTTAAAAAAACCCTCGTCATCATTTAATTCCTATCGTGTGTTTAGTGCAAACAGCTTAAACCTTTTAGTACAGCAGCTAGGCGTGCCAGATCATGAATTTTATCACGTCCGACACCAATTTCGGTAAGGGCTTTTTCATGTGATGATACACATGTCGGGCAGCCATTAACTACTGAAACGGCCATAGCCATCATTTCGAAGCGCTCTTTACCGTTAAGTGGTTTCGACAACGTATTCATCCGAAGCCCTGCACGTGCGTAGTCTGGTAAAACGTCACTGCCTAAGTAGCCTTTAAATTTATAATAGGTGTTAAGCATACCCATAATGGCTGCGGATTCAAAGCACTCTTGAATTTCTGCTTCATTCAAATCAAGTTCTTTTAATTCACTGGCCGCCATATTTTCTAGTTCTTTCCAGTGTAAAGATCTAGCAATGGCAGCAACATTCATCATGCGTTCGACAGGCTCAAGCGGAGAGTCTTCCATAATCTTTTTAAAATTTAGTGACAGATCACGGTAAGGTGCCGAGTCGTGATTGGGAAAAGTAATTTCTAGAAACGTATCTATTTTAGGTCCTAATGACATAGGGTCCTCCTGGTTAAAAAAAAAGCTTCATCCGCATTTGCAGAAGAAGCTTTTTTCAGTTTGGCTTAATTGCTCATTTGCAAAATTGAATCGACAACAAAGCTATTACTTACGGATGTAAAGTCTTCTGACCCTTTTCCCAGTTGCACGGGCAAAGTTCGTCTGTTTGTAAAGCATCAATTGTACGTAAAACTTCTTTTACATTGCGGCCAACATTTAAGTCATTAACGGAAACCCAGCGAACAATTCCATCTGGATCAATAATGTACGTAGCACGTAAAGGAACTTGCTCGGTTGGGTGTAACACGCCCAAGGCACCTGTTAGTTCCTTTTTTTCATCGGCTAACATAGGATAATCTAAATGTTTCAAGTCAGCGTGGTGGGTTCTCCATGCGTGATGCACAAAATGAGAATCACACGAAGCACCGAAAAGTTTTGTGTCGCGGGCTTTGAAATTTTTCATTTCTTTATTAAATTCTGCTAATTCCGTAGGGCAAACGAAAGTAAAGTCATTAGGCCAGAAAAATACAACAGCCCAAGATCCTTTCATATCCGCATTAGAAACGTTTTTGAACTCTTTGCCTTTTTCCATTCCAACGCAGGCTTGCACTGAAAATGTTGGAAATTTTTGTCCGATACCTAGCATGTAAATTCTCCTAGTTGTGCGGTGAGCCGTTTGGTTAACCGATTAATGAATTATTAAGTTTATACGCGAGCTAAAAAGTATCTGCTAACCTCTATAAAAAAGCAATTTGTCATAGCAATGTTCTATGGCTTCATTTGTCAGGATTTACGCCTAGGTTGATTCTTGAATGGGTTTCATGTTTCATATCCTTATGATGCAATCCGAAGAGCAGTTTGTCGGTTTTAAATGGACCGATATTATAAATCCGACCAAAAAGCTATTAGAGCAGCTGGCAGACGAGCTTCAGTTGCCTAAAAAGTTATTAGTTAATTGCTTAGATCCAGACTATTTGCCCCATGTTGAAAATTATGGCGCGACTCAGTTCATTGTGCTGCGTCTGATGGAGCCCAAACCACAGATTACTGCCGATACGGTGCAAGAGATTACAACTAAAATTGTTCTTTTTGTAACTGCAGAGAAAATCATCTCTATTCACCGGTTGCCGTTAAAAGATGAAATTGGTCACATTCGCGAAAAACTTAAATCGCAGCCTACGGAAGAAGTATCGAAACATCATGTACTGGCGTTGTTTTTTGATCAAATTTCTGCTGGATTTGACTCGCCGATTGCAGAACTTGAACGAAAGATGGAAATTTTTGAAGAAAAAACATTTCACAGTGAACGTGCCAAATCGACATTATTAGAAGGTTATTACATAAAAAGACAGGCCTCGGCTTTTAAGAAAGTACTCCGTTTCACTATCGAAGTGCAAAATAAATTGATGCATAAAATGGATACGCCAGCTGGTCAGATGCAAGAAATTCGTGACCGTTTTGAACGAAATCTTTTTTATGCCGATGACGTGTTTGAGAATGTGCAGTCGTTACTAAACTTACATTTAGCCATGGCATCGCAACGTACAAACGAAGCATCGCTTAAAACCAATGAAATTGTGCGCGTCCTAACAGTTCTTACAATTTTCTTTTCACCACTAAATTTTCTAGCGGGCGTGTACGGAATGAATTTCGAACATATTCCACTGCTGCAACATCCATGGGGTTTCTGGTTTGCGTTGTTGTTTATGATGCTGGTAGCTGGTGGACTTTTGCTTTACGTTTTACGAAAGGGCTGGCTGCGTGCGCCGCCTACGGATTGATAGGTACAGATCTTCATTTGCCGTCCTCTAAAGACCTGACTTTTTTAGCCTTCTGTCATTCGGACGGTACTCCTGATTGTTTACAATCAGGAGTCAACCAACGAGCCAGTTAACATTTTATAAAAATTCATCTTATCGAGGCGGTATGAATTCTTGAGCGTCGTTACTTCGTAATCCCTTAAAACTTAACTTCCGTAAAGTTCTTTACTTCATCTTCCTGTGACCTTACCTCAAGCAATACTTTTTTCTTATCCCAGTCAATTTTGATTAATCCAAAATTAACTTTCGGGTAGGGTTCACCCAAGTAAGTTTTGTCGGGAATTAGTGCCCGCTCAGTGGCTGGACGGTTGATCGCACTGGCTGTTAACTCGACCACTGGAAAGCCTGCAGCGTCTGATTTGGCAAGTGTTGCCATGTGGCGGTCCCCTGAGATTAGGACTGAGTTACGGGCTTTTGTCTTTTTAAGTAAGCCAAAAAAACGTTCGCGTTCTTTCGGGAAGTTTCCCCATTTTTCAAAATTATGGTCATCGGCAATTATCTGAATTGAGCTGACTATGATACGCACATCTGCGGGCTTTCGTAGTTCAGTCTCTAGCCAAGCCCATTGTTCTTCTGAAAGTATGCGGGCTTTGGGATCATCGGTTACCATGTAGGGACGGGGAAAACTGCCGGGTTCAGGATTATCAGGTTTAAAAGTATCGTCCACATTTTTCTTTAGTGCAGAACGATCCCAGCGCGTATCTAACATGATGATCTGAACTTTATTCTTTTTGCTACCGAAAATTTTTGCGTGGTACAGCGCCTTTTGTTTTGCAGGTATCGCAAAACTTAAATAGCGCCAGTATTTTACGAATTCAGCGCGGTAATGCTCTTTTTCTGGATTGTCGAAACCACCGTCATTCTGACCGTAGTCATGGTCATCCCAAATGGCCATAAACGGAAATTTCAAACGGGCATCACGGTACTCATAAATAAAATTTAATTTTTTATACTGAGCCGTTACCGGTTTGTCATCTGGACGGGACGAATAAACTGTATCGCCTGAAAAAATAAATAAATCCGGAGAATTTTTTTCGATCGTTTTCCAAATAGGCTGCGGCTGATTTTGATCAGCGCACGAGCCCGCCGCAATAGTCATTAACGTTTTATTGGTGTCAAAACCGCGAAAAGGTAAATCCAACAATGACTGGCTTTTCTTTTCTTTTTTTATGTGTTCGTACTTATCGGGTAGGCCAGACTGACCCTCTGTCTGGAATACTCCACTACTGCCTGCTGAAGTCGTAGACGTCGGTTTAAGTCCTGACTGACACGATAGCATGCTTACGAAAAATAGAAAAAGCCAAATTGTGTTCATAGTTAGTGGCGCTCAGTCAGTGCGGTCACTTTTCGCTGCCCAGCACCAATATATTCTGACAGCGGTCGGATTATTCGGTTATTTGCAGTTTGCTCCATAATGTGAGCTGACCACCCAGTCGTTCGTGCCATTACAAAAATGGGAGTGAAAAAATCAATTTCAAAACCCATCATGTAGTAAGCAGGGCCCGCTGGAAAATCTAAATTAGGATAAATTTTCTTTTTTTCAACCATGACTTTTTCAAGCGATGTGTACATTTGCATCCATTTTTGTTCGCCGATGACGTCAGCCATAACCTGCGCGTATTTTTTCATCGTCGGCACACGAGAATCTCCGGATTTATAGACTCGGTGGCCAAAACCCATAACTTTCTTTTTTTGCGCCAAAGCATCGATCATCCATTGTTCGGCTTTCGTTGCGTCTGCAATTTCGATCATCATATGCATAACCATTTCGTTAGCGCCGCCGTGTAATGGGCCTTTTAAGGCACCGATACCAGCAACCGTAGCCGAATACATATCCGACTGAGTTGAAGTTACAACACGTGAAGTGAATGTAGAAGCGTTGAAGCTGTGTTCAGCATAAAGTATTAATGAAACATCAAAAGCCTTAACGACCCGTACTTCCGGTACTTTTCCAAAGCACATGTGAAAAAAGTTTTCTGCAATAGTTAGGCTTGGGTTAGGAGCAATAAAATCTAAACCTTTTTTAAAGCGATAGTCTGCAGCAACCATCGTCGGTATTTTTGCAAGTAGTCGCATCGATTTATCCAGATTTGCCGCAGGCGTTGCATCCCAAATGCGTTCATCTTCGCAACCAAGAAAGCTAACGCCAGTGCGAATAGAATCCATCGGATGACATTTTTTTGGCAAAGACTTAATTATATTTAAATTATCTTTAGTGATATCGCGTAAAGATTTTTCCTTTTTCGAAAACTCCTCTAACTGCGCTTTGTTAGGAAGTTCGCCTGTATACATCAAGTAGGCTACTTCTTCGAAACTGCAGTTTTCAGCTAAGTCCTGGACGGGGTACCCGCGGTAAACTAACGAATTGGTATCGGCATTAACTTTGGATACGCTTGACGTGTCCATGACAACGCCTTCTAGTCCTTTTTTTACATTCATTTTCTCTGGTTCAGGGACATAGTCAGGATTAATATATTCAGCCATTTTTTGCTCCTCAGTAAGATTGTTATAAAAATTGTGATTAAAATTTTGCGTAAATTTGTAATTATATTTTAAAATTAAATAGTGATTGATCGAATTCGTTATAATCTTCATAGCGAGTTAACTCATAAAGCTGCTGGCGCGTTTGCATCAGCTCGAGTGCTTTTTCTTGAGAGCCTTCTTTTAAGATAATGTCCAATCCTTTTTCGGTGTTGCCCATGGCTAAACGAAACGTCGTCACAGGATAAATGACCATGTTGTAACCTAAATTAGAAAGTTCCGTTGTTGTATACAGTTTTCCTTTTCCAAATTCGGTCATATTTGCTAGCAGCGGTACAGAAATAGCTTTCCGCATAGCTTCAAACTCTTTTTCAGTTTGCAGCGCTTCTGGAAAAATCATTTCGGCTCCGGCATCGATATAGGCTTTAGCGCGGTCAATAGCTTTATCTAAACCTTCAGAAGCCCTAGAATCTGTTCTAGCAATCAATAGAAACTGAGAATCCAATTTTTTACCATTTACTGCAGCCTTTATTTTTTTAACCATGTCTTCAGTTGCAACAACTGTTTTATTATCTAAATGGCCGCAGCGCTTTGGATTCATTTGGTCTTCTAAGTGACAACCGGCTAAACCCATTTCTATAAATTCTTGAATAGTACGAGTCACATTCATGGGTTCGCCCCAACCCGTGTCAGCATCGATGATGGCTGGTAACTTTGTGGTGCGCGCAATTTGGCGACC
Organism: Bdellovibrionales bacterium; assembly: GCA_043728195.1. Classification (GTDB taxonomy): domain Bacteria; phylum Bdellovibrionota; class Bdellovibrionia; order Bdellovibrionales; family Bdellovibrionaceae; genus Pseudobdellovibrio. The sequence goes on from JAYTMU010000022.1 coordinate 8,356, forward strand.
GCGCTGAGCAACCTCATTTAGCGTGGTTAAGCCAATATCTGGATAACCTAAATCATTTGAAAGAACTGATCCTGAAATGTATACGCCCTGAAATCCCTTTTTTTCGATCATCATGCTAACAAGCGGCGAGAACGACCCCGGAAACTGCAGCAGTTTTCCGGTCCTTAACTGATCGCGAAGATTTTTTCGTTTTTGTGCTGCAGTGATTTCAGGAAACAACATTTAGAAAATTCCTTTGGTATCACGCTTATTGTTAATTAGTTTATCAATTGGAATTTGTACATTCAGCTGCTGCACTTCAGCTGCAGTCAGTTCCGGTAAACGTTCGCACAACGAAATAAACCGATTGCGTTCGTCCTTTGTGATAATGTCCGCCGTAAGTGTGTCAAATTTTCGAATATAATCAGCTCGTTTGAATGGTTTTGCACCTGCAGGATGCGCATTTGCAACGCCAAGTTCATCACTTATCTTATCGCCATTAGCAAAAATTATTTCGACACGACCACCGAATTGTTTTTTTGTCGGATCTTGATCGTGATATTTTTCTGTCCACTTTGCGTCTTCTACAGTTTTTACTTTTTGCCATAAGCGTACCGTATCTGCACGCTGTGCACGTCCCGGAACGTACGAGTCGACGTGATGCCATTTGCCGTCTTGCAGGGCCACAGCAAAAATATACATGATCGAATGGTCTAAAGTTTCGCGTGATGCCTTCGGGTCATTCTTTTGCGGATCATTTGCGCCAGTGCCAATAACATAGTGGGTGTGGTGCGATGTGTGAATCACAATTTCTTTTACATCATCCCAGTTTTTCGTTTTCGCAAGCACGGCGTCTTTCATGCGGGCTGCTAAATCAATTAATGCCTGTGACTGGTATTCTGCGGAATGCTCTTTGGTGTAGGTTTCTAAAATAGCTCTTTTTTCTTCGCCCAATTCCGGAAGCGGTACGGAATATTTACCGTCTTTACCATCAAGCATGTAGGCAATAACCGAATCTTCGCCTTCGTAAATAGGTGATGGTGCTCCTTCGCCGCGCATACAGCGATCAACGGCTTCAATAGCTAACTTACCCGCATGCGCCGGAGCGTACGCTTTCCACGATGAAATTTCACCTTTACGTGACTGCCGAGTCGTGAAAGATACATGTACAGCTTGCTGAATAGCTTGAAACACAATTTCAGTTGGTAATCCTAAAAGAGCGCCAATGCCGCCAGCCTGTGCCGGCGCTAAGTGAGCAATATGATCTTTTTTGTGTTTGTGCAGGCAGATTGATTTTACTAGATCTACATGTATTTCGTACGCTGCTACTAGGGCGCGTACTAAATCTTTTCCGGTCTTATTTGCTTGCTGAGCAACGGCCAATATCGGTGGAATGTTATCGCCCGGGTGCGAATAGTCGGCCGCAAGAAATGTGTCGTGGTAGTCAAGTTCGCGAACTGCAGTGCCATTGGCCCACGCAGTCCATTCACACGAAAATTTTTGGTCGTTAGGCATGCCAAATACAGTCGCGCCGCCAGCACGCGGATGCGCTAAGGCCATGGCTCGGGCTGATGCAACGGGATGACGGTTGGCAGCTGCAATTGCAACTGATGCATTGTCAATAACTCGGTTGATAATCATGTCGACAACATCATCTTTTATCGGAGTCGTATCGGTGCAGAGCTCGGCCAATTTCCAAGCCAGCTGATCTTTTCTTTCAATTTTTTCTTTAGATGGGAAAACTCGAACCTGATGTTGACGCATGCATGCTCCTATTATAAATAGTGTTAAAACAGATGGTCAAAATTACCTTAGAAAACTCCTATGGACAAATGAAAAGCTTCCGCATCTTCATTGGATTTTCTGTCCAGCTTTTTAGCATACTCTAGGTTTAAAGGGCCGACGGGCGTATTATAACGAATTCCAATTCCTATAGCGTCGCGCCATTGATCATCGAATGAAAAACCGTCGATTAAAACCTGTCCACCGTCGTAAAAAACAGCACCGTAAAGGTCACCATTTCGAATTAGCGGGAACCGTAATTCTGATTTAACCAATTCATACGTCGCATGACTTTTTAGTCGGAATGATGGTCCTAAGACGTCCTCTGCGGGAAAAAATTCATCGGTGTCAAAACCACGAATGGTTGTCCGCCCACCTAGAGTGAAGCCTTTTTTATTGAACGGAATACCAAAACCCAATGGTTTTATATCTTTCACATAGCCACCGCGGAAAGATTGCGCGAAAATAAAATCGGACTTTTCAATTGGAACATAGAATGTCGTTTGGCCAGTCGCCCGAAAAAATGGGTCGATATTTTCACTTCCACTTTCAAAAGCGTACTCTATTGAAAACCTTGAGAAGCTGCCATCTGTTGGATTAAAAATATTATTTCGGTAGTCTAAATCTAGTGTCGGGCCGGTCGAAACAATGATTAAAGTTTCCCGATTGTATTTATTGTCAATTTGATCTTGTACGGTGATACCTCGGTCAATGTAGGTAGCCACATTTAATAAATCCCAAATACCCGTGATGTGCGATGTAAAATCCTGCTCTAATGAGTACGTCGCCGAATTTAATTCGGTCACTTTCCTAAGTTCGTAATTTGCTATTGTCATCGAACGCGTTAAATTAATACGAAAGCGAGTTCGCGTTTCAAAAAGATAGGGCTCTACAAAACCAACTGTTAATTTAGATTCTAAAAATTTCACATCAGCATAATTGTAGTTGCCTTCGATACGCGCTGATAATCCGCGGCCCCAGCCACCGATATTTCGATAGGCTAGTCCCGTGTAGCCATGCAATGTTCCACGATTTTCATTGGTAAGACCGGCACCCACGGTAAAAACACCCGGATCACGCTCTAGCACCTTGATAATGATTGTACGCGCAGCAATGTTTGTACCCGATTCCAGCGTTAAAATTTCGATTGAACTAAAATGCCCAGTTCGTTGAAGCCTAGAAATAGATTCTTCAAGTTTTGCAGGGGTTAAAACATCTCCTGGTTTAAAATCTATTTCTGTCAGAATCACTTTTTCGTGAGTTGTTTGATTGCCTTCGGTAAGGATAGACTGCACTTCAACTCGTGGTCCCTCATCGACCTGAAATTTAAGCTGCGCTATTGTATTTTTATTTGAGTACTGAATTAAATCTGTCGATTCATTCACAAGTTTAAATTCGATATGACCCAAACTTGCATAGTAGACCTTAAGTTTGTTTGTTGCCTCTTCTAAAACTTTCAGACTAAGCTTTTGACCGACCTCCAAGCCCATTTCCTTTTTAAGCACATCAGACGTGAACTTTGTATTGCCACGAAATTCAAGTGCCCCAATAGTGACTTGATCACCTTCAAATATTTGCACATTAACTATACCCTGATCAGGTCGTTCCCGATCAGTCATAATCTGAACTAAGCCTAATCGCGCATTTACAAAGCCTTCGTTTTGTAAAAAGACCAATAAATTTTTAACCGCGGTTTCAATGTATTCTTTGACATACTTACCCTGAATTTTTATTGACGATAGCTCGGCTATTTTTTTTTCATAGAATCGGCTGGGCTTTGAAAGCTGTCCAGTAAATTGCAATTGGCGAATGCGTACGTACGGCCCCTCTTCTAAATTTAGCGTAACTACAATCTTATCGACTTCTTTTCTTTCAAAATAGGGGATGTTAATGTGTGGATATCCTTCTGACTGATAAAATAGTTTTAATCTTTCCGCAAGTTCCGCTCCGATATTGCTATCGGCCGAAAAATAACTATCTAATTTTAAAATGTCTTCCAAGTGCGCGACTGAAAACTGTTTTGCATTTTGGATTTCTATGGAAAACCGTTGTTTTTTTTCTAACTTAAAGATAGCGCGTGCTTTCAATTCGTCAGCAGAAAATGCAAGTTGTGGCGCAGGAATTTGATTTAAGTAATAGCCATTTTCGCTAAGCAGCTGCCGCATTCGCAAGTTAAGCTTTCCGAGTGTTTCCTGGTTTAGCACTTTATTTTTGAAGCTAGCATTAACCCGACTAGTTATACCCACCGAGGCACTGGCGCTGATATTTTCTATGACCACTTCTGAAATTTTAGTTTGTTTTTTAGTATTAACTTGGAAATAAAGTTTTCGTTTAAACGTTGACGTATTTTTTAAAATAAATTCAACCGTTGCGAAGCGGTAACCATCTTCTTGGTAATACTGCACTAACTTTTCTGAAGCGTTACGAACATAATCGTCATCAGTTGCAGTTTTAAGGTTTAAATTCATAATTAAAAGTGCCTCACCTTCTGATAGGTCATCCAGGCCCTTAAATTCGATAGCTTCAATTTGGGTGGAAATTTCTCCACTTAGTCGAAGTTCGTTCGGCTTTTTGCCTGTTATAAGTTTCAGGCTGTTGAAGCGAAATTTTAAATCAAGTTCTTTTAAAATTCGATTTAGTTTATCCTGCGTCAGCTGTTTATCGTTAACTTCTGGAACTTCCTTTTCCATATTTTTGATCACATCAGCGGGCCAATCGGATAAATCCAGACTGTAAACTTCGGCAGTTGCTGCAATCGATAAAAATAAAGTTAGGCAAAGAATGAAAAGTAGCTTTACCACTTGAATTCCTTCTTATATTCCAGATCACCGCCTAGTACGCCCTCAATTTGATTCTGTTTTTGTATTGTCGTATCGCTGTCGGAGGTCTCTTTATTCTGATAGTTTAAAATGCCGGACCAACTTGGGTTGAATAAATAATGAAGCTTCACTTCGTGGTTTTGGTTGTCGCCACTAAGCGGGCGTGCATAAGAGGCATTTAGTTTTTTTAAAAGTTTTCTACTGACGACCACTTTCGGCACGGCAATATTTCTAGTGCTGTCGACTGAAGGTGCTAACTGGACATTCAGCCCAAGTTTTTCCTGAATCTTCTTGTTAATCGTCGACTGATTGGTTATCGAAGCTAAAAGTTCAATGCTAGTCTGCTCTTGCTGGACCTTTGAGCTTAAGTTTTGATCTAGCTTTGTGGACGTCATCCCTAATGCTAATAGCGAAAAAATATCTGGTTCGCTAAGTGGCGGCTGACTTGTAGGCTTCAGCACCATATTTTTATTAGGAACACCTTGCACCAACAAATTTATGTCGTAGTCAGAAATTCGCGCTAACGCTGATATGTAGATGTCTGGCATGTTGCCGTTGGCTTCAGTAAACTGCAAATTTGCTGTCTGAATTTCAAATGGCTTGTCTTTAAAAATAATTTTACTTCCCTGTTTTATTTCTATCTTACCTAACAGTATTGGATTTTCGGGACTACCTTTTATTTTTAAGATTCCGCTTGCAGACCCTTCAAGTAGCTGATTTTTTACGATTACCCCTGCACTTGCGTCTACTAAGATATCTAGCAACAGGGAGGGCGCCAGCTGTTCAAACCTCTTTGGTGGCAAAAATCGACTGGCTTTTATCGAAGAGACCGCTGAATTTTGATCTTCGCCAAAATCTTTTTCAACTAGCCCACGATTCACTTTGTAATTAATTTTCAAAGTATAAGGAAGCCAGCTTCCAGAAAAGTTTATTTCAGCCCGTCCTGCAGTTGTCACACGATCTGGAAAAGTTAATTCAAGATTGTCGGCCTGGGCCTGAAGCTGAACGGCCACATTTTTTGCTCCTTTTATATCAATGACCCCATTTCCTACAACATCACTTTGGCCAAGATTAGCCTTAATTGTACTTAGAAAGATTTTTGACTGCGAAAACTCAATCGGTGTACTAATATTGTCTAAAGCGGTTGGAAAACCTTTAAATTTTACAGTTCCATCTACAAGTGTGCCGTCGCCAAAAATAAAAACGGGTCCTGAGTTTAACGTAATTTGTGCCTGTGCATTTAGTTGTCCATTTAAGGAATCGATAAATGGAACTAAAAACTGTAAAATCCGAAGTTTCAAATCGACAGCAACATCCAGCTTAGTTTCATTTTTATTCGACGATAGCAGCTTGACGGCTATGGTATTTCCATCCCCAGAAATCAGTAGGGGTTCTAATTTTTTCAACCCGCTGTCGAAAGTTATTTGAACTGGTTTAGCTAATTTCAACACTAAACTTCCACGCTGTAACAAAAAATCCGACAGCTTCACAAAACCAGTGGTAGATTGCATGTTAACTGATGGGCCCTTTAAATCTAAATCTAGGTTAATGCGACTGTAAAATTCTGCATTCGGAACCGGAAGTGATACCAGCGGTAACAAAAGTAACGGGTTAAGATCTCGAACTTGCAATTTTAAAGCAAAGTCGTCAGTTATTTTCCATGGCCATTTTAGGCTAGATTGCAATTGCCGACCAAAAAACTGACCGTCTAAAAGCAAATGTTTTTTATCAATAGCAATCAGCCCTTGTGACGGCGCATAGGGCACACCATCAAGTGTTACCGCTTTGGTATTAAAATCAAGAGCCACTTCTGGTGATGCTACTGGACCAGTAACTTTGCCACTTGCAAAGATTTGACCAGTCAGTGTTGGCAGAAATTTTATGGCAGAATCAATTTCTTCTAAAAAAGCAGTATTGGTTTTCACGCTTAGCTGAAACGTCGGAGTTTTTTCTGTAAGAATAGCACCGTCAATGACTAGAACACTTTTTATTTTTTTTAACTGCACATCAGCGAATTTAATTCTTTTGCCATCGGCTGACAAATTTAAATCAAGACGCTCAAAACTTTCGGTTGCAATTTGGCCTTGGCGTACCTGCGACCTTAAATCATAGGTCAGCTTCCAAAAGTCAAAAGGACCTGAAAAACGGATGTCAGCATTTCCTTGGCCACTAAATTCAAATGGCAGTGAAAATTTATTATTTAAAGCTGTGTAAACATCTTCGGCAGACAATTTGGGTATCTGAATTTTTCCTTCAACCAGTGATTTGCCAAAATCAAAGTCTAGCGAGCCAGCGTAATTTGACGAACCTAACTTTCCATTTAAATTTCTAAAATACAAATGCGAGCTATCATAAACAAGTTCTGTACTGAAATTTCCC
>JAYTMU010000023.1:0-10356 GCA_043728195.1 Bdellovibrionales bacterium
AAATTACAAAACAGGGATTGAGCTAACCGCAAAAGAATTGAAAGATGTGCTTTCTAAGCATGGCATTCAAGAAGTGCCTAGCGAAGGTAAAGCATTCAATCCTGCCTACCACGAGGCCCTAAGCTCGGAACCTACGACAGCTTTTCCAGTTGGACATATTTCCAAGGTGTTTAAGAAGCCGTATAAACTTCATGATAAAATTATTCGCACCGGTCAAGTCGTGGTGGCAATGGCCCCTAAGACTGAGGCCTAATCTAGATGTCAAAAAAAGATTTTTATCAGGTACTTGGTGTTGCAAAGTCCGCGAATGCTGACGAGATCAAAAAAGCTTATCGTAAGTTAGCGATGCAACATCACCCAGACAAAAATCAGGGCAATAAAAAAGCAGAAGAAAAATTCAAAGAACTTTCTGAGGCTTACGAAACCTTAAGCGACGAAAAAAAACGACAGAATTATGACCAGTTCGGGCACGCCGGAGCCCAAGGTAGTCCCTTTGGCGGTGGTGGCGGGTTTGGCGGCGGACAAGGTGCCCCGTTCGGTCAGGGATCGGATCAATTTCAAGATATTTTTGGCGATGTTTTTGGCGATATTTTTTCTGGTGGCGCTGCCCGGGGGGCTCGCGGCAATCCGTTTGGCCAAACTGGTGGACGTGCTCGTGGAGGATTTTCTAATCGTCCAGTGCGCGGATCAGATTTACGCTATTCGCTAACAATTACGTTTGAAGAAGCGGCGACTGGGGCTGAAAAAACAGTAAACTTTATGCGGCAAAATGGTTCCAAAGAAGAAAATGCTAAACTTTCAGTAACTGTTCCCGCCGGAGTTAAAGAAGGTCAACGTTTAAAGCTTGCACAAGAGGGTGACCGTCCCGGAAATGGCGAAGCTGGCGATTTATTTGTAATTATCAGTTTACAAGATCACGCTTTGTTTAAACGTGAAGAGCATGATGTCGTTTTAGACTTACCAATTCCTTACACTGAGGCAATTCTGGGATCGACAGCCGAAATTCCAACTCTTTTTGGTAAGGCTGAAATTAAAATTCCCGCCGGTACCCACACGGGTCAGATTTTTCGCCTTAAAGGAAAAGGGTTTTCAAAATTAGGATCGGCTGGTGCCGGCGACATGCTGGTTCGGGTTATCGTGGATACACCCCTTAATGTAAACTCGCGACAAAAAGAAATTTTAGAAGAATTGCAGCGCTTTAAAGAAGCCACACCGTTAGTAAAATCGTATCAAGAAAAACTAAACTCGCTGTTGAAAGGTCGAAAATGATCCGAATATTTTTTGTTGTTTTTTGCAGTTTGTTTATTTTTTCTTGCGGAAGCTCTCCAGTGCAAATGTTTCCACCGCGCCGAAATCAGCAAACTAAATTGCCACCGGCTGTTCCTACTCAGATTGTAAAAATGCCCGTTTCAATTTCTCAGTCAGCACAGCCGATTCCAGCACAGGCTGTAAAAAATCCAACAACTGCACAATCGCCAACGCCTTTAGTTAATCTGCCATCAGAATCTAAAGATCTTCTAACATTAATTAAGACCACAGGAATTTCCAAAACAAAAATTCTTGAAGCGATTGCTGCCGAAACTGAGCTTACAGCAATCGACAAAGTATTAGAGGCTGCTGCCTTAGATGTTCAAATTCAACCTTACAGAACCGTGTTGTCGTTTAAAGCGGCGCAAATTGCACAAAAAAAACGTCAACCCGACATGGCCTTGCAGTATTACCGCTCGTTAGCAGCGCTGTACCCGCAAACTCCTCAAGCTGCAAAAGCTAATGCAGAAATAAATTTAATTTTGGCACTTCAAGATGTTGACCCCAAAGTCATTGGCGCAGTACTTCCATTAACTGGAAAAAATGCCAACATTGGTCAACACGCTTTAAATTCTATTCGGATTGGTTTGGGATTAAATAAACCTGGCTCAAGGCTGCGATTGGCAATATTTGATACGCAGGGTAATCCCGAACTTGCCACTGCTGGCGTTGAAAAACTTGTTCGTGATGATAAGGTGATTGCTTTGATTGGTGGGCTTTCTTCGAAAGAGGCTTTAGCTGCAGGTCAGAAAGCAGATTTGTTGGGGGTGCCATTTATTGGTTTATCGCAAAAATCTGGTTTAACTGGAATTGGGGATTACGTATTTCGCAATTCGTTGACTGCCGAAATGCAAATTGACCGTTTAGTTCAGCATGCATTTGAAAAACTGAATGCCAAGCGCTTCGCTGTTTTATATCCCAACGATGCTTATGGCATTGAATTCGCAAATATCTATTGGGATCACGTCTTAGCGCGCGGCGGAAAAATAATGGCAGCGCAGACATACGATCCGAAAGAAAATGATTTTACTTCGATGATCCAAAAAATGACTGGAACGTATTACCAAGAAGCTAGGCCCGAGGAATACAAGGAACGTTTAAAAGAAATTACATTAGATAAAAAAGGTAAAGCCGAAAAAAATAAAAATAAACCAAAAGTGAAGCCTAAAGACACACGTGCTAACGAAGTGCTAGAAAGTGTGCTTACACCTATTGTGGATTTTGATGTGCTATTTATTCCAGATACTGGAAAAACGTTAAGTCAGGTTATGGCCTTTCTAAAAGTGAATGATGTGCCACCACTGACGTTTTTGGGCACTAATATTTGGAACAGCAACGAGCTTAGCAAGCGCGTTGGCAGTACAGCCAATCAGATTTATTTCGTGGATGCTATCGATCTAAGTGATTCATCACCAAAAGAGTCTCAATTTTTCAAAGATTATTTTGCTGAGTTTAACGAAGAGCCTACGCTTATAGAGATGCAGGTATTTGAAGCTGCAAAAATCATTCGAGATTTGCTTTCAGATGGCATTGCTTCCAGGGATAGCCTAGCTAGTGGACTGCGTTCGCTGGGCCGCACTCGGGGCATTACTGGCGAATTACGCATGTCTTCGCAGCGCGAATTAGAGCGCCCCCTGCACATTCTTTCCCTTGATTCAGGAACTATCAAAAAAGTTGATTAATAATTAACCGTTTGAATTTGACTAGCTGTCCTAGTCTCCAAGCAAGGAGGCTAACATGGCATATAAAACAAATTCAAAACGCCCAACAACATCTGCAACTTCTACACGGGTTTTCGCAGAATGTAGACTTAAGCTTTTACAAATGAAATCAGAAATATTGAATCGCTCGCAGCAAGCTGCACAGCAGTTTAATATGTTAGATAAAGCAGCTGGTGATGAAATTGATCAATCCTCGGCACACCAAGAAGAGCATGCTTTTTTGATCAATCAGTCTAGACTTAAGTCACAACTTCTTGAAATTGAATTTGCATTGGCGCGCTTCGAATCAGGCAACTACGGTATCTGCGAAGAAACCGAAGAACCAATTGAAGCCGATCGACTGCTTGCATTACCGCACACTCGCTACAGCATTGAGGGAGCGGAACTTCGCGAAAGTATAACTAAAAAATTCGCACGATAAAAAATAATTATAGTTTGAATAAGCGCGCTTTTCGCTCACATCCTGTGAGCGATGATTCATCAGGCTAATGCAGATTTTTTTTTGATGACAGTACTCAGTACAAAGTCAATTATCCCCTGACATTTCGGCAAACTTATCGAGGGGAATTTAGATGAAGAACACCGAAACCCAAGCCAGCACCCGTGCTGAACTTGAGGCGATTAAACAATCACTACTGCAACAAAAAAGCGAAATTTTGAATAAAAATTTTGAATTTAAATCGCAACAGTCAGAGCTTTCAAAATCTTCTGACGAAGCTGATGCTGTAGCACAAGAACTTGAATCAAGCTTAAGTATACAACTTCACGAGCGTGACCGGCTTTCGCTTGTATTAATCGATAAAGCGCTTTCCAAATTTGTTAGCAGTCAGTATGGCGAATGCGAAGGCTGTGGCGATGCGATCGATCTGCGTCGGTTAATGGCTAGACCTTTGGCGGCCCTTTGCATCTCATGTATGGAAGATCAAGAGTCTTCGACTAGAAATCTCGTCCAATAGCTGTTTAAAATTACAGATGTCAGTCGTGATTTTAAGTCCGTAACTAAAACCAGACTCAAAATGATTAAAGCCAATCTCAGATAGCTCCGAAATGTTTCTTAAGGAAACAGGAGCCTATATGACATTTGATAATCAACCAGTTGAGATTCCACAAACACTACCGATGTTACCCGTTCGCGATATCGTTGTATTTCCCTACATGATCATTCCACTTTTTGTTGGAAGAGAATCATCGATTCGCTCAGTGGAAGAGGCTCTTACAAAAAACCGACTTATCTTTTTAGCATCGCAAAAAGATATCGCGGAAGAAAACCCGTCACCAGATAGCATCTATGAAATTGGAACCATCGCAAAAATTATGCGCATGAGAAAACTTTCTGATGGCCGTGTTAAAATATTAATTCAAGGCGAGGCCAAAGGCCGTATCAAATCATTCACAAAAACGGCAGGCAGTTTTGAAGTGTCTGTTGAAAAAGTAGAAGATGTCACAACTTCGAAAAATCCTGCAGAAGTTGAAGCGCTTGTTCGCACCGCAAAAGAATATATAGAAAAGACAATCGCACTAGGAAAAGCACTATCTCCGGATATCTTATTAGTATTAGACGATGTCTCAGATGCTGGTCGGGTTGCCGATCTTATCGCAAGCAACATCGGTTTAAAAGTTCACGATGCACAAAAGGTTTTAGAAACTATTGACCCAAAAGAGCGCTTAACTTTAATTTGCAGTTTTTTACAAACTGAACTTGAAGTAATGCAAGCCCAAGCCAAAATTCGTGGCACCGGCCGTGATGATCAAAAAAATCAACGCGAAAATTTTTTACGCGACCAAATGAAGGCCATCAAAGGCGAACTTGGCGATGCACAGGATTCTAAGTCTGAAGAAATGGACGAATTAAAAAATAAAGTTACTGCTGCAGGAATGCCAGAAGCCATACAAACTGAAACATTAAAACAGTTAGCAAGATTAGAGCGCATGCATCCGGATGCAAGTGAAGCAACAATGGTTCGAACGTATCTTGACTGGATGGTTGACCTACCATGGAGCAAGCAATCTGAAGATATTATTGATATTAAAAAAGCTAAAGAAATTTTGGACGACGATCATTATGATCTGCAAAAAGCCAAAGACCGTGTTATCGAGTTTTTAGCCGTACGCAAATTAAAATCGTCGATGAAAGGTCCTATCTTGTGCTTCACTGGACCACCCGGAGTTGGAAAAACATCTTTAGGCAGGTCAATCGCACGCGCTATGGGTCGTGAATATTTCCGAATTGCATTAGGCGGAGTAAAAGACGAAGCCGAAATCAGAGGACATCGCCGTACGTATGTTGGCGCCATGCCAGGAAAAATTATCCAAGCCTTACGCCAGGCTAAAACTAGAAATCCAGTTATCGTATTAGACGAAATCGATAAAATGGCGTCTGACTTTCGCGGTGATCCAGCATCAGCTATGCTTGAGGTGTTAGATCCAGAACAAAACTCAACTTTTCGTGATAACTACTTAAACGTTGATTTTGATTTATCAAATGTATTATTTATTGCAACGGCAAACGTTGTAGAAAATATTCCAGCTGCTTTACGTGATCGTATGGAATTGATCAGCATTCCGGGTTACACTGAAAATGATAAGTTATTAATAACTAAAAAACATCTTATCAACAGACAAATCGAAGCAAACGGAATAACCAATGAAAATATCGCGTTTACAGACGAAGGTTTAAAATTTCTAATTGCAGGTTACACCCGTGAAGCCGGCTTACGAAATCTAGAGCGCGAAGTAGGATCGGTCTGCCGCAAAGTTGCTAAAAAAGTTGTTTTAGCAGAAGCAAATTTTATTGAAATCAATCCAACAAGTGTTGCAGAGTTACTAGGCCCACCACGATTTATGCGCGATGAAAAGATTTTTGAATCGCAAATTGGTATCGTGCAAGGACTAGCGTGGACACAAGCCGGCGGAGAAGTTCTAGTTATCGAGGCCTTAAAAATGAAAGGCAAAGGTAGCTTAATGTTGACCGGCCAATTAGGCGACGTAATGAAAGAGTCTGCTCACGCGGCAATGTCCTACGCAAAAGCCCACATGGACGAATTAAACATTCCGGGCGATTTCTTCGAAAAAAATGATATTCATATCCACTTACCAGCGGGCGCAATCCCGAAAGATGGGCCGTCAGCAGGTATCACATTAACAACTGCACTTGTAAGTCTTATGACTGGCACTGCAGTTAGAAATGATATCGCAATGACCGGTGAAGTGACTTTACAAGGACGCGTTTTACCAGTGGGTGGAATTCGTGAAAAATGTTTGGCTGCGCTGAATTTAGGTATAACAAATATTATCATACCAATGGCAAATGCCAAAGACCTTGAAGATATTCCACCAGTATTTAAAGAAAAAATTAACTTCATCTTAGCCGACAATCTAGACGAAGTTTTTGCAGTAGCATTTGAAAAATCAGAAAATTTTACAAAGAAAACAGGTTCTCGCAAGCAAGAAAAGAAGGCTAAAACCTCCGCTGCGGCTGCCTAGTTTCAACATCGCTCCCTCCTTAATAAAAAGCCAGTTGCAAAACTGGCTTTTTATTTTATAAGGTTACACCAGCACGCAAAATGAACGGCGCCCTATAGTCGTTTTACTGGACCTTTAAACACTTTTTAACATTTCAAATATCTCTTCGATCATATACTGAGTCTTGGGCTGAATCAGCTTGGGATCATAGAATGACGTCAAAATGGACATCACATCTTGAATGCTGGTCAGTCGAAGGTACTTAATCAAAAATTCAATATCGCCCTCGTCTTTGGTTCCTACTCTAGAAGCCAAACACTTCATCGCCAGCATGTATTTGGCTGAAGGTGCAAAAATTTTGAGATTCGACATATTTAAGATTTCGACCTGTTCAATTTTTTCGTTAATATATCCTTTGGCGGAATCGTTGAGCCAATCTGGTGGTAGATTTTGTTCCGCAGCCACTTTTTTTGCCAGATCATAAACCTTCGTTTTCGGATGAAAAATAGCGTCCACGTCTTTCGTTTGCTCACGAGCATTGAAGACCAAGCACATGACTGCTCCGCCAACTATACAGATTTCGGCATTTGATCCATCGGCTTTCAAATGCGCGTTCAATTTTTTAAATGCCAATAAAATTTCACTCTTTTTCATATTTAAGCCCTCTTAAGAAAGTCGTCGCCTACAAAAATATTATTTCGCTTAAAAAACAGCGGACTTTGCACAAGGCAAATGGCCCGCAAACTTTTAAACTTTGAAATAAACCAAGGCTCATCTAGCTCCAAACTAAGCATTGCCCATTCTGGAGATTGAACTTTATTTTCTTCACAAAGCTGCATTACCATCGAACAAATCAGGGCTAAAGATTTCAAATCCAGCCCGTCAACAGGCCTTTGGCTGACCAAAAGATGATTTTTTGCGAATAAAAATGAATCCACAAAATCAAAATAGGAAATCTGCCAGTTCTCACCCGCCGCCACTCTTTCGGTGGCTTCACGAGCACTGGTCAGTCCTTTCAAACTCCTTCTTTCGATGATTTTAACGGCAGCCGTCACTTTCTCAAAGTTTTCAAGAGAGTAGTCTCGCTGCCCATGGACATAACGAGAGATCGTGCTTTTATTTAGCCCCGCCTGCTCAGCCACAATAACGATACCCAATTGTTTAACTTTTCGGTTCAAGATCTTAGCTTTTTCCATGATTAATTATAGCACGCGCGGTTGCCATTTGGCAACAAAAACCTGTGACTGAATTGCCGGATTGTTTGTAGGTGTTTGCTTTGTACGACCAACTGAATGAGAAAATTAACGCGCTGTCGAAATCCGCAAGAAATCCAGAGCGGTTGTTTTTTATTTCGAATAATATTTATTCAATCTCAAAATAAGACATCATCCGCCTGTCTAACAATTCTTGCTTCATCAATACATTCAGCACAACCAATTTAATTATATTGATTTCAAGGTGGCCCTTAAGCTGCAAAGTTTAGTTGATAACCGATCAAAGGATGTATGATGAAAAATCTGATTTTGCTATTTTCTTGTATTTTTGCGACCTCTTCAGCTTTAGCTTATGTTGCAGAATTTGATAAAAAGTCAGTTTACATGGCCGTTAAGCTTGGTAGCGTTGTCACTGAAAACGGTAAACCGAAAACCCGTGTCGTGGCAAAAGTCCAAGTGGATCCAGAAACAAAAAGCTTGAAAACTGCCGCGGGCCAATTGAATATCGTTAAATATTTGGGGTACATCGATGAAGCTGTTGTAAAAAATTACTTAGAAACTAATGATACGTATCCAATGAAAGATGCTGATCTGTTGAAACTTCATCAAAAAAAAGCAGCGTTTAAAAAGCTTTTAGAAACTTCGAAGCGAATTCCGTTCGCGTCGTTAATTGTGCAACTAGATGATCCTAGTTATGAAGTCAGCGTGAAGATTCAAAACGATTCTAACCCGCTTCGAACTTTAATATTTTTAGTTTCTTAAACTGTGATTCTTAATACGCATCCTGCCAAGGAAGTACTTTGCCTTTATGATCAAATGTGGGCTTTGATTTATATACATTAGGGTATTCAAGAAAAATGCTAATCAGCTTTTGCTGGGCAGGATTAAGCCTCTGAATTACTTGCTGACTGAGGCTGTTTTCGATTGCCGATATGATCTTCACCTGTTTTTCAACACGATCGTATTTGTCTTGCCCCGTTTGTTGAATGAATTTTTCACGATGCTTACGCATGAAAACCAAATCTTCCTCGGTCGTTACAACTTTAAGGGTGTGATTTTTGATCTTTTCGTTAATCGTAATGAAGTAACAGTAATTTAAGAGCCAGATTTAGTAATTATTTGCATTTACGATTTGGCCGCGTTGAAACTACGAGCTGTTTTCGTTAACTAATGTTGATTTATTTTTCTAAGTTCTTTTTCACGAACAAGTGATAGTTGTCAGCGTTGCGTTAAGAAACCGGTTGCCGAGTTGTTTGTTCGTGTTCACGCCGAAGCAATAGAGATTAGTGTTCATAGAAGCACAGATGTGTTCGACGCCAGCGGAGACTAAATCAACGCTGTTAAATAATGGAACTGCTTTTACCTTTTTATATTCAGATGCAGGGTTTTTATTATTGAAATTCCAACCCAAATTTATCAAATGAAAAAAAGCAAAAAAAGAACTGTAAAGTAGGAATGAAACTAAGGCCTCGATTGGTCTGACAGCTAGTAAGCTGAACCCTGTTAAGAAATACTAAAAGGCACAGGCTTACTGACTGAGGCCGTAGTTTGGTGCAGAAGGTCAGGCTTTAATCGATTCTTAGACGTCGAATAGGGTTGCTTTTGTTGTCAGCTAAAGTGCAAAGTGATACGAGTCACCTATGTATACATCACTTTATTTTTACCGAGTCCCTAAAAAAAATATTGAAGCCTTCCTCATGGTTCAGAAAAGGTCTGCCGAAATTTACAAGAGAAATGGCGCGATTGACGATTGGACATTCGGACCTGAAAATCTCAAAGCAAAGTATGGATGTGTTTCTTTTTCACAAGAAATTTCGGCAAATGCGGACGAAGAAATTTTCTTTTCACTTAGCCTGTTTCAATCAAAAGATGATCATGACAAAATTATGTCTCTTGTAGATAAAGATCCAGAAATTGAAAAATTGTACGATCAAGTTTGTAATTTAATAGATTTATCAAAAGTTGTGCGTGGTGAATTTAATCGCTTGGTTTAATCTGCTTCAAAAGCCCTACCTTTCGGCCAAAATCTATCACAGATTCTGGACCAGTTCTAGCCGGCCAGGTCAAAAGCGCTGAACAGATTCGCTGTCAGATCGGTGGGTCTCCAGATTCATTAGCTTGCTTGTCGCCGCTAGACATCAATATGTAAATACGGTTTATTCAAATCAACTTTAATTCAATGGAGGATAGCTATATGGCATCAGCAAAATTTGCAGATACAATGATCGGATCAAAGGACCTTGGCAAAACTGCGCAGTTTTACAAAAGTTTTTTGGGCATGGAAGTTTCGAATCCAGGTGATGGAAAATCATTTATGATTCTAAAAGATCCAAAAACGAACCAGACGTTAATGATTGTTGGTGATCCTTCTATTCAAAATGCACAGCCAAGCATTGAATCAGACAATCTTGATGAAACCGTTAAAGAATTAAATTTATTAGGTGGCAAAGTATTATCTCAAAATACTTATCCAACAATGAAAGTAGCTGATGTTGAAGATTCTGACGGTCGAAAAATGAGTATTTGGCAGAACGTATAGCGCGCTTTAATCCACTGGTTAAAATTTATAAACGATTTATTCAAGGTCTGCTGTTAGAAAGCAGATCTTTTTATTTGTAAATCAAAGCGAACTATTCCGACTAAGCTTCACA
>JAYTMU010000024.1:0-19846 GCA_043728195.1 Bdellovibrionales bacterium
CAGGGTGATGTGGGTTCAGGGAAAACTTTAGTTAGTTTTTTGGCTGCGCTGAAAGCGATCGAAAGTCAGTTTCAAGTCTGCCTAATGGCACCTACCGAAATATTGGCGGAACAGCATTTTAAGAATGCCAAAAGTTTACTTAACCCCTTTGAAATTGGCTGTGATCTGTTAACTGGTAAAACCAAAACTGCGGCAAGAAAAGAAATTCTTGAGCGCTTAATCAACGGAGAAACTCAGTTTTTAATTGGTACTCACGCGTTGATCGAAGATTGGGTGCAGTTTAAAAATTTAGGGTTGGTCATTATCGATGAGCAGCACCGTTTCGGTGTCGCCCAGCGGGGAATATTAAAAAATAAAGGTCAGTCGCCGCACTTTTTAATTATGACTGCAACACCAATTCCAAGAACTTTAGCAATGACAGTTTACGGGGATTTAGATGTTTCAGTCATTGACGAGATGCCGCTTGGAAGGACTCCTATACAGACACGTGTGATCACTGAATCTAAGCGCGATAAAGCCATGGATTTTATGGCCGAGCAAATAGCGAAAGGTCGGCAAGCCTATATTGTATACCCGCTTGTGGAAGAAAGTGAAAAAATTGATCTAAAAAATGCAACCGATGAATTCGAAAAATTAAAAAATCAATATCCGGGAATTCGCTTTGGTCTACTTCACGGAAAGATGAAACCCGCTGAAAAAGATGTGGTGATGGATCAATTTCGCAGTCACCAGATTGACACCCTGGTTTCAACAACTGTTATTGAAGTTGGTGTGGATGTGGCAAACGCAAACATCATGATTATCGAGCACACAGAGCGCTTTGGATTATCTCAGCTGCATCAGTTGCGCGGACGAGTTGGTCGGGGAGAGCATAAAAGTTTTTGTGTGATGATTATGGGCTATGCGGTATCGCAAGAAACCCGCGAACGGGTCGAATTCATGGAGAAAACAAATGATGGCTTCAAAGTTGCTGAATTTGATTTGCAAATTCGAGGACCCGGCGAATTCATGGGCGCACGTCAGTCGGGGTTAACTGGTTTTAAGATGGCAAACCTGGTGCGCGACTTTAGTTTACTTAAATTAGCCAGAGATTATGCTTTTCAGATTTTAGAGATTGATCCCAAGCTTTCAAAAAAAGAACATGTCGCACTTCGCGCCGAGCTTTTAAAATCATACGGCCCAACCGCGCTGGCGGGTGTAGGTTAGAATTCGTCTTAGCTACAATACTTTTTAGCAGTGCTGATTAATGAATCTGACGTGAATGGTTTTTTAATGTACCCGTGCGCTCCCATGCGTATGGCATGAACTTCCGTGTAATGATCAGCGGACATGACGACCACAGGAATTTGTGAAAGCTCCGAATCTAGTTCTTGTTGTAATCGAAACTGAAATCCGTCCATGCGGGGCATTTTTAGATCTAACAGAATTAAGCCCGGAAGAACCTTAAGATGTCTTAATTTTAAAAGCGCCTCTTCGCCGTCTGCGGCAGAGTCCATCTCGAATCCCGTTTCTTCGAAATAATGCTGCGCTAAATTTTTTACGTCTGTTGAATCTTCGATAAGGAAAACATGTTTTTTACATTTATTTATAATTTCACTAGTTTCCATAAAAATATCGAATTGCAATAATGAATCCAGAAAATTAATTCCCAGGCAGAAAATTTCATAATTTTTAAGAAAATTACCTGTGGCCTAGGAAACCGCTTATATAATGTGCATAATTAACCAAAACATTGGCGAACACTTGTCTGTGACCAGTAAAAAAGTAAGAATCTGTCGCGAATTACGATATTTAAAGCTCGGGTCCGCTTAAGGAAAGCAATTAGCCAACCAGAGACAAAATGCCCGCATGTTACGGGGGGCTGGCTTCAGAAAAATTGCCCATGCAATTGAGTCTTTATTCCATGCTATTGGCAGGTGTACGAGTTCATGCCAATGGCTTCTGCTAAGGGTTTCACAGTTACCAGTTTGTCCGAAATTAAATTTAAGTATTGGCTTGTGGCGCTATCACTGATGTTGCGAAAGGTAATCGCCATCAATTGATTGTTTTCACCAGCAGTTACGACTTCCCATGCTGACCCGTTAACGACGCATTTTCCTGGAAGCGAATTAGGCAACACCAAATCGTAAGTGTAGTTACCGCCCGGCTGTGGTGGTGTGACATTCCCGTCTGCTTTCAAAGTTAAATTTCCGCTGTGGCGGTTTTCATTGTTGGCAAAATTGTAATTAAACTTCAGTGCGCAGTCCTCTGTGCCTTTTTTAAAAATAACTGCTTTCACTTTTCCGGTTGCAATAAGGTTATTTAGGTTCAGCCTAGTGACGTCAGCATTAAGCCGCAATTTTTGCGGCGCAGGGCAAACCGTTTTTGAAAGTTGTTCTATACGATATTCGTCAACTGGTGTCGGCGTAACAGTATCGCCAGCTTCACTATTCTTGATACCACAGGCTGAAAGAAAACTGGCAGCGATAATTAGTGCTAGAAGGCGATTGTTTAATTGAGCTTTCATAAGTTTCTCCTTGGATTAATAGCTTTTTTCATCACGATTTACTGCACTAAGTTACATTCACAACGGATACGTCGACAAGCGTTATTTACCTAAGAGTTCTCATAATTAGCTATCCAATGAATTTATGACATGGTGGACTTTTTAGGTTACTAAACACATTTTTTCACGAGGAGAGAATATGAATTTACGAATCACCGTCCTAGCCATGTTAACACTGACGTTATCACTAGCTGCCACTGCCGGAACTGAAATTAAGTTACGAACAGGAACAATTTCTACCGACGGTATGAAAGCACAAATCGAAAATACGGGTGCAGCTACTTCCGAATGGATCATTCAGTTTAAAAATCATATCACGGTGGCGAACAAGAGAAGCCTGACTCAGCAAGGACTGCGAATTTTTGCTTACCTTCCTGAAGATGCACTTGTCGTGCGTGGGAATACAGCTCAGTTAAAGCGTGTGCAAAAAGAAATGATCCAGGCCATTATTCCGTTTGCCGCTGAAATGAAAGTTTCACCGGATATTGCTAATTCAGGTGTAGGCGCTTTAGGTGCCGAACGATTTGTGCTTAGTTTATTTGAAGCAAAAGATTTCCATCCCGTTTTAACAAAGCTTGCAGCAATGAATGTAACAGTTCGTGCTGCTTCAGACACCTCGATGATTATCGAAACATCAAAGTCGTCACTTACTGCTATTGCTAGCCTGATCGGTGTTGAACACATTCAGCCGGCGCAAGAAATTAGGCCACTTCATTTTAAAATTGAGACTGACGATCAAGCAGCAGTCCAGGTGTCAGCCGTTGGAGATTATTCTGACATAAATGGCAGTGAAACCGGAACACAGGTAATGAATTTTGAATCTGCATGGCAGCTTAATTACCTTGGACAAAATCAAATTGTGGGAATGGCGGACACAGGTTTAGATTCAGGTGATGCACGCGCCATTCACGGTGATTTCACAGGAGCTGTAAAATCAGGGTATGCGGTTGGACTGTTTGGTAAGTCTTGGGCTGATCCTATGGGTCATGGTACTCACGTTGCGGGTTCGGTATTAGGGCGTGGCACAAGTTCTGGCGGTAAATTGAAGGGCGCTGCTTACGGCGCTTCCTTTGTAGCGCAGGGCATGTGGTCGCCGATCTTAAATAATTTATCTGTGCCAGCCGATTTAGGTAAAATGTTTGCACAAGCCTATGCTGATGGCGCGCGCGTGCACACAAACTCATGGGGTGCCGCAGCCAATTTTGGTGCTTACGAAAAGATGGCTGCGACGGTTGATCAAGTGATGTTTGAAAAGCAAGATCTACTTGTTATATTCGCTGCAGGTAATAGTGGTGTTGATAAAAACCGCGATGGTCGTATTGACGCGGGCTCGGTTGGAACACCTGGGACCGCAAAAAACGCCCTAACTGTTGGCGCTAGCGAGAATTTGACCACAACCGGCGGCAATCAGAAAAAAGTTGGCGAGCTTGGTTCTGCTAAAGATAACTGGCCAGTTGCTCCTATCACACTATCAACGATGTCTGATAATTTAAACGGTATTGCCATGTTTAGTTCACGCGGACCTACAAATGATGGCCGCATCAAGCCAGATATTTTAGCTCCGGGTACAAATATATTGTCAGTGAAGTCTCAGCAACCAACGGCAGAAAAACTGTGGGGTGAATACAACCCGAATTATGTTTGGTCTGGCGGTACATCAATGGCAGCTCCGCTAGTTGCTGGTGCGGCCGCAGTTGCCAGACAGATTTTGATGGCTAAGGTTACACCTAATCCGACGGCAGCATTTTTAAAAGCGTACTTATTGCAAACGTCGACGGAAATGTTTCCAGGGCAGTATGGCGAAGGTGGAGTAAGCCAAGGGCAAGAAATTTTAACATTACGGCCCAACAACGATGAGGGTTATGGCCGTGTGAACGTAGCGCAGATTGCAAAGACAGATGCGATTGCTTACTTCTCTGATAATCGGGCGGGTGTGGCAACAGGCGATATTTTCACAGCAAAAATTGCTGTGCCTCGAAGTGGTAAGCTTGTAGCTAATTTGGTCTGGACAGATGCTGCCGGATCGCCAAACGCGGCGAAGGCTTTGGTGAATGATCTTGATCTAAAGGTTACTTTAGCGAACGGACAAGTTCTAAATTCGAACGATCAAGTTAACAATCACGTTCATATGCAAACTGATGTCGAAGCCGGAGCAGCCGTAGTGGTAAGCGTAACCGGTATCAATGTGCCGATGGGCATTGCTGGCAAGCAGCCATTTGCCTTAATTGTTTCAGTTCAGTAATACCTAGCAAAATCAATGGCCTGAGAGCTTTTACTAAAATTGAGCTTTTGGGCCGTTTGTACATTTTACATGCAGAAAAATTTAGCCGCGTTTAAATTTGATGACAGGTGTCATAAGTGTTATAACTTGAGTGGCTTAAATTCTACTCAAAAAGTGGGGCACGTATGGGACAATTCAAAGTTGGCGATCACGCAGTTTATCCAGGTCATGGCGTGGGTAAGATTAGTTCAATCGAATACAAAGAAATTTTAGGAACTAAACACGAGTTCTACTCGGTGTTAATTATTGAAACTGGCATGAAAATCATGATTCCGGCTGCCAACATTAAATCTGTGGGTCTTCGACCGTTGATATCTCATGAAGAGGCAATGAAGGTTGTTACTATTCTTAAAGATAAGAATGTTAAAATCGATACGCAGACTTGGAATCGTCGTTACCGCGATTATATGGAAAAAATAAAAACTGGCTCCGTATTTGAAATCGCTGAAGTTCTACGCGATTTATATGTTCTTAAGGTCGACAAAGAATTAAGCTTCGGCGAAAAAAAGATGTTAGACACCGCTAAAAACCTATTACTAAAAGAACTTAATTTAGCTCCAGAAGTAAACAACGTCGTCAACTCAGACGCCGAAATCAAAGCTATTTTCGGCGTGCAGTAGCACGCCCTGTTACCAGTGCAGTAGCACGCCCTATAACCTGATCACATAAGAATTTACATTCTCCCTTAAAAAAGTGAAAATATCAGCTTTAACAGCTAAGGATATTTTTATGTCAGCATCAGTTCTAACCCCAGGCTTTTCCGAAGTGCGCGTGCGGTTTGCGCCAAGTCCAACTGGATATCTTCACGTCGGCGGAGCGCGCTCGGCCTTATTCAATATGATGTTTGCACGGCGGCACAAGGGTAAATTTATTCTACGAATTGAAGATACCGATCAAGCTAGGTCAACTGACGAATCGTTAAAGATGATGGTTCAAGATTTACAATGGCTTGGACTTTTGTGGGATGAAGGACCGCACCCGGAAACATTGCTAGATATGGGCCCCAACGGGCCATACAAACAAAGTCACCGACAGGCTATTTACAAAAAAATTGCAGACGAATTATTAGCGGCGAAAAAAGCTTATTACTGTTTTATGACGGAAGTCGAAATTAATGCGGCTCGCGAGAAATTAAAAGCTGCCGGAGAGCAACCGCACGTGCAGTCGCCATATGAATCAATGGATCCCGCTGAAGCTTTGAAAAAAAAAGCTGCCGGTGAAAAAGCTGTGGTGCGCTTTAGAACGCGCGCCCTTAAAAAAGATTATATATTAAAAGATTTAATTCGCGGTGATGTGAAGTTTCCATCGGACATGGTCAGTGATTTTGTTTTGCTTAGATCTGATGGCATGCCAGTTTATAATTTCTGCTGTGTCGTTGATGATCACCTGATGAAGATTTCTCATGTGTTAAGGGCCGAAGAGCATCTGCCGAATACGCTGCGGCAGCTGATGATTTATGAGGGAATGGGTTGGCCACTACCACAATTTGGTCATATGTCTTTAGTTCTGGATGACGATCGACAAAAATTATCTAAGCGTACCGGGGCTGCTTCGTGCGATCAATTTCGGATCGATGGCTATTTACCGTCGGCTATGAATAACTTTTTAGCGCTGTTGGGGTGGTCATCGCCTGATGGTAAAGAAATATTAACTCTGCAAGAAATGATAGACGCGTTTTCAATTGAAAGATTAAATCCTTCAGGAGCTGTGTTTGACCGCGTAAAACTAAAGTGGATGAACGCACAGCATCTGCGAGCTTTACCTAATGATGAAATATGGAAACTTATTTCAAAATTTTTAAAGGAAGCCGGATTGCAATTGCCGACAGATTTAAATTGGCAAATGCAGTCGGTGGAAACTTTTAAATCTAAGTTGGAAGTGCTTTCGGATGCTGTAGCTTTGTATGCTCCGCTGGATGATTCAAAATATGAGATTCTTCCAGAAAGTGCTGAGGCTTTAAAGTGGGAAACCACCAAGGCGGTTTTATTGGCATGGAAAGACGCTGTTGCCCAGCACCCAACAGAAATGATTTCTGAAGCTGAATTTTTAAAAATTCAAGATGATGTAAAGGTGAAATCTGGTCAAAAAGGTAAGAACCTATTTTTTCCGATACGAATTGCCATCATCGGCAAACCAAATGGGACCGAATTGCAGACGCTAGTGCCGTTGCTACCTAAAAAATCGATATTAGCTCGCGCAGAAAAGGCATTAGCACAATGCTAAAAATTTATAATACACTAACGAAAATGCTGGAAGAATTTAAGCCTATAAAGCCAGGGCAGGTAACCATTTATGTCTGCGGCCCTACGGTTTATGACTATTTGCATGTGGGAAATTTTCGCGGTCCGGTTTTTTTTAATTTAGTGCGAAACTGGCTTGAACATTTGAATTACAATGTCGATTACGCTTTAAACTTCACTGATGTCGACGATAAAATCATTAACCGCGCGCATACTGAAAAAAAATCTTCGTTGGAGGTTTCTGAATTTTATATAAACGAATACAAAGCAGATTTTGCATCGCTTGGCTTACGTCAGCATGATCACAATCCGAAAGTTACTGATCATATGCCAGAAATTATAAGTAT
Organism: Bdellovibrionales bacterium; assembly: GCA_043728195.1. GTDB lineage: Bacteria > Bdellovibrionota > Bdellovibrionia > Bdellovibrionales > Bdellovibrionaceae > Pseudobdellovibrio. The sequence continues at coordinate 7,414 of JAYTMU010000024.1, forward strand.
GATTTCGCAGCTGATTGAAAATAAAAAAGCGTACGCGACTGTGGGATTTGATAATCACCACGATGTTAACTTTTCGATTGCGGATTTTAAGGATTACGGAAAGCTTTCTGGTCGAAAGCCTGAAGAATTGCAAGCAGGTGTGCGTATTGAGGTGGATGAAAAAAAGAAAAGCCCACTTGATTTTGCTCTTTGGAAATCAGCGAAGCCGGATGAAGTCAGCTGGCCATCGCCATGGGGACCGGGACGGCCAGGCTGGCATATCGAATGTTCTGCGATGATTCATTCGCTTTTTGGAAATCAAATCGATATTCACGGCGGCGGATTAGATTTGATGTTTCCGCATCATGAAAATGAGATTGCGCAAACCGAAGGATGCACCAACGAAAATTTTGTAAAGTACTGGATGCACTGGAACATGATTCAGTTTGACGGTGCAAAAATGTCAAAGTCTGTAGGTAACATAATATCTTTACGTGATTTTTTGAAAGACCAGCATCCGGAAATTTACAAGTGGATGATGCTTTCCGTTCATTATCGAAGTCTTGCTGACTTCAGCGCGGACGCAATCGACAGGGCTATATCTGGGTTAGCACGCGTTTATTCGTCGTTAGCACTGGCAGAGAACCTGCTTGCCACATGTCCCAGTGAAGACGTTTTGGATACCAAATTTAAGACCGATGTGGATGACGCTTGGAAAAAGGTTACCGATGCTTTAAACGATGACTTTGGAACGCCTGCCGCTTTCGCTGTAGTGTTTGATATGATTCGCGGATTTAATGCAAAACATAAACGCGGTATGAAGCCACTACCACAAACAAAAAGTCATTGTTTGCAGTTTATCCAATATATTAAGAAATTTGGACAGCTGTTAAGTTTATTTCAACAGCCAGCTCATGATTTTTTGACAGCCTTGGATGATCAGCTTCTAATAAAAACTGGATTTAAACGTGACACCATTGATTTGATTGTTACTGAAAGATCAGCTGCTCGTGCAGCTAAAGATTTTGCAAAGTCCGATGAGCTAAGAAAAAAGTTAACCGATATGAATGTTGCAGTTAGCGACCTACCTGCTGGAAGTTTTTGGGAAGTTAGTAAATAGGGAAAGTAAGGAATAGGCACGTGGCCAAAAAATCGTTTCATAAAAATTTTGAATTGGTTTCAGAGTATAAGCCGGCTGGTGATCAGCCGGCTGCCATCGCGACTATGATTGAAAATTTTAAGCGAGGACTTCAACACCAAACCTTATTGGGTGTTACCGGAAGTGGAAAAACTTTTTCCATGGCCCACGTCATCGCGGAAATGAACGTACCCGCTATTGTGCTTGCGCCAAATAAAACCTTGGCAGCCCAGTTGTATTCGGAATTTAAGGAACTCTTTCCAAAAAATGCGGTCGAATATTTTGTCTCCTATTACGATTACTATCAACCAGAGGCCTACATTCCCAGTTCAGATACGTTTATCGAGAAAGATTCAGCAATCAACGAGCAGATAGATCGCATGCGCCATTCGGCGACGCGCTCGTTATTTGATCGTAGGGATGTCATTATCGTGTCGTCTGTGTCATGCATCTATGGTTTAGGGTCGCCCGAAGCTTACGAAGGCATGATGATTTTAGTAAAAAACGGCGATAAACTAAAGCGCGACGATTTTTTAAAAGAACTGATTCGTATTCAGTATAACCGCAATAATGTCGATTTTTCTCGTGGTACAATTCGCGTGCGCGGCGACGTGGTGGAAGTTTTTCCACCGTACGAGGAAGAACGTGCTTTACGCTTTGAATTTTTTGGTGATTTTGTTGAAAAAATAATGTGGATCGATCCTTTAACAGCCAGGCAATTAGAAGAAGTAGATCAGATTGGAATTTATCCAGGATCACATTATGCGACAGGTGACGATAATATTAAGAAAGCTATTAAAACAATTCAAATTGAACTACTTGAGCGTTTGACAGAGCTTAACTCACAAGTTCGATTTCTTGAGGCACAGCGACTAGAACAGCGTACGTACTATGATATTGAAATGATGGAGCAGATTGGATTTTGCCAAGGAATCGAAAACTATTCCAGACATTTAACGGGGCGCGGGCCCGGTGAGCCACCGCCAACACTACTTGAATATTTTCCTAAAGATTTTATTACCTTTATTGATGAATCCCATGTCACGGTTTCGCAAATTGGGGGCATGTACCGCGGCGACAGATCCAGAAAATCAACTCTGGTCGAGCATGGTTTTCGACTGCCATCAGCGTTAGATAACCGGCCACTGAATTTTCAAGAATTTGAAAAAATGATGGATAAAGTTGTGTACGTTTCAGCAACACCAGCAGTTTATGAGCTTGAGAAGTCAGAAGGGCTTATAGTTGAAATGATTATTCGTCCAACAGGTCTAGTAGACCCGCAGATTGAAGTTCGACCCGTAAAAAACCAGGTTGATGATTTATTAGTGGAAATTCGCAATCGAGTCGAGAAAAAGGAGCGCGTACTTATCACCACGCTTACAAAAAGATCAGCAGAAGATTTAACAGAATACTATGAGTCAATAGGGATCAAAGTTAAGTACTTGCACAGTGATATTGAAACTATTGAGCGAACCGAAATTATTCGAGATTTACGATTAGGCGTATTTGATGTGCTAGTTGGGATCAATTTGTTACGAGAGGGATTAGATATTCCTGAAGTTAGTCTTGTTGGAATTACAGATGCCGATAAAGAAGGTTTTTTAAGATCGGAAAGGTCTTTAATTCAAACGATAGGTCGTGCCGCTAGAAATGTTGAAGGGCGCGTTATTCTTTACGCCGACCGAATTACGAACTCGATGAAAAAGGCCATTGATGAGACAGACCGTCGCCGAAAAATTCAGGAAGAGCACAACGTAAAACACGGCATTACCCCACAGACAATTCGTAAGAAAATTCAAGACGGTGTGGGTAACATGTTCGACGGTGCGCTAAGCGTGTATGATATTCAAGGTGTTAAAGATACCACGGCCGAGCAAATGAAGAAATTTTCTGAAAAACCAAATAAAATTCAAGATGAAATTACCAAGCTTAAAACTAAAATGAAAAAACTTTCAGCACAGTTAGAATTTGAAGATGCGGCTTCAGTACGTGACGATATAAAGCGGTTACAAATACTTGAGTTGCAAATTCGCGATGGTAAATCACTTAGCGATGTCTGAAAAATATGATCTTCTTAAAGAACGTATAAAAGAATACCCCACTCAAAGTGGTGTTTACTTGATGAAGAATCAACTAGATAAAATTATTTACGTTGGAAAAGCTAAAAATTTAAGAAACCGCGTCAAAAATTATTTTACTGATTCTAAAGACCATTCCGCTAAGACGAAAGCTTTAGTTTTTAATATATTTGAAATTGAATATTTACTTACGAAAACCGAAGTAGAAGCCTTTCTGCTTGAAGCCTCATTAATCAAAAAACATCGGCCCAAGTACAACATCCGCTTAAAAGATGATAAGTCGTATCCTTACATTCAGTTAAGCTGGCAAAACGATTACCCACGACTGTATTTAGCCCGCAAAGTAAAAAAAGACGGTAGCCTTTACTTCGGCCCATATACCTCAGGGGGCGCTGTCTTTGGCACGATACGATTTTTAAATCGGTTGTTTAAAATTAGAGATTGCACGGATCATGTTTTTAAAACCAGAACACGGCCGTGCATGACCCATCAAATCGGGCGCTGTACGGCCCCGTGTGTAAAACTAATTACTAAAGAAGACTACCGTGCCGATGTGGAAGGTGCAAAAGATTTTCTAAAAGGCCGAAGTAAAAAGTTAATAAAAGATCTTGAAAAAAAGATGCACATTAATGCAGGTGAAGAAAAATTCGAAGTGGCCGCAAAAATGCGGGATTCAATGTTCGCGATTAAAAATATTATTGAAAAGCAGACCATCATTAATGATACCTCAGAAAAAGACCAAGATGCTGTTAGTTACTACGGCGACGAGCGTGGCGTGATGATTGAAACCATTCATATCCGGGCCGGACGTGTCATTGGCAACCGTTCACACTTTGTAAATTCGGTAGATCCGAACAGTCCAGATGAAGATGCACGGGAATGGTTAGCGTCGTTGTTAAACCAGTACTACGAGGATAATTTTATTCCTGACGAGGTTTTGTTAAGTGTCGATCTGGGAAATGATATACACCGGCTTTTACAGGACGTGTTGAAAGCGCGTACTGGTCGCGAGATAGGAGTGCGATTTGCAACCGATGATAAAGGCACCGCACTGGTAGAGATGGCATCTACAAATGCAAAAGCGCACTTTGAAAAACAAGTTTCTAAAGATGAAGAAAAAAAGCAAGGGTTAGAAGAGATACGCAACAAACTGAACTTAAAATCGAAACCCCACCGCATTGAGTGTTTTGACGTTTCACACTTTCAAGGGGCGGAAACAGTAGCTAGCCAAGTGGTATTTGAAGATGGAATTCCTGCAAAAGAACATTACCGTAGGTATAAGATTAGAACGGTCACTGGGATTGATGATTTTGCATCGATGTACGAAGTTCTTAAAAGACGTTTTGGCCATGCCGAATATGAAGAGCCCGATTTAATAGTGGTCGATGGCGGTAAAGGTCAGCTTTCGCAAGCTGTAAAAATCTTGCAGGAAATAGATAAAACTCATATTCCTGTAGTTGGCCTGGCGAAAGCCAGAACTGAATCCAATTTTAAAGCTGAAAACGTTGAAAGTTCGGAAGAGCGTTTTTACCTACCCGGTAGGGCTAATCCCGTTGTTTTTAAAACTAATACCGAAGCCTATCAAATTTTAGTTGGCCTTCGCGATGAGGCCCATCGATTTGCCATTACATTTCACCGCGAGCGCCGCGAAAAATCTTCTTTAGATAGTGAACTTGATTATATTGTGGGGCTTGGCGAAAAAAGAAAAAAATTACTTTTAACTAAATTTAAGTCAATCGATGAAATTCGTAATGCTGACGTTGAAGACATTGCATCGGTAAAGTCATTTAATCGAGTATTGGCAGAGCGTGTGCTGTTACAACTGACTGAATCGGACGACGACAAAACTGTAATTGACGTCACCGACACAGAACCTACGACGCCAACTTAGGCTGCATTTTCCTTATTATATTTATGATTTAGAAATTCGCAAATTTCTGGCAAAGTTAAAACTTTGTCGACGCAGCCAGTTTCAATAGCCTTTTTAGGCATTCCAAATACGACAGCTGAAATTTCGCTTTCAGCAATTGTCTTAGCACCATTTCTTTTTAAATGCGCCAATCCGGCCGCGCCATCTTTACCCATGCCAGTTATAACAATGACCGTGCAGTGGCGAATAAGACTTTTTGGCATATTTAGAAACGTGTGATCTGCCGCGGGCCTAACAGCATGAATGTGATTTTCTTGATTTAGTTCAAGTGAATATGTTCCATTTTTATGGCCAAGCACACGGACATGATAGTTTCCGGGAGCAACGTATCCCTTACCAGCTTCAAGAAGTGAATGATCATTAATTTCTTCAATTTCAAACTGCGCTACAAGGTTTAGTGAAGCCGCAAACTTTTTCGTAAAAACGGCCGCCATATGTTGAACAATTAGGACAGCTGGAGGATTAGGTCCTAAAGCTTGTACGATCTTTCGAACGCCATCAGTGCCGCCGGTTGAAGAGGCAATAAGCAGTAAATCTTTAATTTGGTGTTTTGCTTTTCTCGGCACTGTGGCCGCTGGGAAACTTTCGATACAGCAAGCTCGAATCGCAGACACAAGTTGTGGAAAAAATTCATGGCTAGAGCCATGGGGTTTGGCAAAAGCTTCAAATGCACCAATAGACTTTAGCTTAGCCCGCAGGCTAGGGTCAGAGTCTATTAAACCAGATAAAATTATGGTCTGTACAGAGCAGCTTTCAGTAACTTTTTTCAGGAAGGTTACTCCGTCCATTTTTGGCATTTCCAAATCCAGAATCATACAATCAACTTTGTTTCCTGTCAGAAACTCACTTGCCTCGAAAGGGTCAGCGCAAATTCCTACAATTTCAAAATCGACTTCTTTTGTTAAAAAATTATTCAAAAGCTTTTGAATAATAATAGAGTCATCAACTATTAAGACTTTTATTTTAGGACTCATCATTTAATTTTCCGATATGTTGAATTACCGATACTTTTTACATTCTGTAGCTGGACGCTTCCAGCTTCGGAAAGGCCTAATACGAGAAAGCCGCCTACCTGAAGATGGTGAAGTAGGTTTTCGCATGCACGAAGCCTATCTTCTGGTTTGAAATAAATTAGGACATTGCGACAAAAAATGATATCAAATTTTTTCTGTGTTGGAAAGGGAAAGTCAAAAAGATTAAGCTTCGAAAAATGAACTTTATCTTTAATGAAATCTTTCAACGTAAAAAGATTTGCAACGGGCTCAAAATAATTATTAACCTGAGACGAGCTTAAGCCCTCAAGCTGAGCTTCTTGGTAAAAGCCTTCAGTGGCCGTATGTAGAACGTCTGAATCAATATCGGTTGCAAGAATTTTTACCTTTGCGAATTCATCGGCATTATAATTTTCGTGAAAATGCATGGCCATGGTGTACGGCTCTTGACCCGTGCTGCAGGCAGAAGACCAAATATATATCGGTGCTTTAGTTAATAGGCGCTCTTTTAATAATTCAGGTAACTGAGAAAAATGATCTTTTTCCCTATAAAACTCGGTTTTATTAGTTGTCATGCAGCAAATGAAATCTTCTTTTAATTTTGCCGATGGATTAGTTTGTAACTGCATCATAAGTGCAGCAAAGCTTTCCAAACCGTGTGAACGAAGTACTTTTCTAAGGCGATTGTTCAAAAGCGAGTAATTTTTTTCATTTTCTATGAGATGAATTCCAGAGTAGCCTAAAAGCAGCTCCGAGAAAAAAGTGAACTCTTTTTTGTTAATCTCTACAAAATCGAAGTTCAATAACTTTAGTGCTGCGTTCGAACTCATGCCGCGATTTCTTTCCTAGCCCCATGACGATCAAGTGCTGGCTTTTGTTCAAATGCACTAAGTTGAATGCTGATAAGATCTAGAATTAAGTACGTATATCCATCTCCGAGCACTGCTGCGCCAATATACTGGGGTCTTTTCTGCACATCAGATAAAGGTTTAACCACGGCTTGCGCTTGGTTTTGGACTTCATCAAATAAAAACGCAGTCGGTGTGCCGTTGATTTCAGAAATTACAGAAACGTACTCGTCTTTTTCAACGAATCCAATTGATGTACTTAAAAACGTATTTAAATTTACAACTCGGACTGGCTTTTCAAGATGATTCAAAAAAAGTTCGCCGCCCGGTGAATGAGTTAGCTTGTCTTTGGTAATACGGATGATTGATTTGATACTATTTACTGGAACTATGTAACGTGATTTATTCACTTCAAAAACGATTCCATCAATAAGGGACGTCGTCATAGGCAAGTAAAGGAAAAAGATTGTGCCTTTTCCTTTTTTGCTTTTAATGTTCATTTTTCCCAACATCTTTTCAACCGTGGTCTTAACCACATCTAGCCCAACTCCTCGGCCTGAAACGTCAGTGATTTTTTCTGCTGTGGAAAATCCAGGAAGCAGAATAAAATTGTGAATTTGATCTTCCGTGTAGTCTGAAAATTTAGCTGATTCAGGGATTAGTTGTTTCATCTTACATTTCATAAAAACTTTTTCTTGATCTATTCCGCGTCCGTTGTCAGATATTTCGATGACAACTTGACCCGAAAGGTAATAGGCTTTTATTTGAATAATAGCCTTATCGGGTTTTTCACTTTTTAAACGTTCGTCGTTAGTTTCAATTCCATGATCAACCGCATTTCGAACCAAATGGATAAGTGGTTCGCCAAGTGCATCAAATAGTGTTCGGTCAATTTCAGTTTCTTCGCCTGAAATTATAACTTGCACATCTTTGTGTAGCTGTAGGGACAAATCTCTAAGGGTGCGTTGTAATCGTTGCAGCATAGGTTGAATTGAAGTTAGACGTAATCCTAAGGCTTTATCATAAAGATCTTTAATGATAAAATCCAAACTTTCAGAAAGGGTTACTGATGCTGTGTCGTTTAGGTTTTTTAGCAAATGCTCTTTCATTTGGTTTTTCATCACGACAACTTCGCCAATTGTATTAAAAATACTGTCTAAGCGGTCGTTATCAACCTTAACCTGAATGCTATTCTTTTTAGCCTTTGTTAAGCCATCGACTGCAGCGGGCTCTTCTTTTTTAATAGCATGAAGTGGAATGACTTGCGGCGTGTGGGCCTCAAAATCAATATCCGCTTCTGCTGGCTTTGCTTCCGGTGCAGAATCAGCCTGGGGCATGCTGCCGTCGTCCGAAAAATTTCGGATCCGCTCGAGATGCCCAGCGGGGTCCCAAGTGTTTGGCATCTCTGATAGCTGTGCAATGAATTCTGTTCGTAGTAAATCACTAAATTCTAAAAATAGAGAAACTGTCTTTTTGGTAAATAATTCGGATTTATTTTTGTACTGCGATAAAAAGTCTTCGACTTTGTGAGTGTACGTCGAAATTTCTAATAGACCTACTGCAGCCGATCCACCCTTTATAGTGTGGGCGATGCGAAACAGTTCATTGGTGTTTTCGTTACTGATATGCTCGTTGTTGAGCAGCACTGATTCAAAACGCTCAATAAGATCGAGTGATTCTTTATAGAAGTCGCCTTGTAGTTCTTTATAAAATTGATCGTCTGACATAATAAGTATTTCGGCTGGGATAGGGTAGAGATTGAGTCCTGATTTTTTATTTAAAATTTCATTTTGAGACAGACTAAAGTCTGGGAAAAAGCCACTGAATATATTGGTCGTTTGTAACTACAGTTTTCATTCTTATAAACCGAAAGTTAAGACATTGGAGAACAATGTATGAATCAAATCTTAACGTTTAAAGTAGGTCCTGAAAGTTTTTGCCTAGATGTTCACTGTGTGACAGGAATTGAGCAAGCGCCAAAGATTACAAGCGTGCCGCTTTCCGAAAAGCATTTGTTAGGAATGATGAATCTTCGCGGGCAGATCATCCCAGTTATAGATTTAAGAATTCTATTTAATCAAGAAAATCAGCACAAAACAAAAGAGCAGTGTTATGTCTTCATCAATACAAGTAAGGGTCAAATCGCATGTCTGGTAGATGCTGTGTATGATGTTGTTGATGCGTCAGGCGTGAAATTTGATCAAGAAAGTACTTTAGCAGCCTCTTTACAAAAAGAGGGCTACATTGAAAACGTCTTCAAATTAAATGACGACATAATTTTCATTATTAATGTGGACCGAATATATGCCTCGGTATCTTCTACTTTAGAAGATACGACGAAACAAGCGGCTTAATTTTATTTAATATGCAATTGGAGCTATCAGTGAAAAAATGGAAATTATCAAGTCAGCTGTCGGTATCATTAGGAATTATGGGTATCGCATTGTTGGTAACAGGTGTCTACGGTTATCATATTGCAAGCACGCTACTGCCTAAAGCTGACGATGCTGTGAAAGCAACTCTTTGGGGTGGGGCACAAGCATCAAATTTGTTCCTGTTAATAATGCTTTTTGGTTTTTTTGCAGGTGCAGCTTCAGCGACATTGGGCCTTCGAAAGATATTAAATGATGTGAAGCAGTACACTCGTAGTCTAGGGCAGTCATCTTTAAAGGTAAAAGCCTTAGCTCAGCGATTGTCTGATTCAAACATGCAGCTGTCAGCCAACGCAACAGAAACTGCAAGTTCACTGGAAGAAACCGTAGCATCTTTGGAAGAGCTTTCGAGCATGATCAGTTTGAACACTGAAAATTCAAAGAAAGTATATTCTGTGTCAGAGTCTACAAAGCACATTGCCGAAGCTGGCGAAAAAAATATTTTGTCATTAACTTTGGCTATGGAAGAGATAAAAAAAGATTCAAAAAAGATGGAAGATATTGTGAATGTAATTGATGATATCTCATTTCAAACAAATCTGTTGGCTTTAAATGCAGCTGTTGAAGCTGCGCGTGCCGGCGAGCAAGGAAAAGGTTTTGCTGTTGTTGCGGATGCAGTTAGATCTTTAGCTCAGAGAAGTTCGACCTCTGCAAAAGAAATCAATCTCATGATACGAGAAAGTCTAAGTAAAGTAGAGCGCGGTAGCGATATTGCCACTGACTGTAATAAATCGCTAAATCAAATTTTTGAACAAGTGAAACAAGTTACTGAGCTAAGTGGTCAGATTGCCCAGGCCAGCCAAGAGCAAACTTCAGGCTTAAAGCAAATTAATCAAGCTATGATTCAGTTGGACTTGGCTTCACAAGATAATGCTGCAGCTGCTGAAAACGTTTTGCGTGCCTCGACGGATACTCAGGATCAGTCAAGTCATGTGCTAGAAATTATAAACGCAATGGAGCATTTCGTATTTGGCCACGCCGAAAATCGAAATTTTTTGGCGGCCGAAGTTAAGCCCCAGGGTAAAAAAGCTCCGCGTCCGCAACAACCGGTGCGGGCTGCTTTGATCCGTGGCGGTACGACTCCTACATCACGAATTCCACAATTAGCAACTGCAATGCCATTAAAGTTTGAGCCTGTAAAAGCATCAACAAATGTTGTGTCCTTTGCCGAAAAGCGGCCTGTAGCACCAGTTACTAACGTAGCAGCCAGGAAGCCAGGATTAAATATGGGCTTAGAGCCTAAAGACAACCGCATTAAAAAAGTGGAAAACTTTTAATTTTCAGCGTATAAAATGTCAGTGGCAAAGTCAGTTATTGTAGATTACTTAAATTATGCGAAAGATGTTTTAGGAATAAAGCATCTTTTTTTTATTGGCGAACAGGTAGCTTCGAAAAAAGTTGTCGTTTCTGTCGCTGATTTAAAAGATTTTTCAGGGCCAGAGCGTGAGCTTCTAGATAAAATGATTTCGGCTTTGAATTTAGATTCACAAACAACAGTTGTGATCGATTCCAATGATCTGGTACTTTATAAACCGCAGTTTTTACTAAAATTAAGCGCGACTGTTTCTGTTGACCAGCCAGTTAACACCATCGAAACTTTTTCACCTAGACTGCTAATGGATAACTCAGGTCTTAAAAAACAGGCTTGGTCGCAGATGCAAACCTTTCTGCAGCTGCTAAAATAGTTAGACCAAAGAATTGAAATAGCTTCTGTTGCACAGATCTTGACTAGACTTCAGATGGGTTCAAGTGGGTCCAGGTAAAGTCTTCCTAGTCGTTGGATCAGTGCTCAGAGATAATTTCCGTCATGAGGCATTTGCTATTTTTTACTTCTATTCTATTTTTCGTAAACGTTTCTAATGCGCAAGATTTTCCGGTGCGCTTAAGGATTTTCGCTGACCTTGCTGAATTTCCGGTAATTGCAGACGCGCAGATAAAGGAAATTTCAAAAACTGTTTGGACTGCTGAAGGTAAAGCTTTGATCCATAATGGAAAATTGTTATCCGCAAAAAACTTTATCGTAAAAAAATCGAATGACAAGTTTGATTTGATTTCAGTATTTGATTTTAATTCGTATGTGGCTGGAGTAGTTTCTAAAGAAATGCCATTAAGCTGGCCGCTAGAAGCTTTAAAGGCGCAGGCTGTAATAGCCAGGTCCTATGCTTTAGCTAAAATTAAAGAACGACCAAATAAAGTATTTCATTTAGACACAAATCAAATGGATCAAGTATTCGCAGTGACCCATTCGGAAAAGGCGAAGCTTGCGGTGTTTTTAACTGACCGGGTAATTTTGAAAGATCAAAAAAATCGTATTTTAAAAGCTTTCTATCATGCAGATTGCGGCGGACAAACAATTCCGGCCTCAAAAGTATGGAAAGACGCAGTAGATTCAGGAACTGCAAAAGATCCATGGTGCCTGACTAGAAGGTCAAACGAATGGGATTTCGCAATTGAAAAAAACGAATTTTTTTCACAAGTTAACGGAGCAGGCTTTCTGGGTATAGCAGATTCATTCAGGGGTCGCATACAGTCCGTGCGAATATCAAGTGAAGTGGATGACATAATCCCACTTCAAAAATTGCGCAGAATTTTCGGTTTTGCAGAAATAAGAAATTCACCAACGTCAATTGAACAGTCAGCAGACCAAATTAAGTTTCGCGGAAAAGGCTACGGTCACGGCGCAGGGCTATGCCAATGGGGAGCCATGGCCCAAGCCAAAATGGGACGAAGCTACATGCAAATACTATCGCATTACTACCCAGACGCACAGCTAAGCGAAAACCGAGTGCGCTTAACAAAAAGTTTCATGGCCGATCTCGTATTTAATTAAGTAAAAGAAAGCCAAAATCCAAAGCCAGATCTTAAAAACGATCGCTGCAAATCTAGATCTGTCAGCAAACCAACGGAGTAAAAAACTGTCTCGCTAAACAGAACATACAACGAAAAGCACATTTAAAGCACGGTGCCCATAGCCCCACTCTGAAACTTTGCACCCTATATGCTGCCAAGTTTCGGAGTAGGGATAAATGAATTTAA
>JAYTMU010000025.1:0-6051 GCA_043728195.1 Bdellovibrionales bacterium
AATGAGATTTGTAACTGTCGACTTTTTAGACGTCGTTATCTTTCAGTCAGATCAATTTTTGCCAAGAAAATATGTCTGTATTCAGCTATTTGCAAGAAAATGCCCACGCTTAAGGTATATTTTAAGTTATTATATTGACGTTTCCTAGAATGATATTAGCCATAAATATCATATACTTAAGATTATTCGGAAAGTGGTCTTATATTTGTATAGTGAATAGTAAGTGTAAAAAACGTTGGAGGCGCTGGATGAATTTCAATGAAGCCAAATCCGTTGTGGTACCTGTTCTGTTGATACTTGTAAGTCTTTCGTACTTAGGCAAAAGAATCCTGACCAAGACGGCAACGACCCAGAGGCAAACAACGTCTACGCTTCGACCCATCAATAGTCCACCAAGAAATCCTTCCACAGTCCAAAACAAAGTGTACCCGCAGCCCCCGAAATCTAAATTGAAAAAACCGATAATCCAGTCAAAATTAATGCAAAGAAAAATCCCTGCACGCACATTCACTTCAACTCAAAAACCAATCTACAAAATAACTTTTCAACCTGTCCAGGCACCAGAGCACCTTCAAGAATTAGCTTTCGAGCAGCAGCAAATCGAAAAGCAAAGGATAAATGATGAAATTGAATACCGTAAACAACAAGAGCGAAATTTTTTAAGTAACGCCGTTGGCCTACACGAAAACCAAATAGATGCCGTCAGGCAGCAAAATGAAAACTATAATCAAGAAATTCAATCTATTTCAGCGACACAACAAAACACAGAGCAAGCAAGAACCATGATCACTGAAGCTGGCAACAGACATCACAAGTGGATGATTCAACATCTAGGTGTCGAGGTTCACAATCAAATTAGAAACTTAAGTGCGCGGTAGTTTGGAAAGTCTCGAAATAGAACTAGACTTGATTTAATACAAGTAATTCTTAAGATAAGCGGTTAGTAAACAATTTTTCAAAAGGGGTTTTAAGTGGATAGCGTCAGTTTCAAAACAAAGACATTTGTCTTCATTATAGCGACAGCTTTCAGTTCATTTGCTGCCGCTCAATCGTTGATTGCAATCACGGCCAGTCCGACCAGTGCAAGCCCGGGTCAAACGGTGACCGTGACAGTCGATGTCAGTGATAAATGTCCAAGTAGCGGCTGCGTGATTTCACTATCAAGCAGCAATGCTGCGGTCGCTGCTATTCCTGCAAGCATGACAATTTCGTTTGATAGAAAAAGGGCAACTAAGACTTTTGTTGCAGGACAGGTAACTGCAGCAACGGCTATTACACTTTCAGCAGCTTACAACGGTGTAACAAAAACGACAGGTTCGACATTTTCAGTCGGTCCAGCAGTTGTTGTGGCACCGCCACCAGCAGGAGCAATTATCGCTACCCAAACGGCCCGATATTCAGACAGCACAGCCGTTAACGTACAGCGCGGCTGGGAACGTGCGACCTCGTACTTGCATGGTGCCGTAGAAACTGACCCGACAGGGATCAAAGCCAAGCACATTGCATGCATGACTGCTAATAATGGTAACGGGCAGCTGACTGCCGTTGGTGGCGTTATAAATAAATCAAAAGTTTCTGTTGGATTTACGACGTCAGACTACACAGTAGAACAACAGTTTACTTGTGCGGCTGGCTACACTGGATGGCTTAGTAAAATCACTATCACCAGCCCTCTTAACAATGTTTCGATCCCAATCGGTGGAACGGCTACGTTCGAAGTTTGTCTGATTAAGCCAGCCCCAGCAGGCGGAGTTGTCGCTCAAGCTCTAGGATTTCTGGGCCACATTTCGGTTCCAACAAGCATAACTTTTGCGGCCGGAGAAACGTGCAAGTCATTCACTGGAACAGCTGTTTCCGGACTATTTAACGTTGAAAGCATTATGGTCACGCTAAATGGTTTCAGGGTCACGGCCTACCAAAGCATAAACTATTAGTTCAACGAATAGATAAAAAATATGGCAGAATGGAAGATCAATTTGATCTTCCATTTTTTTTAATAAATTTTAAGAAACTAAACTTTGCACTAAAAATTCGAATCCGACTCAAAGTTTACAGGCCGAACGAACTGCTGGAAACTTTCTAATTAAATTGGGGTTCTTGTTGATAAGTAGAAGTGCCATCCGGGCCAGCTTTGATTGTTTTTAAATCTAGGTCTAAAAATGCGTGATGTATTTTTAGTAGCGGGAGTCTGAGGGTAGATCCCTCAGTAGCCGTGGACGGCTGAGTACTGAAGCGTAAATTAAAAAAAGCCCTGCAATCAGAAGCAAAATTTGCTTTAATTTTTTTACTACAAAAAATAATTACAAAGGATTGCAACATGACTACAGCGCCCAACGTATTAATCCCACGATTTTTAAACGCGTTTCAAGGATTTTCAGTAAAAGACATCAAAGAATATATAACTGACCAGCGCGTCGAGATTTACTTAGAAAAAAACGCACAAAGTGATTTGGATATCACAATCACGCAGAAAAGAAGCGCTAGATACTTTCTTTGTAATCATAGGGCCAGTAGCCTGAGAAAAAATACAGGTGGTGGCAACCGATCAGCATGCGGGCTATGGGTTAAGTGTCGAGCAGTACTGTAAAAATGTAAGCCTAGGGTGGGACCGTTTTCACTTGGTTCAGAGATTTAATGATTTAGTTAATGACGAAAGAAAATCAGAGGCCGACCGGGTGTCCGGGCGTGCGCATTACGGAAGTTTATTAACTGGGAAGAACAAGTGAATTTTTTTAAAGAAATCTACAAGTCGTTTGAAATCAGAAGTAGCACCCATAAATGAAGTGATAATGTATGAAATTTATCAGTGGGCCTATGACATCCAGGCGTGGCCGATAGCGAATTATTTTTTATCACTGAGGGAAGCTAAGCAGTTTTGGAATTACTTCAGCCACCGCTTCACTACAAGTGTAGTTTAAGGGATCAATCGTGGTATTAAGACTTTAAAATGGGTTGCTTACGGTTACAAGGACATGGTTTACTTCGCATTAAAAATCATGCAGAAGTTTGGATACCTTAATCACAAATACGCATTAAATTGGCTAAACCCTCAAATCGAATAAATGTATGTAACCCACAAATCTCAGAATGAGCCGACCTGCTGTAAGGTTTTAAACAGGCTCAGACAATAAAAGGCACAATCTCAAATTAAGACACTGTAGATGCAAGCTATGAAAGCTAAAGGGTCTGCCTTTTGCTTCCCTACTTAGCGAGGGTCTAATATGAATTCGAAGCCTAACAAATTAAATAGGGACACAGAAGCAGCTGGTCAGCTGGAAGCCGATCACGATTGGGTTCAAATTTACTTAAAGCATAACCGGCCCGAGCTTGGGCGTATGCTGCAAATTTTAAAACTAGATTTGTGTTATGAATCAGCCAAAGGGAACTATCTATCAGCCCGAATTGACCAGAAAAAAGTTGAGATTCTTGATTGTTTAGGTGGCTATGGATCAACAATCTTAGGTCATTCTAACGATGAAATCAAAAAAACAATTTTTCAAATTCTAGAAAAAAATGTACCGATTCATGCCCAGGCTTCGATTCGAAAGGCTAGTGCTGAGCTGTCGTATAAGCTGAATAATTTGCTAAACTCAAAACTGAATAATCAAAAAGAATACGTTTGTACGTTCTTAAATACCGGAACGGAAGCTACAGAAGCCGCTATAAAACATAGTTTAATGGCATTTGCTGAGCGTAAAAATAAAATAATTCTAGATCTTGAGCGTAAGAAAAATGTAATCTTACAATCAACTCGTCAGCATCCGCTAATTGATAAGTTGAATCTGTGGATTGAAGAAATTGAAAAGATCACTCCGAAATTAGTGGCTTTAGAAAGTGGATTTCATGGAAAGACCGCTGGAAGCCTTTGTACAACCTTTAATATCAAACACAAAAGCATGTATTCTGCTAGCGCTGTTCAGACAGTTTACTTAAAAAATACTTTGCCTAGTGAAGATATTTTAAATGTATTTGCTGAAAGCTGCACCCAGTTTTCAGATCCGCACTTAGGCCAATACCAATTTTCAAACTTAGCAGCCGTGTTTGTTGAATTGATTCAAGGTGAAGGCGGAATTCACGTTCTTGATAGAACGCAAGTTCAGTTTCTGGCACAGCAGTGTAAGGCTAACTTGGTACCGCTAGTTGTAGATGAAATTCAAACGGGTCTGTACAGAACAGGATATTTTTTAGCTAGCATTATATTTGGTATTGATCCTGATTATTTACTATTAGGTAAAAGTTTGGGCGCAGGTTACGCAAAAATTAGTGCGTTTATTACCTCTAGTGATTTATATGTGTCTGACTTTGGCATAGTGCACACTTCGACTTTTTCTGAAGATGATTTTTCTTCGCTTGTCGCATTATCTGGCTTAAATGAGCTGGAAAAACAAAGTCATATCTCAGACGCCATTTTATTTGAAAGTAACTTGCGACTTTGCCTGCAGCAGATCCAAAAGCGCTTTCCTGGTGTTGTAAAAGAAATGCGTGGTAAGGGCTGGATGCTTGGGGTTGAATTTTTTCATAACAGTGAAGCCGCACCCGCTTTATTAGATTCCATTCAGAAATCAGGGTATTCAACCTATATTTTTGCAAGCTACTTACTACATAAACATCAGGTGCGGGTCGCAGCAACATTAAGTCAAAATCATACGTTGCGCATCGAGCCTTCATGTACAATATCTGAATTGGAAACAATTAAATTATGTGAAGCACTGACAGATTTATGCCAGCAAATTTATCTAGGTAAAATCGGAAAGATATTGCAAAAGATTTTGGGCGTAGCGGATGAACAATCAGATCTTGTAGAGCAACAAATTTCACCATCTAAAATTTCAATGCATTCAGCGATCAACGAAAATATTCCGCAAGTGACATTCATGACCCACCTTATTGATTTAGATTCCGTTCGGGATTTTGACCCGGCCCTTAATCGCTTGCCAGAAAAAAGTTTACAGTATTTTATGAAAGAACTAGGTCCAATCGGTGGCAGCGTGACATATCACGAACAAATCATCGAAGGTGCTAACGGCAATAAAATAAAGCTTAAGTTAAATGGAATTACAGTAAGCTCGGCTTATTTTGAAAACGCTTTAAGATCACAAAGCCATGCGGGCTATTTAAAAGTTAAAGAAGCGGTTCAAGAAGCTATCCAGTCGGGTTCCAAATACATAGGTCTTGGCCAATTTACAAGTATAGCCTCGGACAACGGCACTGCATTTTTAAATCAAGATAATGCTTTTGTTACTACTGGTAATAGTCTTACGGTCGGTATTGCCTATCGTGAACTGCAACGTTCATTGGAAGCTAAAGGTAAAAAATTATCCGAGTGCAAAGTAGGAATTGTAGGCGCGGCGGGAAACATATGTAATATCTACGCCCAAATTATCGCCGATGAAGTTAGTTCTTTGGTTTTAGTGCACCGCGAGCCATTTACTGAAAGTGTTAAGTTTCAAATGGCAGTAAAATCAATTTTAAAGAATTCTAAAATTACAGCCGATCAAATTTTTGCAACACACAAGCTACAATATTTAAAAGACTGTGACATTGTTATTTCAGGAACAAATTCGGCTAAGCAATTGTTGTTTCCAGAGTTTTTTAAAGATCACGCAATTTTACTAGATATTGCGGTACCATCGAATGTGCATCCTTCGTTAGTTAATAATCAGCGCGGTATTGAATATATTCAAGGTGGTTATGTGCAGTTACCAATGAATCAGAAGTTAGTTCATCCGGTTTGTCCGGCGCCGAACGGGCAAATTTTTGCCTGTATGGCTGAAACAGTTACTTTAGCTTTGATGCGGCACCAGGATCATTTTTCAATAGGCGCTTTAAGCAAAGCAAAGGTAATTGAGATTTTAAAACAAGCTGACACTGTCGGAATGACATTAGGTCTGCAAAAACGAAAAGCCGTTTTCTAATGGTATTTTCATTTATTGGCGAATCTGATTTTAATATCCATACCGCCGGAAAAAAAGCGGCACATTTACATACGTTAAAACAAATGAATTTTCCAATTCCTGCAGGTTTTGTTGTGGTTCCAAAAACTGCAATCGG
>JAYTMU010000026.1:0-3251 GCA_043728195.1 Bdellovibrionales bacterium
TCCACTTTTATAAAGGCCATAAGAAAGCGCTTAACCGGCATATTAAATTTATGAATGAGCTGGGCTTTGATGCTTACGCATTTAATTTAAAAGACAACGCCAAGGATCACTTTGGTTTACCGTATTCACATGTTTCAAAAAAATTCGGAATGAAGCATGCATTAGCTGATCAAATCGAACAGCATTTGAATTTGCTGTCCGCTTATTCTGAAAAAATAATTTTCACATTTTCTAATATTTCGGCCTGCGCTATGGAAGCTGCCGCCCGCAGAAAGCCATTTGATATTACCGCTATGATCTGTGACAGCGGCCCGTCGATGAATTTTATGTCCTCGGCATACAATTTATATACGCATTCGTTTCCGATAAAGTTTTTACCCTTTCGGCTTGCGGCAACTCCGGTACTTGCTTACGGCTGGAGCCCTGATCTACACAAGGACATTCCCACAGATTTAAAAAAGTTCCCGACGGCATTTCCGCTTTTAAGTATTCGGGGATGGAAGGATCCGCTTATCAAACCACGGGACATTGATCTGTGTTTTGAGTCGTGTCATAATATCGTTTGGCAGAAGTTAGCATTACCCGAAGCAGCTCATTTAAATGGACTTCGTGATTTCTCAAATGAATACAAACCCGCAGTTACTGATTTTCTGAATTCCGTCGCACAGTAAGTTACTATGGTTCGTCTGAAAAATTTGTGGGTAATTTTACTAAATTACAACGTCGGATTCAGCTTTAGAAAGCAGGCACGCCTTTTTTAAGTAAACTCCATTTACCTTACTCCGAAACTTTGCATCTTATATGCTGCCAAGTTTCGGAGTAAGGTAAATGGAGTTTATACAATTCGTGGGTGATTTCTTAAGAATTTAGATTAAAACCAGCAGTAATTGGTACGCGCAGTTCATTTATTCGATTCAAGAAATTCTCTTTTTGGTGCGCAGAACTTCTATTCTAATTTTGATATATCGACAGTGATTACAGTCTAATAACCAATGTAACCCACTTTAGCCTTAGCACCCTGTTTGCATCTAAAACCCGTGGGGGTATCATGAAATTGTCTACAATTAAAAATTCAGCGGTCCTACTCAGTTCCTTGGTGATCTTACTTTCGTATCAGAACTGTTCAAAAGTTCAAGTGGCTGATATGTCTAGTTTAGACGGCGCCTTAAAATCAAATGCGGTTTCTACTGATGTCGGCGATGTTGACTTGAATGGTAACCCAGATGCTGAGCCTATAGCAGGGGCTCCAGAAGACATCATGAGTTTACCTCCAGAACAGCGAGCAAAAGAAATTGCCCGCAGAAGCTGCGAAAACTTTTTAAATATTAATGATGTCGGCCGCGTAGATTTAAATGCCCAGTCAGATATGTCAATGGTGTCTCAGTTTGGAAATATTACTGTTTCAAATGCAGTTAGAAACCTTAGAATTGACAACGTCGTTGGTAATATTAAGATTAGGTCCGCCGTTAATGTTAGTATCGAACAACTTCGTGGAAACATATCAATTAACGCAGATCATGTTTCATCTATGAATGACGTTACCGGAAATATCTGCTTAACTGCACGATCGATCGGAAGCATTTCTAGCGGAACAGGAAATACTCACGTTTTTGCTGAAACTATTGAATCGGTCACAGTGCAAACTGGAAATTTTCACATTTACGGTGCAACGATTAAGTCAGTTAAGGTACTTCGCGGAAATATTTGCCTGCACGACGGTGCACAAATTCTAAATGCCGAAGGAATTGTCGGTAATTTCGGACCTTGCAACTAATTCTTACGACAGATCAGCAAACCTTCCAAAGTGGGAACAATAACACAGGTAAGGTTTGGATCTGCAAAGGCGCTTGAATTCATTTTCCTTACAGCCTCAATTTGTTTTTCATTAAATTTCTGGGCCGTTAAATCGCCCCAAACGGCGCCAGATAAAAAAACATTGTCAGCAATGATAAAACCACCAGCAATCAAATTTTTTCGTGCCCAGTCATAATATTTT
Source organism: Bdellovibrionales bacterium (assembly GCA_043728195.1). GTDB lineage: Bacteria > Bdellovibrionota > Bdellovibrionia > Bdellovibrionales > Bdellovibrionaceae > Pseudobdellovibrio. Next base: position 1,997 of record JAYTMU010000026.1, read on the forward strand.
AAATACGCCGCTTTATTGCCATCAATAAAAATAGCATCAAACGGACCTTTGCTTTCTAACCCTGGAAGTGTATCTAGCGCATCCCCTAGTAAAACATGACATCGTTTATCTGAAATTGCTTGCTTTGAAAACTCTGCATGTTGTTCTGATTTTTCAAGTGTCCACAAATTTCCATCATGAGGCATCGCAGCTAAAATATATTGCGCTGATAGGCCCGTTAAAGTTCCGATCTCGACCACTTTTTTTGGCTTACTCAGACCTAGTATAAATTGAATGAGTTGTCCTTCGACAGCAGAAATTGAAATGGCATTCAAACCAACAGATTCGGCAAATTTTCTAGAATCTTTCATGCTATTTGTCTCGGGCGGTAACAAAGTTTCAATATAGTCGTAGCTTTTTGGAATCTCTTTTCTCATAATTGTAGTCTATGACCATAAATAAAGATTTACCACTTCTGATTTTTGATTTAGACGGCACCTTGATCGATTCGGCTAAAGATATTCATTTAGCCATAAATAAAATGCTAAGTAATCATAACCGCCAGCAAGTTAGTTACCCTACCTTGGTTTCACATATTGGCGACGGATTGAAAAAATTGGTAAACGATTTTTTTCCAGAATTTGAAATTGAATCGAAAGAAAATGAAATCAAAGTAAATGAGTTCCTTTCAATTTACGAAAATAGCATGGTCGATAACACCAAACTTTTTCCAGAAGTCTCTGAATTTTTAAGTTCATACGATGGAGCAAAGGCAATCGTTACTAATAAAAACATAAAGCCAACACTTGAAATTCTAGAACACTTTTCTTTACACCACCTTCCTTGGGTTGCAGTCATTGGCGGCGATTCATTAGCCGAGCGAAAACCATCCGCATTGCCGCTGCGTTTTGTAATGGAAAAGGCACAAACCCATCCCGCTGCAACCTGGATGATTGGCGACGGTCGACCAGATATGTTATCTGCCAAGGCTGCTGGGTGCCTTAAGGTGGCAGTTCATTACGGTTATTCGACGGCGGAAGAACTTGCTATCTTTGATCCCGACCATGTTTTAAAAAACTTTAGTGATCTAAAGACCTTAATTTAATTTTTTATGTTTGCTGATTGTTTGCACTATCAGGTATAAACGTATGATGTCTGATTTAATTCTAGAAGTTAAAAACTTACGCACCAAATACCGCACTGAAGACGGAGTCATTTACCCTGTCGACGACATCAGCTTTAATGTCAAAAAAGGTCAAACTTTAGGTATCGTGGG
>JAYTMU010000027.1:0-15570 GCA_043728195.1 Bdellovibrionales bacterium
ATTAAAATGCTCACTTAAATCCATAACTTAAGAGGAAATTATTCGCATGAAAAAACCTAAATTATGTCACGAATGCTGGCGCAAACGAGTACTATCAGGAATGGCCAATGCGAAAGCCAAAGGAAAGCGAATTGGCCGAATCAAGAAAAGAAATTCAGTCTTAATTCGCTCCCTTTTAGAAGCAAAACTATCTTATCGAGAAATCGCAAGAATTGCTAAATGTAGCCATGGCAGCGTTCACGCGGAATTAGTGGCTTATAAAAGAGAAAAAGAATCAGCTGAAAAAATTAAAAGCGAAGAATTGCGCAGCTCTGTAAAAATTGATTTTACAAATCAGCCTCTTGAGGAACTTAAAAAAATGAATCTTTCACCTGAAACTGTTCGTAAAGTCGAACAGGATTTAGAAGCTGCTGCAAAAAATAAAGTCGCTGCAATTCAGGGGCAATATTATGAAACTTATGACTAATGTGGTGACTCCAGAAAGTTAGCCTTTAAAGGCCTAAAATTAGAAAGTTAAGTAAGAAAGCGGTTCTGCCAATTAAGGTAGAGCCGCTTTTTATTTTTGAGCTACAGAATCAAGTGGTTTTGAAGCGCGCTCCTATTGAAGTATTTAATTACTAAAATATTATCGACAAATTATTTTAACAATGCTTTTAGTGATAACTCAACAGCGTTAACCGGAAGGCCTGATTGTGCAGCGCCTGCACTGGCAGAAAAGCTACCGCTAACAATTTGATTCAAGGGCTTAAAGTTACTTCCGTCTAAACTTATGACCACGTCGTTATTTTGCAGCTTAAACCAGAAGGTTTGCTTGACTTGAACATAGCTAATCCCTGGTTTTTTAGTTTCTAACAAATCACCCTGAGCTGAAAAGCTTACAGGAATTTCATCGCCCTGACGAAATTCAACTGTAACGTCTTCGGATCCTTTCTTAAGAATTTCGGACCACTGGTCGGAATTCATTTCGCTTGCGCGAAGTAACCTAGTCTGAGCTGTGGCCAAATGACCTACAGCAATTAGGCCTACTAGAAATATTGTGTTTATTGTTTGCTTCATATTTTTCTCCTTACTACATTTTGTAGTTTTTGATAAAAGTTTAGCCCGACATCTGAAATTTCAGATGTCGCCAGCACTACTTTTGTTTTAAAAATTAGATTTTACTAAAATGGACTAACTATATTTGATGTTCTTTTCTTGAAAAAAAATAGAAAGCACCAATCTGCATAAGTCCTACCAAAAATAAGGTCCCATCCACAGCAAGCGGAAATTCTTTGTAATGAATAAAGTAAGTTTTATCATTATCATTTTTTGACTCATCATCATCATTATGACTCTGCATAAATTTAACACCCATACCTAGACGAACCTCTCCATTTTTTTTGCCAATAGAATTAAGAGTTTTGTTTTGATAAATATCAATACGAATAATGCTTAAAAAAATTAAAAGAACAATAAACCCAGTCATGAATATAAATGTTTTTTTACTGGCTTTGCCGGCAATGAATGATTCTCGTTCATCATTTTCTTTAATTCCAGCGATCCAACGAACGAAACGATTTCTAAGTTGATCTTGAAAGGCTAAAGCAAACACAAGGTAGATCAATAGCAATACCCAGACGATTGTAACCCATCCGATTATATCATAAAAAATTGTATCGCCAGACTTTCCCAGTGCAGAAAGGTTTGCTGCAATCAAGGCAATTGGCGAAGTCCATTTTAAATAGGCGATAACGAATTTATTTAATTTGTTCATGTTAATTTTCCTCCTGAACATAAAAAAGAGAATGAATGTCTGTTTTAAAATACCGAGCTAATCTAAATGTAAGCTCAAGAGACGGATTATAGTTTTCTTTTTCAATTGCAATAATAGTAGCTCGAGTAACGTCGATCTCGTCAGCCAATTGCTGCTGCGTAAGGCCCTTGTCTGAGCGATAAAGAGCTAATCTTGTCTTAATTTTAAGCTGTAGTGTTAAGTTTCCCATATGTATAGGCAACTTTACATATGTTTCAGCAGATGTCAAGTCAACTGTACATTGTTTTGTCTCACTTCGAAATATTTTAAGTGTCTAGAACGGTAATCCATTTAACAACTAAGTGCCATACAATCACATATAGCTTTTGAAGCCTGGCAAATGGGGACGAAAATTAGGTGGCAATCATTTTTACGAGGTTTTAACAAAAAATTTAGAAAACAAAAGCTTCGTCCCCACGGCATTGCACGGAAAGGGTCGCTTTGCTGACTAGGTCATTTTAGCGATCCTTGCTGACTTTCTGAAACAGTGATCCCCGTCGTATCCCCGTCGAAAATATTTATTTTATTTAAATTTAAGATTATTTAACGGGTACACCGTGGAAAAGAAAAAGCTCTGTTATTTCTAACAGAGCTTCAAGTAACTAAAGTTTTTCACAAGGAAGGGTTATTGATAACGCGAAGTTAAATAATTCAAACTGTAATTTTAAAATCAGATGAAACTCCGTTTTTGTTTTGCCGTTAATAGTTTTTAAATTAACCGTCAACTTATTGAACCACCTGGTTAGAAAGTATTGTAAGTGATGTATCTCATTGCTGCGTGCTTAACGTGTGCAAGCGGGACTCAAGACCTAGAATGTAAATTCTGTTTAAACTTTCGATGGTCATGGCTTGCCAGTTTCCTCTGGTCAATTGACCTTCTTTATACAGATCTTTTACAAGCGCAAATGTAGTATCTAACATTGCTTTAAGTACTAATGCTCCAAACTGCGGATTTTGATCCATGTTTTCTTTCAGAATCTTTCCGATATAAGATCTAGCAGGATTCAAGACTGTATGCGCTTCCAAGGAGCTATCGAGCGATCCATGGTTCCAGCCATTGATCGGATAATCAATAGAAAAATCTCGAGCATCGGCTGGATCATCAATGCCATAGCAAGCTATTAAGTACGCTGAAATAGCTTGGGGATCTTGCAAATAAATGACCGCTGTGGTGTCCGCAAAAAGTTCATTGAATGGCAAAAGAACCTTATAAATGCTCGAAAGCATTTTTGATTTTTCCTCTATTTTTTTATCGAACTGTAATCGCAAAGCTAATTTGTCATTTCGCAGATCATTTGCGAAGTTGTAAATTTCGCCTAATGCCGCGGTAGCATTAGCCTCAAATAGTGCGTGCGCATATTCGTGGATGAATGGCCCTTTCATTAAATGTTTTTTTTCTTCTGCCGCCTCAGAATTCTCTTCAATTTTTTTCATACACGAAAACGAGGCGAATATAACTACTGCGCTTATAAATAATTTCATGTTGTTTTATCGGTTGATTCATAACTAAACTAAACTGCTTCATTTCGAGACCTATTATGGCTAGGCGGTATTTATAACCAAGGCCTTTACTTGGCTTTAAAAATTAGTCCAAATTCAACTCTTGAAGGGCCGTTGAAAGCAGATGATCACCTCAAATCTTTCTCTAGTAAAAAGCAATCAAAGATAGCCCTCGAACACACTCAATAAGTAGAATCAATTGGTAAGAGCAGTCGGAAAATTTATTCTTCAAGATTTAAAAATGATCCGGTGAGATCACAATCCCTGGCTGCAAACATGGCGAAGGGTGCCTCTTTAAACTTACCTTTGAAGCTAATCTTACAAAAAGTAAAACTGCGATCATAATCAAGTATGGAAACCCAATTGCTAATAATGCTGTTTCGCTTAGTGGACTGCAGGTTTTGGTTGTAGATGACTCGCCTGATAATTTGTTTTTAGTCGAACGGCTGTTAGTAAAAAAATGGTGCAGTGGATGTTACTGCCCAAGATGGCGTTAAAAAAGCTCTGTCAGGTTCGTTTGACGCCATATTAATGGATATTCAAATGCTTAAGCTTGATGGGTACCAAGCTAAACTTGCACTTGATAAACGCGGTTACGATGAACCGGTCATTGCTTTGACTGCGCGCACAATGTCCGACGAGCGTGTTAAAACTAAAAAAGCAAGCTTTGCTGGACACTTAACGAAGCCTTTAAACGGAACTGAATTAGTAAGCACGATGGCTTCTTTTGGTAGGGCGTAGGAATATTTCGATTTTAATCAAATTGACAACCCTTAATCCTTAAGTAAACCTAATAAAAAACAAATGCAATAAATGGGTACAGTATCTTCTGTAGTTTGGAAAAGTAGGGTCGCTTTTCACAGGAGAATTGCTATGCGTATTAAAACTGGTTTTCACTGACGATGATAAAATCAAACGTCAAAAAACTTTTTATTAGACCGATTAGCGCATTTCTTCGCATGGAAGCTTCGTCTGGAATAATCTTAGCCGTATGTGCTGCCGTAGCCATGCTAATTGCGAACAATACACTTTTTAAAATCTACACACATATTTTACATTTCAAAATTCTGAATTTAAGCATCCAACATTGGATTAATGATGGCTTGATGGCCATATTCTTTTTTGTCATTGGCCTAGAAATTAAAAAAGAAATTTTAGTCGGCGAACTAAGTACACTTAAAAAGGCCGCCCTGCCTATTGCCGCTGCGTTGGGCGGAATGGTTTTGCCGGCTCTTATTTATGCCTACTTTAATCCAAGTCAGCCAACATTAAATGGTTGGGGAATCCCAATGGCGACAGATATCGCATTTGCGTTGGGGGTACTAACTTTGTTTGGTAGCCGAGTCCCACTTTCGTTAAAGATTTTTTTATTAGCTTTAGCAATTGTTGATGATTTAGGTGCAGTGCTTGTTATTGCATTTTTCTATACCAGTGAGATTCGTGTAACCGGTCTTATTTTAGCAGGTGTGGTTTGCTTACTCATTTTTGCACTTCGTTTTTTTCATGTCCGCAGATATTTCATATTCATCCTACTTGGTACAATCGCTTGGGCCGGCACTTATTATTCAGGCGTGCATTCAACTATTGCTGGCGTTGTGTTAGGACTTTTAACACCACTAAGCTACCCTACAGCTAAAGGTTCGCTTGCGACGTATTCGCCGCTTGAAGACCTTATTCATGTGTTGCACCCATGGGTTAGCTATTTGATAATGCCGATTTTCGCATTGGCAAATGCTGGTATAAATTTATCCGGAATTAATTTTGATGACGTTTACAATCACCCGGTTCACCAAGGAATTCTTTGGGGCCTATTCATCGGGAAACCTGCAGGCATTTTTATTTGCTCAGTAATTGCTTCTTGGCTAGGATTAGCTGTATTGCCACTAGATTTAAAATGGCGGCACATACTGGGTACAGCATTTCTTGGCGGAGTTGGATTTACGATGGCACTTTTTATCTCTGCACTTTCTTTGGCAAGCAATTTGGAAGTCTATTCAAAAACTGGCATTTTACTTGGATCGATCATCGCGGCAGTTTTTGGCGCTATTATACTGTCGCTGACGCTTAAGCCGCCGACTATGGATTTGGGAAAGCTGAACTGAAGGTTAAGACAGATATCTTTATACTTGAACCCGACCATGCAACACGGGTCGAATTACGAAGCGTGCTTGAAACACAACCGACGTCATTAACCGCATAAAAGAGAAACCAGACTTTAAAACGGTGCCCATTTTACAAATTGTAAGTGAAGCTGAACTATCAGAAAAAATAATGGGTACTATTGATAAACCATTCGGGCAAAGCACTATTAAAACAATTAGCGATGCGCTTTCAATCACGCCTGATTCAAGCGATAATTCCTAAAATGATCTTCTATTTTTCCGTCGACCGAATTTACAGTATTTCTGCATTTTAACCCATTAACTTTTGACTCATTTCACCGTTTCCGTGATATGCTATTGCAATGGACAAAGTGATTTTTATACTAGTAATTTTAATTAGTTCAACTTTCTGTTTTGCGAATTCGCAAAGTCAGGAAAAAATAATCGAATTTTTCTCTAAAGCTGACACGGCTAAATCGATTGGTAAAATTAAATTTGAAGAAAGCAAAGATCAAATTCTTGCTGTATTTGAAGGTGCAAATCTTAAAAAAGGTAAATACAAAATCGTAAAGCTTGATGACTGTGTTGCCGGATCAAAAATTAAAGCTAAATCAAATGTTGAGATATTAAATTTTGAAACTCAGCACGGAGAAATTTCTACCGAAAAAAGGCTTTCCGAATCAAAGATAACCGACCTTCAGTTAGAGAACTTTAAGTTAGGTTTACTGAAATCGGAAAAAAATTATTTTACGGTCATTGCTTGCGAAATCGAAACTAAAGAGTAATTTTTCCTTTATACATTCAGTTTTGAAATTCAGAATTTCTAAATGAATTTAAAAATCCTATTTTTGCGTATTTTGTTTGTGCGGCCCGATACTCCAATCAATAGCTTTTGCCACTAAGCCATGTCCCGCAATGAAAACTACAGATCAATGGCGTCAGACTTCAGAATGGATTGTTGTCGGTTCGTACTCCAGTTTTCCATTCCCCAATCATTATTTTCAACCATATTAAGTGACGGTGCCGTTACTTAATATGGGATTTACTTGCATCTTCTAAGCATAAAAATCGCAATCTGAAAACTCTCGATGTAAGTGGTAGTAAATATGGGGGCCGACCACCAATCGAAGTGCAATTTAAGTTTGAGGCATTCCAACCATTTGTTGACAACTGGTTAGCTCAGTTAAGGATACCACTCCCAATTGCGCCTTCGAGCAATGCACCCACTAGGACACCAGTTGCTACCGCGATGTTCAATCCCAGTGCTGCAGAGCCAAGGACTGGAAACTCAAAAATACCTACTGCCACGATATAGCGCCGATAGTTTGGCCCTTTTTAAAAAGGACCATCGAATCCCTTTCTAAAATAGAGTCTTGAACCATGATTTGACCTAAGATTTTACTTTCGCCCTCGATGCATGCCTGTATCGTTTCAGGCTTAAAATTTTTAAAATTACCACATTTAAAAATGGCCTCTTTTTGAACCCAAAAAAATAAATAGGCAAACTTTCGTAGTTCAGGTTCATTTAAACTTTTCACAAATTTTACTTCAGTTGGAGTCAAACCAAAGTCGCTAAACTTGCCGGGCCGATCTATTCTTTCAATATCAACGCCGATTTTATTTTGGTCTGAATAACCTACTAAAATATAATCAGCTGATTGGGACAAAGACCAGTCAGCGTGATCTTTGTCAGCCAGGACAGCAAGGGCCCCGTACTTTAAACTTTCATTCTGAGCGACTTCTGTAGCGGAATTCCAGTTCTTCTTTCGCCGCATCGCAAGGCCCTGTGGAATATTTTTCTGCCAATGAATTTTTTCTAGTGGTGAAAGTGATTTTAAATTCTCCCAGTAAACTTTGATCATTTTATTTTTAAAAAATAACATCATGGAAAGTTTCATTAATAAGTTTAACAAGTGCGTCGGTCTCTTCGTTTACGAATAAGTGCTTCCCCGGCACCGTCATTTGCTTAAAGGCTTTTGTTCCACTCATTGCTTTCTTGGCGCTTAGTGATTGATCCGTATTGAGTGGATCTAGATCGCCGCGTAAGGCTGTAATCGGAATATCCAAACTAAGATTTGCATAGCTTTCCGAATGCTTTAGGACGGATTCCATCTGATCAAACATTTTTTGTGCAAAATCTTCGTCGCTTCCAATTGCTGTCACTGAATCTAAAGTGCCAACTTGTTTTAAAATAGCAACATGCTCTTCAGAAAGCTTTCTTGTTTTTTTATAATTTTCAGCAAAAATATGAAAAGCGTCCACTCGATTTTCTTCCAGTGATATCATACCGATAAGCATAAGATGTCGGATGCACTTCTTTTGTTCTTCATTCAAAAATTTCAAGCTTTCTATCGCCATCAGGGCGCCGAAGCTGACGCCTAAGAAAAGTGTTGGTCGATCAAGATAGGGATTCAATTCCTTTGCTAATTCGGAAGCCATTTGTGCGTAGTCAGATCTAAACTCTTCAGTTGGACTGCCTGAAATTCCAGGAAGTTTGACTGTCACAATTTCGATACGACTATCTAACTTCTGGCTCCATGAAAAATGGGATTCGGACCCGGCCAAAAGGTAAGGAAAATAAATAATTCGTGCCGTTGGCTCTTTTTCAGTTTTTTGTGCATCAAGCCAATTACTCGCATTGGCTTTTTGAATGGCTGCACCTTTTTTACGAATTTGACTTAGAAGTTCTTCAGATAGGGCTTGTAAAGTCGGGCCACGCATTATTTTTAATAATGGAATATCCATATCTAAATCTTTTAGTATCCAGCCACGCAATTGATTTGCCGACAACGAATCAAGACCAAAATTTAGCAACGATTGATCAGATTCAATTTGCGCAGCTGGCAATCCAACAATTTTTGAAAGTGCCAATTTAAATCCAGTCTTTAAACTTTCGAGAGCCTCTATTTCTGACATGGTACGAAGACTTGAAATCCATTTTGAGCTGTCTTGAGATTTCTCTGCCTTGCTATCTCTCATTTGAGCCAGTCGATTAGACTGAGACGATTTAGGCCAAGCTTTTGAGTATTCAGACCAGTCTATAATCTGGACCATAAGATTTGGAATATCCATTAACAGCGCTTTTTCTAAAGCTTGCAAAGACTGCGAAAGTGGAATTGGAAACCAATGTCGAATTGAAAAATTTTCTTCTGCTCTTCGAGCTACATAACCCGCCCCCCCAAGGACCCCCCAAGATATCAAGGTTCCTGGCAATCCATCGAAACGTCGCTGTGCTATAAGTCCCTGCATAAAACCATTTGCGACCGCATAATTTGCCTGACCTGCATTTCCCAATTCTGCAGCCATGGATGAAAAACAAATAAAATAGGAAGGTTTTATTCGAAGTTCCTCACAGGCCGAGTGCAAGTTCCAACTGCCATCAACTTTGGGCTTCATTACTTTTTCAAATTGGCTTCGATCCATCTTAATCAGTGAGTTGTCATGCAGAACCATTGCCCCGTGAATAATTCCAGTCACATTTGGAAATTCAATTAACAGACTTTTGACTTCGTCATAAATAGATATGTCCACATTGCGGATAACGATCTTAACATCTAGGTCAATTATGTTTTTTATACGAACTTGATCGTCTTCGTACTTAATACCGCTTCGACTAACTAGAATCAGTGTTTTGACACCGCGAACAGCGAGCCATTCTGCACATGCCAAACCAAAGCCAGATGTTCCACCGACAATAATAAACTGAGAATTTTCCTGCGCCTGAAAGCTTTTGGCATGCCCAACCCAAAGTGGAGCTGATTTTTCAGTATCTAAAATAAACTTTCCAATATGTTCGCCTTTGGAAAAAGCCTTGAAAGCGTTTTTACAATCTGCCACTTCAAATTTTTGGAAGGGGATCATGGGAATCTTATATTTTTGAATAAAAGTAATAGTGTCGGTCACAACTTTTTGCAGTAGGTCGGGATATCTTCCAGAAATTAATGCTAAATCAAAACCAAAGTACGAAATATTCTTTAAAAAAGGTTCAAGCCCCAGCCTGGTATTCTGAAGAAGGTCCATTTTACCAATTTCAATAAATCGGCCAAACGGGGCAACCAACTTTAAGCTTTCCCAAATTGCAGGCCCAGCCAGGGAATTTAACACCACATCTACGCCATACCCCTGCGTGTCTCTTAGAATTTCTTCTCTGAATTCCAAATTTTTCGAATCGTAAACATATTCGATTCCTCGTTTTTTCAAATAGTCTTGTCGGTCTAAACGACTAGCCGTAGCGTACACGGTCGCCCCGATTGCTTGACAGATTTCAATGGCAGCTAGTCCTACACCGCCTGCAGCAGAGTGAATAAGCACCTTATCGCCTTGTTTTATCCGTGCGAGCTCTAGCAACGTATAATGGGCAGTCACGTAGACCACCAGGCTTGCACCAAAATCCCAATTGATTGAATCTGGTAAAAGAATAACATTTTTTCGATTCACTGTTGTTTGAAATGCTATACAATTGGTTGTGAATGACACTACTCGGTCACCAGGTTTAATGTCTGTCACTTCAGAGCCCACCGCTACAACTTCGGCCGAACATTCAAAACCCAATTGCGGAACTAGGCCATCGCCTTTAAGCATTTTTGCGGTAAGCATTCCAGTGGCTATTAGCAAATCGCGAAAATTAAGGCCAACCCGTTTGATTTGTAATTTCACTTCGTTTGGCCCAATTATGTTTGTAGGTGGCTCACGAAATACAATTGAATCAAGCCCGCTACCACGCTCATCCATTCCGAGAAAGTAAGCGCCACGCCCTACTTCGATTTTTTTAAATTTTTCCTGTATCACTTGGTTAACAATTCTTGGAACGAGCCTTTTTTCGCCGGTCAAATAGACCTCGTCTTCAAAACGGTCTTCCCATAATTCACATAAAATTTCGAATCCGCTAACTTCTGAAACCGCATCGATTTGACGAAAATGAACTGTAGTAACTTCATTGTTGGCGACTCTTTTAAATGCCGCTGTGGTCTGCGAAATCAATGAACGGACCGGTACTTCTGTCGTTACCTTAAGATCTGTAAAAATCCAGCTAAGTGTAGCTTTGACAGCATTTTGATCCAAAACTTTCAACAATTTTGTGTTAGCTTCGAAAAAATCAAGCTGGCATTCTGTGGGTGACCCGCCAGTTGCCCAGTTCATTACCGAGTTCCCAAAAAGTGGTGTTACAAAAATCACAATTTGAAGCTGATCTGGTAGAAAGGTTTTAGGAAGCGAAGACCAGTCAAAATCGGCAAGGCTTTGAAAATTTTCTTCTGTAAAATCGTTTTGAACTTCGGCGAATTTGTGGGCATTTAGTTTAAATTCTTGCGGTGCTGAACCCACAATCCAAAGTCGCTTAATGGGTTTTTCTTTTACTTTTCTTTTTAAAATTTCAAAAGTTGTCGTTTCAACAAGGTCTAAATGAATTTGATTCGAGGCAATCACGACGTTTTGCCTGTTGACTGTAAGAGAGCTACTGGCCGCGTCGACAAAACCTGCATCTAAAAGCTGTTTTTGCCACTCGTTCCCTGGGATAGTTGGTTTGTTTTGTCGAACTTTAAAATCTTCAAAATGGGTGTAGCCTTCCAGAAGTCCAAAGGTTCCTTCAATAGCCGGAAGCTTTCCACTAATTTCAAGTAGAATGCAAATGCCATTTTGCTTGAGTAAGTGGGACAATGTCTTTAAAGATTTTTGAATAGACTTAGTCGCATGTATTACATTAAACGCTAAAACAATATCAAACGAGTGAGGATAAAATCCCTGCAGTTCAATATCTTTTTCTAAGTCTAAACTTTGACATTCAAAATTAGAATAATTAGCAAAACGTTGACTGGCTTCATCGAAAAACGCAGGGGAAATATCTGTAAATACGTATTCATAGTTAGAATTTTGCAACTTTTCTAGAACATGGGAAGTACAACCACCAGTTCCACCACCAACTTCAAGAATGCGAATTTTTTTACTTGAACTTTTATTTTGCGTTAAAATTTCGCTTACGTATTCAGCAATGAATTGGGTGTACTCAAGGCTGGAAACGTTTTGAGAATAACACTCAAAAAGTTCGTTTGGAGCCGCATCTCCAAAAACCAGTTTAACGGGATCAACCTCACCACTTAAAACTTCGTATTGACGTGACAAAACCCTTTTTGGGAACCTGATTCTTCCCGGAATTCTCTTTGCGTGACCCTCTACTATTTTGATGTGGTTCTCAAGTTCGTCAAATGTCACCACACGTTGGACCGAATAGACTTTATTTTTTTCATCCGCTAAGCTTTCGAGTTTTAAAAAACTGTTTTCACACAATGAAAAAAGAAAAAGCTCTGCTGTTTTTTGAATCGAAGTCTGCTGACTGCACAGGCCCAAAACGTCTTCAAGTTTCCAAATAGAGCCTTTGACATTTGGCAGTCCTAACTTAATAAATGCTGTGGTCATAGAAAGCAGGGCCAGGTGGTCTAAATCATGATCGGGTTGTAAATCATGAAATTCTAGATCACGAAGAAATTTACTTTCGCGTAACGAATCCTCAAATGCCTTTAGATCCAATTTAGTTTTGTTATGAAAAACAGGATCTATTGTTTGCAGATAAAAACTTGTTTTTTCAATATATTTTTCTGTGTAGAGCATATCATCCAAGGGTTGATCTGCTGAGCCTTTGATATACTGAAGGACCAAACCGCAGATGGTAATGAACTCATTTCCCAATTCATCCAATAAGCATACATCAGCCACAATATTTTCTTGATCATGTCGATTGATTTTCAAGTAAGCCCATACATTTCCAGATTTTGGCCGACAGTGAAAGTAAAAATCCTGAACGAATGACGGAATATAAATCGGAAGTCGGTCTTGGCTTGTCGCATCTAAAGTCAATAAAACTGACTGAAACGCATTATCAAGAACTACCGGATGAACGTAAAATTTTTCATACTCTGAATGTAAGTCTTGGTGCAGTTCAATTTTTACAAGACATTCTTCAGAACTAGAATAGGCTTCCGTCATTGATCTAAAGGTTGGCCCGTAATCAAGACCTGACTTGCCAAGTAGTTCATAGGCCGCCACTAATTCTTGATGCATTTTAAGTCGGGATTTAATGACATCCAACGAGCCTAAATTCAGTTTCTTACCGAGACCTTGCTTGGCAATTTCACCGTGCACAAATATCGTTTTTTCTTGATTAGACACAAGAGCGTAACGCCCCGTAAACGGCGACAAATTCAGATTAAGCTGAACAGCTTTTTCAACATCATCAATAAAAATCATTTTCTCGAAGTCGACGGAACGAAGGTGAACTGGTTTAGCTTCCATCGAAACATTTTTTTTGTCTGCCGTTCTTTCCTGAGTTTGCGAAAGTAAATTTGCAGCAGCAATTGAAAGCTCTAGAGACAAAGCGCCTGGAATGACAAATTCTTCTTGAACTTTGTGATCTTTTAAAAAATACCACTTTCGCGGATCCAGCACCACCTTAAAATTGGTATCAGCATCATAACCTGGCTGTCCAGCAGACCACTCGCTGATAAATGGATGGGGTTTTTTACCAATCCTTTGCGCATAAAATTCATCGGATTCTATCCAATATTCTTGTTTATCAAATGCTTGAAAAGGTAAAAAGCTCCACTGCTGAACCTGACCAACCACGGCTTCCATTTTAAAAGGTATTAGGCTGCTGTGGGCTCGAAAAATAAGTTCAGAAAGGCAGCGAAAATCATCTTTCTTTTTATTTAAAGTCGAAAGTGAAATTGCATTAGGAAAAGTTTTTTCAATGTGTTGAGAAAGAGCTGGGTGGGCGCCAATTTCAATAAATAAACAGTTATGATCCTGGTTCGCAGTCTGAAGAGCCTGTTCAAACCGAACAGGCTCACGCATATTGCGATACCAATAATCAGGCGTAAGCTCTGCAGGGTTTTGAATTTTTCCAGAAACTGTTGAAATTTGTATTACCGAAGAGTTTCCAGCTTCCGTCGAAATTTTTAATTGCGAAATTCGTTTTAGAAATACATCTTTATTTTCTTCCATGCGGTAGCTATGAAAAGGGACTCGAACTTCTAAGGTTCGATTAAAAATATTTTTTTCAGAAAGCTCTTGCGAAATCACTTTTAAAATTTCTTGATCACCGGAAAGAACTAAAGAATCCTTCGAATTTAAAGCTGCCAGATTAATTTTATTATTATATTTTTGACATAAAGTTTTTGCACTTTCTTCGCTAAGTTCAACGGCAAGCATAGAGCCCAGACCCTCTGAAAGCGCTTGAACTTGACTACGGTTGGCAATTAAAAAGCAGGCCTGATCTAAAGACAGAGCGCCACTGGCGTAACTTGCAGCGACTTCTCCGACACTATGACCTAAAACAAAATCTGGAGCTATTCCCCACTTTTTTAGTTTCTTAGTCAGGGCCACTTGAATGGCAAATATAGCTACTTGGGAAGTAGCAGTTGCATGAATTTCGCTGCTGCTTTCATCTTGCTGAAGCTCCTCAAGCAAACTTCTTTTTTTGACTGAAGTCCAACCGTGTTTGGTTAAAAGGTCGCTGACTTCCCGTATTTTAGTACTGAATTTAGAGTCTTCGTTAATTAGTTTTCGGCCCATGCCCCACCACTGGGTTCCCATTCCCGAATAAACAAAGCAGATTTTTGATTTTTTAGCTGGGGTTCTAGATGTCAGGCTTGATTGCGAATTTGATCCCCGCAGTAAATAATCTTTTAAATTTTTCTGTAACTCCAGGGTTGACGGGGCCCAAACTGCTAAATTTAAATTTAAGACTGATCGCTTAGCAAGGGTAGCAGCTCCCCATTTTTCTAGCGTGACACTTGGATTTTCAGCAATCGCACTAAGATACTTTTCTGCTTGTTTTTTTAAACCTTGCTCTGATTTTCCGGAAATAAAAACAAAAGGTTCTTTTCTAAAACAAGGATCTGAATACATTGTCTTTTCATCTGATTTTTGAACAGGAGCCGGCCCCAATGCAAGGTGAGCATTTGATCCACCAAAACCGAAGGAACTCATTCCGATGAAAAAATCATCCGATTGAGTTTTAAGTGGGGTGACTTCTTGCGGAACTTTTAAATTTCTCTCTGACAATTTGAGTTTCGGGTTGGCGGTATTAAAATGCAAATTGGGAGGTATTAATTTTGTCCTTGCCACCATCATGGCCTTGGCTAGGCTCGCGATACCTGACGCAGTTTCCATGTGTCCTAAGTTTGATTTGCATGAACCCACAAACAGCGGATTTTCTGGCGAGCGCGCCACACCCAAAACTTCGCCCAAGGCGGTTGCTTCCGCTAGATCCCCCGCCTGGGTGCCTGTCCCGTGGGCCTCGACGTAGAGTACTTTTGATTTATCGATAGAAGCTTCGCTGTAAGCAGACTCTAACATCTGTTTTTGAGATTCTAAACTTGGAGCGGACATACCGTCGCTTCGGCCATCTTGGTTGACAAAACTTCCATGAATCAAAGCGTAAATTGGGTCACCGTCAGCCAATGCTTTTTTATACGGCTTAAGTAAAAAAGTTCCGGCACCTTCACTGCGGACGTAGCCATTGGCGGAAATATCAAAAGTTTTACAAGCAGAATCCGGTGATAGAAATTCACCGCGAGTAAAACCAATATAGGACTCTGGATTAATCTGAGAATTTGATCCACCCACAAGAGCCATGGGAATGCGGCCTCGTTTAAGATCAACGTAAGCCACATGCAAAGCTGAAAAAAATGAAGAGCAGGCCGTATCAATGGCGTAGCTAGGGCCTTTAAAACCAAACAAATAGGATATTCTGTTAGCTGTGATGGACATGGCGACGCCCGCGTTAGTTTTGGAATTAATATTCTCCCGCCCTAAAAAACTTTGCTGAATTAAACCGTACTCGCTGGCTGAAACGCCCATGTAAACGCCAATTTGTGAATTATGAAATTCGTCGATCTTGAGGCCGGCATCCTCAAACGCTTCCCATGTACATTCCAAAAGAAGGCGCTGTTGAGGGTCCATCGCCGCCGCTTCTTTGGGAGAAATTCCAAAAAACAGCGGATCAAATTTTTTATAATC
This sequence comes from Bdellovibrionales bacterium, assembly GCA_043728195.1. Taxonomy (GTDB): domain Bacteria; phylum Bdellovibrionota; class Bdellovibrionia; order Bdellovibrionales; family Bdellovibrionaceae; genus Pseudobdellovibrio. Next base: position 15,406 of record JAYTMU010000027.1, read on the forward strand.
CGTAACAAATCCACCCATCTTCGAGATGATGCTGCCAGGTCGTCGATCGGGAAAATAAAACGAATCAATGTCGAATCGATCTTTGGGAATAGGTTCTAAAAAATTTTCTCCCTTTAAAAGAGAAGTCCAGTACTCCGAAACAGTATTGCGTCCGCCGGGTAAACG